>DASWBL010000083.1:0-2878 GCA_036390615.1 Steroidobacteraceae bacterium | reverse complement strand
ACCAGGATCGAGTGCAGGAATTCGCCGTCGGGAGTGCCGTTGCCGGGAGCCCATTGTGGCCGCCGCGGATGATCGTTGAATCCGGCCACGGGTTCCCAGTGCTCGCCGCCATCGGTGGAGCGAAACAGGCCAGCCGGCGCGGTCCCGACATACCAGCTGCCGGGATCGCTCCGGTGACCCGGGCTCAGCCAAAAGGTTCGGTCAACCGCCCGCGGCGGCTCATCCGCTGCCGCGCGGCGAAACGCCGGCGGTGATTTGGCCTCCTGCCAGGTGCGCCCGCGGTTTTCTGACCGGAAAATCGTCGGGCCCAGGTGCCCGGTCTTGGCCGCCATCAGCAGCCGCCGCGGCTCGCGCGGATCTTGCACGATGTGATGCACGATGTGCCCGAGAAACTGCGGGCCCGCGAGTCGCCAGCGGCGCCGCCGCGAGTCGCTGCGAAGCACAAATGCGCCCTTACGCGTACCGATCCACAGTGCCTCTGTCATAGCGGCTGCCAGCATCGGCAAGCGCTACAGCCCCGTCAAGAGGCGGTTGCAGCCGTGGGATCAAGCCCGGCACGCGGGGCCGGGAACGGGGTTCAGGACAGCAGCGCCCGCGCCTCGCTGAACTGCAGATCAGCCAAATGGGCGTAGAGCCCGCCGGCACGGACCAGCTCCGCGTGCGTGCCCTCAGCGACAATCGCCCCGTGATTCAAAACCACGATGCGCTTGAGGCGCTGGATCGTCGCCAGCCGGTGGGCTATGACCAGCGTCGTGCGGGCGCGCTGGCCGCCGCGGGTCATCAGGTTGTTCAGTCCGATCTGCACCAGCCGCTCATTTTCCGCATCGAGCGCGCTCGTGGCCTCATCAAGCAGCAACACTGGCGCATCGCGCAAAATCGCCCGCGCAATGGCGATGCGCTGGCGCTGTCCGACCGACAAGGTAATGCCACGCTCCCCAAGCTGCGTGTCAAAACCATTAGGCAGTCGGCGGATAAACTCTTCAGCCGCCGCGGCCTCGGCGGCGGCGCGCACCGCA
This sequence comes from Steroidobacteraceae bacterium, assembly GCA_036390615.1. GTDB lineage: Bacteria > Pseudomonadota > Gammaproteobacteria > Steroidobacterales > Steroidobacteraceae > FEN-1191. Next base: position 1,862 of record DASWBL010000083.1, on the reverse strand, counting down.
GCCTCATCTGCGTCAGGCCGGCCGTAGCGGATATTGTCGGCAATGGAGCCGGCGAACATCACCGGTTCCTGGGCCACCAGCGCCAGGTGCTGGCGCAGCTCCTGCGGAGTCAATTGGGCGATGTCGGTGCCGTCCATCCTAATGATCCCGGCTTGCGGCGAGTAAAAGCGTAGCAGCAGCTGAAAGACGGTGGACTTACCCGCGCCGGACGGTCCGACCAGCGCGACGGATTCGCCGGCGGCGATGTGCAGCGTGAAATTTTGCAGCGCGAGGAGATCAGGGCGTGACGGATAGCAAAACCTGACCGCCTCGAATTGCACTTCTCCTGCCACAATTGCCGGCAGTTTGAGCGGCGAGGCGGCGATGGCAATCGCCGGCTCAGTGGCGAGAATCTCCATCAGTCGTTCCGTGGCGCCCGCAGCGCGCTGCACTTCGCCCCACAGCTCACTCAAGGCACCGACCGAGGCAGCGAGCCATACGGCATACAAAATAAACTGGATCAGGAGCCCGGCGGTCATGCGCTTGGACACCACATCGAGGGCGCCGACCCACAGCACGCCGACAATGCAGGCGCCGATCATAAAAAACACAATCGCCGTCATTTGCGCGCGCACACGCGTGCGGCGGATGCCGGCATCGAATGCGGCCTCAATGGTCGCATCGAAGCGCGCCCGGTCCGCGGTTTCGTGGGTATAGGCTTGCACGGTCTGGATGGCATTGATCGTTTCGCCGGCGAGGGCCGAGGTGTCGGCGACCCGGTCCTGCGCCGAGCGCGACAGGCCGCGCACGCGCCGGCCCATCGACAGGATCAACACCAGCACTACCGGCACACCGACAAAAGCCAGTGCCGTAAGCTTGGGGCTCGTCACCGCCATCATGATCAGCGCGCCGATCGCGAGGACAATGCTGCGCAGCGCGAAGGATGCCGAGGAGCCGACGACGGTCTGCACCAGCGTCGTGTCGGCCGTCAGTCTTGACAGCACTTCGCCGGTGCGCGTCGTTTCGAAGAACACCGGCGAGAGCGACAGCACATGACTGAACACCTTGGCGCGCACGTCAGCTACCACGCGCTCGCCAATCCACGTAACCAGATAAAAGCGGGTTGCCGACGCGAGTCCAATCAACGCCGAGACCGCCAGCAGCCCGACAAAATAGCGGCCCATCCGCGAGGTGTCCGGCGTAGAAAATCCGTGATCGACGACCTGGCGGACCGCAGTCGGCATAACCAGCGTTGCGGCGGCAGCCACAATCAGCGCGAGTCCCGCGAATACAAACGTACGCTTGTAAGGAACTAGAAACGGCCGCAGTGCAGCGAGCGGCGCAAGCTTGCGCGCCGCGGGCCGGCGCCGCGCCGCGTCCCGCAGGTCGGATTCGTTAGGTGGGGGTGTCATGGCCGAAGCCCAGACTCTAGCCGCCGCCGCGGCAATAAGCACCCCGAAAGCAAAAAGACCCTCAAAAGATCGACAAGCTCGCCGGCGGCGCAGTGGCCACCAGGCGGGCAAGGCCAACTGCCAGCAGCAGTACGATCAGCAGCGCCAGCCAGGTGCGCGAACCATTGATGGCATCCCCGGGCCCAAGCCACTGCGCCGGCTTCTTGCCCGAGAACATTGGCCCGATCAGCTCCTCATTACGCAGCAGGCGGTGACCAAGAACCGCCAGCACGTGCAAGCCGACCGCGACTTCGAGCACTTGAAATAAACGCTGATGCCAGCCGCTCAGCTGATCGCTCAGCGCCGCGGAGACGTAGCTGTACAGTGGTCCGGTATTGGCGATCTGGTCGTTGGCAAACAGACCGCTCACTGCGATGCCAAGCAATAGCAGCAGCAGTACCACAACCATGTACGCGCCGAGCGGATTGTGCC
>DASWBL010000082.1:0-1734 GCA_036390615.1 Steroidobacteraceae bacterium | reverse complement strand
GCCGCTGACACGTGCGCCAAGGCGCGGCTCCAGCCCCTGCTTGCGAAACTGGCGCGCTGCCTCGCCCGCCAGCTGCTGATCAGCCATCGGTAGAAAGGTTGGCAACGCTTCGAGCAGCGTCACCTCGCTTCCCAGGCGTCGCCAGACGCTGCCCAGTTCCAAACCAATTACGCCGGCGCCGATTACGCACAGCCGCTGTGGCACTTCCGCCAGCTCAAGCGCGCCCCAGGAATCGACGACGCGGTCGCCGTCGAACGGCACGCTACTCAGTGCCGTCGGCACCGAGCCGCTGGCAATGATCACATGCTTGGCCGTAACAGTCTGCACGCTGCCGTCACGACCAGTGACCTTTACCTGGCGTCCGGGCAACAATTGCGCCTGGCCAAAAATGGTTTTGACCCCTGCCGACTTGAACAGCCCGGCAATGCCCCCGGTCATACCTTTTACTATGCCGGCACGGCGCTTGTGCATGGCTGGCAAATCGAGCGTCACGGCATTCACCTGTATGCCGTGTACCGCCAGCTCATGCTGCGCCCGATGGTAAAGCTCGGAAGATTCGAGCATGGCTTTGGAGGGGATGCAGCCAGCGTTCAGGCAGGTGCCACCCAACGCGCTGCTGCCGTCACGGTTCTGCCACGCATCGACGCAGACTGCCGACAAGCCATTTTGCGCCGCGCGGATCGCGGCCGGATACCCAGCCGGCCCGCCACCGATAACTAGCACGTCACACGTCTCGCTCATGCCAGTCACACTCCAAGCAACATGCGACCCGGATCTTCCAGGCAATCCTTGACCGTTACCAGAAATTGCACCGCCTCACGCCCGTCGATGATCCGATGATCATAGGTAACAGCGACATACATCATCGGGCGCGCCACCACCTGACCGTTGACCACCATGGGCCGCTCCTGTGTCTTGTGCATGCCCAGAATTGCGCTTTGGGGCGCATTGACAATGGGTGTGGACATGAGCGATCCGAACACGCCGCCGTTGGTGATGCTGAACGTTCCGCCCGTCAGATCTTCGAGACTGATGGTGCCTTCGCGGGCGCGTTGGGCGAAGGCGGCGATGCCTTTCTCTATGCCTGCGAAACCCAACAGATCGGCATCGCGCAGCACTGGCACGATCAACCCACGCTCAGTTGAAACAGCGATGCCGATGTCATAGTACTCGTGGTAGACGATCTCGTTGCCGTCCACCGCAGCGTTGATCACCGGGAATTTCTTCAGGCCCTCGATGGCGGCCGTGACGAAAAACGACATCAATCCCAGCTTCACGCCGTGCTTTTTCTCAAAGACATCCTTGTGGCGATTCCGCAACTCCAGCACCGCGGTAAGATCCACCTCATTGAAACTGGTGAGCAGTGCCGCGTTGGACTGCGCCTGCACGAGTCGCTCGGCGATTCTCTGCCGCAGGCGTGTCATCGGCACACGCTGTTCGGCGCGTCCAACCCGCGTGGCGACGGCGGGCGCTGCCTTGGCGACCACCGCTGTCGCTGCGGGAGCGGCTGGTGCGCTGGCCGCGGCCGCCAACAGATCGGCCTTTGAAGCGCGCCCGTCGCGGGCCGCCGCACTTACGGTCGATGCCGCCAGATGCTGCTCCTCGGCCACGCGCCGTGCCGCGGGTCCAAGTTTTGGCTCGGCGCTCGCGGCCGCTGGCGCTGTTGCGGCCGCGGCACTGGCTTTGGACTTGCTTGACGTAGTTGCCGCCCGGTCGTCAGCAGTCACGGCTGAT
>DASWBL010000081.1:0-2557 GCA_036390615.1 Steroidobacteraceae bacterium | reverse complement strand
GATTTCGAGAAATTACGCGCTCAGGTCGGAAGCTTGAAAGTGCAGCTGCTCGGCGATGGCGTGCTCGGCTGGCTGGCCACGCAGCTGCCGACCGCCGCCCCGATCAATCTGCTACAGGGCACTTACGCGCAGCGCACTTCGTTCAACACCCACTGGGAACGCTGGCGCTTGGCGGCAATCCTCGCCCTAGTGCTACTGGTGGCGCATTTGGGCAGCCAGGGATATTCGCTGTGGCAGCTGCATCGCGCGGAAAAGGATCTGGATACGCGCATCACCATGCTCACCGGGTCGATACCCGGAATCAGCAGCGGCAACGGCCCACTGCGCCAGCGCCTGCAACGGCAGCTCGCCGCGGCACTGGCGCAGTCCGATCCGGGCGGCCTGCTTGGCGCTTTGAAGGGACTGGCTACGGCATTGCAAAGCGCTCCAGGTTCGCGTGTGCAACTACTGGACTATCAAAAAGGCATCGTGCAGGTAAAACTTCGCGCCAGCGATGCGCAGAGCATTGAGCGGGTCAATCAGGCACTGCGTGCGGCCGGCTGGGACGCCGAGCTCGTCGCCGGCAACGCGGCCGGTGACGCCTACGAAGGCAATATCCGGCTGCGCGCGCGGAGCACATCCTGATGGAAGCGTTGCGCAAATGGTTCGCCAGGCTCAGTGAATCCGAACGCCGCGTCGTCAGCATCGGCGGCGCAGCCGCCGTACTCATTCTGGTGCTGGGCGGACTGCTGCCATTTGAGCACAGCGTCAGCGCCGCGCGACAGCGGGTTGCCACCAAACAGGCCGACCTGCTGTGGCTGCAGGGCTTAGGGCCGCAACTATCGATGCTCAATCGCATGGCACCGCCGGTGAGCGGCACCGAATCGCTCCCGACTGTGGCCGACCGGGAAGCGCGGCGCAACGGCATCAGCCACTCGACCAGTACGCTGACGCAAAACGGCGCCGCCAGCGTCCACTTCGAGCAGGCGGCCTTTGATGCGCTTGCCACCTGGGCGAACGATGTCGTGCAGCGCGATGGCCTGCACATCGAGTCCGCCACCATCGAAAGCACCAGCACGCCAGGCACCGTCAACGCCACAATCGTATTGCGCAGGGGCTGATGTCACGCCGCGCGCTGATCGGCCTTGGTCTGCCATTGTTCCTTCTCACCGTGTTGCTGCGCTTGCCAGCTTCCTGGGTCAGCAGCAGGCTGCCGGCCGATATGCATTGCGATTTCCCCGAAGGCACCGTGTGGCGCGGTTCGTGCGGACAGCTGCGCTTCGATGCCGTCAGCCTGTCCGAGCCGCATTGGCAATTGCTGGCGCTGCAATTGCTGCGCCTGCGGCTCGCCGCCCGCCTCACCTGCAATGATCCGCGCGCCATGGGCAACGCCGACGTCGCACTCGGCTTCGGGCACGCGCTGTACCTGCGAAACGTTGCCGTCGACCTGCCGGTCGATGGCGGTCTGGTGCCCTGGTTTCCTGATGACTGGAGCGGCCAACTTCACGTTGAGCTGGCGAGCGCCGATCTGCAGGGCGGCAGGCTGGTCGCGGCCCGCGGCACGCTGACGGCGCGCTCCCTGCGCGGGGCCTACGGCCAGAGCGAACTAGGCAGCTATGCGCTCAAGTTTCTCGAGCCTGGCCCCGATGGCCAGATACGCGCCGAGTTGAAGGATCTGGGCGGTCCGCTGCAGCTGCAAGGCCAGCTGCAGCTGCGGCGAGATGGCAATTACGAACTCAACGGCCACGTCCTGGCTCGCGCCCAGGCGAGCGATGACCTGCAACATTGGATGCAGCTGCTCGGCCCGCCTGATCCTCTTGGGATGCGGCCGTTCTCGCTCGGCGGCGTGCTTTAGTGGCGCGGTCTAAACGGGCACCTCGCATAACTCGCTGAGCAGCGGGAAGTACAGGGCCGCACGCACCGGCTCCGGCCCGAGCGCCGCGGCGAGCGTCGCATAGCGGGCCAGCTGCGGCCGGTGGCGTTCCGCTTCCCGGCTGAGAAACTCCGGCAGAGATCCGCCTTCGTGTGAACTGGTCTTGTAATCAATCACCCAGCGGGTGCCGGCGGCATCGACAAAGGTCCGATCGATGATGGCGTTGATGACCCGCCCCTGGTACACGCCTGTCAGCGGCAGCTCGCAATGCGATTCGTGGTGTGCGGCGCCGAGTAGCCAGCGCCCCCGTTCATCGTTAAGGGTCCGCTGCAGCGCTGCCTGTATCTGCGCCTGCGCTGCCGCTTGCTCGCCCGTCTCGACTCCGAGCTGCTGCAACCAGCGCTGGTAGTCGCGTCCGCTCGCCGCGGCCGGCAATACATTGCTCTGCGCCAGCCGGCGCAGCTCAGCGTGCACTACCGTGCCCACGGCGCGCGCTGCGATGCCGACCCAGCGATATTCGGGCGCCGCTTCCGGATCGCGCAACGACAACGCCACGCGCTCGGCCGGTGCCTGCACTGGCGGTGAGCCGACCGGCCAGGGCGCAGCCCAGTGGCGCAGCGGCGGTAACGAAACTGCCGGCGGCGCATCGGCTGCTGCCGCGGGCTCCGGCGCCGGAAAATGGCTGCGAAGCACGGGCCACAGCGC
>DASWBL010000080.1:0-23055 GCA_036390615.1 Steroidobacteraceae bacterium | reverse complement strand
TGCTGATTGAGGCGCCGCTGGATGCTCCACCACGACCGCTGTTGGTCAGCGAATTGAGTTGCAGGTTCTGCGCGGCGGTCGCAATTGTCCCGGACGAGGTAGTCGTGCTTGTGCAGCCCGTGCTTGTGCTGCTGGTTGTCGACGAGCAGGTAATCGAACTGTTCGTAACAGAGGTCGCCACGGCGCTAGCGGCACTGGTCGCGCCCTTGGCGGTCGCGGTTGACGAGCCGACCGAGAAGGCCCCGACGGCGGCGGCGCTGGATTGCGTTCCACTCAGCGCGCCACCGGAGGTGCTAACCCATACTTCCTTGAGCGTATCCGGGCTCTGCCAGAAACTAGGATCAACCTCCATGACAACATGATATTGGTTCATGTCATTGTAGATAGTCGATACCTGTCGCTGGCCAAAGGCGTCGTACAACGTGTTATCGACCTCGGACAGATTGACTCCGAGGCGCGCAGCGGTGCTGCGGTCGATATTAAGCGCAATGTCCAATCCGCTGTCCTGGCGATCAGAGTTGATGTCTTCAAGCTCCGGCACCGCCTTCAGGGCCTCGGTGATCTTTGGCGTCCATTCATTAAGCAGGTTCAGGTCATCACTGAGGATGGTGTACTGATATTGGGTGTTGCTCTGCCGGCCGCCGGCGCGAATATCCTGGATGGCCTGCATGTATAACCGCACGCCGCTGGTGGGAGCGAGCTTGGCCCGTAAACGGGCTATCACGCGGTCGCTGTTGACTTTGCGCACAGATAGCGGCTTCAAGCCAATGAACATGTTCGCCGTGTTTGTGGCGCCGCCCCCACCACCCGGGCCGCCACCGCCGCCGCCGGTGAAGCCGACTACATCCTGGACCGCCGGATCGGCGCGGACCGTATCCAGGACGCTACGCAGTTTTTTTGACATCGCCTGGAACGAAATGCTCTGGTCGGCGCGCACAAATCCGACCAGAGTGCCGGTATCCTGTTGGGGAAAGAAGCCCTTCGGTACGATCGTATAAAGATAGAAGTTCAGCGCCACGGTACCACCGAGTACTAGCATGACCGTGCGCGGATGCGCCAGCGCGACGCGCAACGTCCGTGCATAAAAATCGCGCATCGCATTGAAGCCGCGCTCCAGATTGTTCAGCAGCCGGCTCTGCCGCTTCGGCTCGCGGCGCAGCACATGCGCACACATCATTGGCGTGGTCGTCAGCGAAACCACCAGCGAAATCAGAATGGCCACAGCGAGAGTCAGCGAAAATTCGCGGAACGTCCGGCCGACGATCCCGCCCATCAGCAGAATGGGGATGAACACTGCGATCAGCGACAGGCTCATTGCCAGCACCGTAAAGCCGACCTCCCTGGCACCGAGCAACGCGGCCTGGAACCGCGGCATGCCTTCCTCGACATGACGCGAGATATTCTCCAGGACGACGATGGCATCATCGACCACGAACCCGGTCGCCACCGTCAGCGCCATCAAGGACAGGTTGTCGAGGCTGAAGCCGAGCAGGTACATGGCACCAAAAGTCCCGACCAGCGACAGGGGCACCGCCACGCTGGGCACCAGTGCCGCGCGCCCGTTGCGCAGGGCCGCAAAGACCACCAGCACGACCAGCACGATCGCGATCAGCAGGGTCTTCTCGACATCATGCAATGAGGCGCGAATCGTTTCGGTGCGATCAATGGTCTGGATGATCTGGATGCTGGCCGGAATCGACGCCTGCAGCTCCGGCATCACTGCGCGGATCCGGTCAACCACATCAATGACATTGGCGCCCGGCTGACGGTGCAACACCAGAAGCACTGCCGGCTTGCCATCTGCGAGACCAAGATTCCGAACGTTTTCAACACCGTCCAAGACGGTCGCAACATCTTGTAACCGGACCGCCGCATTGTTGCGGTAGGCAACGATCAGTGAGCGGTAGTCGGCAGCGACGGTGGCAGTGTCATTGACATAGACCTGATAGCGCAGCGCGCCCACCTCGACCGCTCCCTTAGGAGCGTTGGCGTTTGCCGCTGACAACGCCGCGCGCACGTCCTCGAGGCCGACGCCATATTTGAACAGCGCTCGCGGATTGAGTTCGATCCGAACTGCTGGCAGTGAGCTGCCGCCAATAGTGACATCACCGACGCCGTCGATCTGCAGCAACTTCTGCTGCAGCACGGTTGATGCCGAGTCATAAATCTGGCCAGCCGTCAGCGTGTTGGAGGTCAGTGCCAGAATCATCACCGGCGCGTCTGACGGATTCTGCTTGCGATAACCCGGGTTTTGCCGCAGTGAGCTGGGTAGGTCAATGCGTGCAGCCTGGATGGCTGCCTCGACATCGCGGGCCGCGCCATCAATGTCCCGACTGAGTTCAAACTGCAGCGTGATGCGCGAGCTGCCCACCGCGCTTTGCGAAGTCATCTCTGTCACGCCCGCAATCGTGCCCAAATGCCGCTCGAGCGGCGTCGTGACGCTGGTTGCAACCGTTTCCGGGCTCGCGCCGGGGAGCGATGCCGAGACCGTGAGTGTCGGCATGTCTACATTTGGCAATGGCGACACCGGTAGCAGGAAAAACGCTATCCCGCCGGCGAGCGCCAGGCCGATCGTCAGCAGTGTCGTTGCGATCGGCCGGCCAATAAATGGTGTGGAAATGCTCATGGCTGTCGTCAGTCCGACCGCGATGCCGGAGCTTCGCCCACATCAAACGGCTGGCCGCCTGATTCCTGTTTCGCGCCGCCGCGTCTGCGCAACGCGATCGCCCAGCGGTCAAAGTACAGGTAGATCACCGGCGTCGTGAACAAGGTCAGCAGCTGGCTCACGAGCAGGCCGCCGACAATCGCAATGCCGAGCGGCGCGCGCAACTCCGATCCTGTACCACTGCCAAGCATCAGCGGCAGGGCTGCGAACAGCGCCGCGACCGTCGTCATAAGAATCGGGCGAAAGCGCAGCAACGCGGCTTCGTGGATCGCCTCACGCGGGGTTTTGCCGCCATCGCGCTCGGCCGTCAGCGCGAAATCAATCATCATGATCGCGTTCTTCTTGACGATGCCGATCAGCAGGATGATGCCAATGATCGAGATGATGTTTAGCTCAAGCCCGGCGATCATCAGCGCCAGCAGGGCGCCGACCCCCGCGGAGGGCAGCGTCGAGAGGATCGTCAGCGGATGGATATAGCTCTCGTAGAGCACGCCGAGAACGATATAGACGGTAATGATGGCCGCCAGGATTAATAACACTTCGCTCCCGAGCGATGACTGAAACGCAAGCGCCGTGCCTTCAAATGTGGTCGAGATGGCAACCGGCAGTGCGATGTCGTTCTCGGCGCCGCGGATTGCATCCACAGCATTTTCAAGCGACGCGGACGGTGCGACGTCGAATGAGAACATCGCCGCAGGGAACTGGCCGAGATGGTCGATTTCAAGTGGCGCCGACTGCACGGATATGTGCGCGATCGACCCGAGCGGTACCTGTCCGCCGCTGGCGGACGGCACGTATATGTCATTCAGCGAATCGATCGAGACCTGCAGCTTCGGATCGCCCTCCATGATTACCCGGTATTCGTTGGATTGCGAGTAAATGGTCGAGATGATGCGCTGGCCAAAGGCATCGTAGAGCGCGTTATCGATGGTCGCGGCCGTAACGCCAAAGCGCGCGGCAGTGTCCCGGTCGATGTCAATCTGCACGGTCAGACCGTTATCGACGTAATTGGTCGATACATTGGCCAATTCCGGGGCACGGTTCAGGCGCTCGAGAAGTTTGGGAACCCATGGGCGCAAGCTCGCGTTGCTGGCCGCCTCGAGGATGAACTGGTACTGCGCCCGGCCCACGGTCGAGTCGATGGTCAAATCCTGCACCGGCTGCAGAAAAAGCCGAATCCCGCTAACTGCCCGTGCCGCACCGCTGAGGCGCGCCATGGTCTCCTCGATCCTGTCGCTGCGCTGATTCTTAGGTTTCAGATTAATCAGTAGGCGGCCGTTATTCAGCGTCGTATTCGTGCCGTCAACGCCGACGAACGATGACAAACTCTCGACATCCGGGTCGCGGCGGATTACAGCCGCCAGTTGTTGCTGACGATCGCTCATCGCGCCGAACGAAATGGCCGGCTCAGCCGCAGTCGTACCCTGCAGGATGCCGGTATCCTGCAGCGGGAAGAATCCCTTCGGTATCACTATATAAAGCAAGACCGTCAGCACTACGGTTGCAGTCGCGATCCACATCACGAACCGCTGGTGCTCTAGGACCCAGGTCAGTAGTACATCGTATTGGGCAATAACCCACTGAAACCAGCGCTCAGCTTTAAGCGCGATCGCACTCTGCTTGCGGGCCGTAGTCTCCTCGTGCGACCGCAACATCTTGGCGCACAGCATCGGCACAAGTGTCAGCGACACCACGGCTGATATCAGGATGGAGATGGACAGCGTGATTGCGAACTCGCGGAACAGCCGGCCCACCACTTCACGCATAAACAGCAGCGGGATCAGCACCGCAATTAGTGACACCGTCAGCGACACTATCGTGAACCCGATTTCGCCAGAACCCTTTAGCGCGGCCGCCAGTGGCTTCTCGCCTTTTTCTATGTAGCGCGAGATGTTTTCGATCATCACGATCGCGTCATCGACCACGAACCCGGAAGCGATCGTCAACGCCATCAGCGACAGGTTGTTGAGGCTGAAGCCGCACAGGTACATCACAGCAAACGTGCCGACCAGCGACAGCGGCACCGACAGGCTCGGGATGATGGTCGCCGGCACGTTGCGCAGGAACAGGAAGATCACGAGCACAACCAGTACAACGGCTAGCGACAGCTCGAATTGCACATCGTTGACCGAGGCCCGAATCGTATTGGTGCGGTCAGTCAATACGGTTACGTCAACATTGGCCGGCAACGAAGTGCGGATCTGCGGTAGGAGCTTGCGGATCTGGTCCACGACCGCAATTACGTTTGCGCCCGGTTGGCGCTGGACATTGAGCAGGATCGCCGGCGTGTCGTTCATCCAGCTGGATAGCTTGTTGTTCTCTGCACTTTGCAGGACGGTTGCCACGTCGGTAAGGCGGACCGGTGCGTTGTTGCGATAGGCGACGATGATGTCGCTGTATTGCTGCGCGCTGGAGATTTGGTCATTGGCATCGATGGAATAGGCGCGCGCCGCGCCGTCGAAGCTGCCCTTCGGGGCATCGGTGTTGGCATTGGCGATAGTTGTGCGCAGGTCATCGATATTTAGGCCGTAGGACGCCAGTGCCTGCAGGTTGGCCTGAATGCGCACTGCCGGCCGCTGTGCGCCATTGATGCTGACCATCCCAACGCCGGAGATCTGCGAGATTTTCTGGGCAATGCGCGTATCAGCCAGATCCTCGATCTGGGTAACCGACATCGAGGCGGAAGTCACGGCGAGCGTGAGGATCGGCGCATCGGCCGGGTTGACCTTGGCGTAGATTGGAGGCGCCGGCAGACTCTGCGGCAGCAGGTTGGCCGCCGCGTTGATCGCGGCCTGCACCTCCTGCTCGGCAATGTCGATGTTGAGTGCCAGATCAAATTGAAGCGTGACCACCGATGCGCCGGCCGAACTGCGTGAGGACATCTCCTTGAGACCTGGCATCTGCCCGAACTGCCGCTCCAACGGCGCACTGACCGTCGAGGTCATGACTTCGGGGCTGGCGCCCGGTAGGAAGGTCTGCACCTGGATGGTTGGGTAGTCGACCTCGGGTAGAGCCGACAACGGCAGGAACAGATAGCCGATGGCCCCGACCATCAGGATCGCGGCCATGAACAACGAGGTCGCGACCGGGCGGGTGATGTAGGGTCGGGAGGGATTCACGGTTTCAGACCCAGTTCAGGGAGAGTTAGCCGTGCCCGTGCTGCTGCCTTGCTGGCGTTGGTAGTGTTGGCCGCCACCGCTCGAGCTGCCTTGGCTACCGCTGCCCGCGCGACGCGGGCGCTGGGCGGCAGCGGCGCCCGCAGCGCCGGCCTGCGGTATCGTTATATGTGCACCGTCACGAAGCTGGTCAGCACCGTCTACCACGACTGTCTCGCCAGGCTGCAGTCCCTTAAGTATAGAAACCTGGTCGGCCGTTCCAGGGCCGGTGGTCACCGCCCGCATGGTCACCGTGTTATCGGCATTGGCAACGTAAACGTAGCTGCCGGATGCGCCTTGCTGGAGGCCAGAGCCGGGAACGACGATCGCATTGTGTACGGTGTCGAGCAGCAGGTGGACGTTGACGAACTGGTTCGGAAACAACTCAAGCTTGGCATTGTCAAACATTGCTCGAAGTTTGAGTGTGCCGGTTGTTGGGTCAATCTCGTTGTCAGCATTCGACAGTACACCGCTCGCAATCTTGTTGGTGAGGCTGCGGTCGTAGGCATCGACCGCCAGCTTCTGCCCCGACCGCAGACGTTGCAGGATGCTGCCCAGGGAGTCTTCTGGGACCGTAAATAGCACCGACATTGGCTGCATCTGCGTAACCACGGCGATCTCGGTAGAGTTAGCCTGCACCAGATTGCCCACATCGACTTGTCGCAGACCCACCAGACCCGCCACCGGCGTCGTGACGCGGCAGTAATCAAGATTCAATTGCGCCGCCTCCAGATTGGCTACATCCGCGGCAACAGTACCCTCGTCCTGATCCACCGTGGCCTGCTGCGTGGCATATTGCTGTTCGGATACGGAATTCTCTGCCAACAATGTCTTGTAGCGGGCCAGGTCGATCTTGGCGTTTGCAAACATCGCGGTGTCACGGTCCAGCTGCCCCTTGGCCTGATCGACCGCCGCCTTGAATGGCCGCGCATCAATCTCGGCGAGCAGCGCTCCGGCCTTGAGCATCTGGCCTTCGGTGAAATTTATCTTGGTGATCGGTCCGTTTACCTGCGGATGCACGGTCACTGTGGCCAGTGGCGTTACCGTACCCAGCGCATCTATCGTAATGGGCACGTCGGCTGTCGCGACGCGCGCCACAGTCACGGCGAGCGGCAAATTGGCGCCGGCGCGCAGCGCGTTTGCCTTCGCGTTGGCCCGAAAGCGCGCCACGCCGATCAGCAGCACAAGCACTATTGCCGCCGCTATGGCCCACCAGTATTTTTTTATGCGTTGGATGGGCGGTGGCCTTGCTCCATCCTGTAAATTTTCCGGGTCCATAAACTATCCGCCTAAGCGCATCATGCATACCGGGCAGCCGGCCTAGCCTTGGGACCGGCTGCCGGGGCGGTAGTTGCTTTGCCCTTAAAAACTAACCCAACTGCCGGGCAAGAGTAATTAATGATAGTTAACAAGCCCAAACGCAACACATATCGACGCCGCCAGGGCCGCATTTGTGCCGTTTCTGCGACAACCTGGCACAGTTGTTCTGACGGCCAGGGGCGTTGGCGCGGCGGCCTATTAGGCAAAGTCCTGACGGCGGGTTCGTGGCAAGATCGACTCGCACTTCAGTTCATTTACTTAGGTAAAGGCAATCCCATGGCCTCGCGTCCCATTCGTCACGTACGATCGTTAGCGTTCAAGGCTGCTGGCACGTGCGCGTCGTAACCCGTGCACAATGGCTCCGTTCGCCGTGGAAAAACGGCAAGGGAGTGACTTATGAGATTGGCCGCGGCCAGTTCGGTCAAGGCAATGACCCGGACGGTGTTTATCACTGGCGTCTCAGTGTTGCCGAAATAACCGAGCCAGCTGATTTTTCAGCCTTCGAAGGTTATGAGCGTTTTCTTGGCGTTATCGAGGGAGCAGGTATTTTGCTGACACTGCCCGGAGAAGCTGCGCCCAAGTCGCTGCCGTGCTTTGGTTCCGTAGTATTCGACGGTGGCCTTGCCGCAAAGGCCCGACCCGTGAACGGACCCACGCGTGACATCAATCTAATGGTGCTTCGGGCGTGGGCCCGGTTCGAGGCTGAAATCACCGAGCGCCCGACCAAAATGCTCAAGCCAGATCCGGCTGCCGCGGTGAATCTTTTCGTGTGCCTGCGCGGCTCAGCACAAACCCACACACTGGAACATCCGGAGCAGACGTTGCAGCAGCACGATAGCCTGCTGCTTGCAGGCTCAGATTCGCATTCAGAGCTGACGTTACTGGCTGCTGCCAATGGCGTAATTTTTAGTGCCCGTATCTACGGGCGCGAGCCGCTCTAGCCACAATTCATTGGGCCGTTGGCTGCACGGTCATAGCCTTAGCCGCTCGGCCGCTGCAGTGCGTGGTGCGACGCAACAACCACGTGTCCGCTCGGCGATTGCAGCCGCGCGCAGATGCGCGGATGCTTCGGACTTGGCCCGACACTAATAAAAGCGCGACCGAGCCGGACCGGCCGATGTAATCGGACATGGAGTTTGCGGTACCGCCTAATCGTCACACTTCGGGGGGAATCACCATGGATTTTTTACGCAGATCACTGATGGCATCCGGGTTATTCGGGCTGGCGGCTGCAGCCGGCAGCGCCGCTGCCGCCGACACTACTCCCGCCAGCCGCACCGCCGGCGGCAATGCCGGTGGCCTCAAAACTACGGCACGCGAAAGCGCCGCCCGCCAGGTGAATAACTGCTTTAACCGCTACACCGTTTTGGAATCGCTCGGGCGCGGACCGGAACTGCTGGGCGAATTTGCGCTCAGCATGGCCGACGTCCAGGTCGATGCCGGCTTTGGCCTGTACTACGGGCCTGACGGCATACAAAAATTCGTGGCCGTGAACAATCTTCTGGTCGGGGATTCGTCCCAGCACAACTACCGCAATGGCGCCACTTACCTGTATGCCAATACCACCGACATCATCGAGGTCGCCGAAGATATGAATACGGCCAAGGGCCTGTGGCTGACTGCCGCTGCCGTCACGCCCGGCAGTGCCGGTCAGGGATTTTCGGCGCGCACTGGCTACTCGCGCCGTGCCGTAGATTTCATCAACGAGAAGGGCCGTTGGAAAATCTGGCACTACATGGTTTACGGGCTTATCAGCTCGCCAGCCGGCCAGGGCTGGACGGATCCGGAAGTCGTGGCAGGCAATCTGCGCAGTCATAACGACTGGATTCCGCAAAATTTGCGGCCAGACCGGCCGAGCGGATTCGGAATCGGGCCGGCGGCCAGCTGGCGGCCGGATCTTCCGGTGATGCAGATCGGTGTGCCCGTTCCCTATCGCACCTTCTCGGAGACTTTCAGCTACTCGGCCACATCTTAAAAACAAACAGCAGCGGGTCAGCGGGAAAATCCGCCCGGCAGGGAGCTCACTACGCAGTGCGCGGCGGGCTTAAAGCAGGCCGCGACGTTTAATTTCCGCGAGCGTCAGATCGAGACAGTGGCGCGCAGTGCTGACCAGTTCGTCGATCTCGGCCGCGTTGATGACCAGTGGCGGCGCAATGATCATCGCGTCGCGCACCGCCCGCATCACCAGGCCGTTTTCAAAGCAGATATCGCGACAGATCGTACCGACCGTGCCCTGCTCGGCAAACGGCTGCCGCGTGCGCTTGTCGCGCACGAGCTCCAAGGCGCCCATCAAGCCCACATTGCGCGCTTCCCCTACTAGCGGATGTTCAGCGAGCGTAGCCCACTGTTTCGTCAGGTACGGTGCGGTCACCGCTTTGACCTGCTCGACCAGCCGCTCCCGCTGCATGATGCGCAGCGTCTCGCAGGCCACCGCGCACGACACCGGGTGGCCCGAATAAGTGA
Source organism: Steroidobacteraceae bacterium (assembly GCA_036390615.1). Classification (GTDB taxonomy): domain Bacteria; phylum Pseudomonadota; class Gammaproteobacteria; order Steroidobacterales; family Steroidobacteraceae; genus FEN-1191. The sequence continues at coordinate 13,452 of DASWBL010000080.1, read as the reverse complement.
AGCCGTGGTAGAACTCGCCGCCGCGGGCGATCAGCACGTCGGCTACGCGGTCGCCGATCATGACGCCGCCAATCGGCAAATATCCGGAAGACATGCCCTTCGCAACGGGCATCAAGTCTGGCCGGATGCCGAAATAGTCGGACCCAAACCATTCACCGGTGCGCCCAAAGCCGCAGATCACCTCATCGGCGACTAGCAACAGTCCGTATTTATCCACGATGCGTTGAATTTCCGGCCAATAGCTCGCAGGCGGAATGATGACGCCGCCCGCGCCTTGAATTGGCTCGCCGATGAAAGCTCCGACCCGTTCGGCACCGACTTGCAGAATCTTCTGCTCGAGCGCACGGGCCGCGAGCAGACCAAATTCCTCTGGCGATTGCTGGCCGCCCTCTGCATACCAGTAAGGCTGGCGGATGTGTTCGATGCCCGGGATCGGCAGGCCGCCCTGGGCATGCATGCCGCCCATGCCGCCGAGACTGGCGCCGGCCATCGTGCTGCCGTGGTACGCGTTGTGGCGACTGATGATCACTGAACGTTGCGGTTCCCCCAGCAGATCCCAGTACCGGCGCACCATGCGAACGACTGTGTCATTGGCTTCGGAACCGGATCCGGTGAGAAACACGTGCTTGAACTGTGGCGGCGACACCTGCGCCAGCAGGCCGGTCAGCTCGATGGCCGGCGGATGAGCCGATTGAAAAAAACTGTTGTAGAAGGGGAGCTCGAGCAGCTGGGCGCGGGCGACGTCGGCAAGCTCGGTCCGGCCGTAGCCAAGCGTGACACACCATAGTCCCGCCATCCCATCAAGCAGCCGGCGGCCATCCGAATCGTACAGATAAACGCCCTGGGCGTGGGTGATAACCCGCGTGCCTTTCACGTGCAAGGCTGCATGATCGGTGAATGGATGCAGGTAATGCGCGCGATCTAGCGCCTGCCATTCCTGCGTGGTTCGGCGCACTGGAACAGGGTGCGACCGGACGGCGGATACTTCAATACTGCTCATGATTATTGCCTCACCATCGTTGCCGGCAAAGCTGCGCGGCTGCCGCGATGCGTGTTAATTATCGGGTATCTCATTACACTAGCCAGCGTCACGTCCCTGCCGCGAAATGACCTCAATGGAAGATCTGCAAAGCAGCTCCTCGAAGACCAACTCCCGCATCTACGAGGTACTGCGCGCGATGCTGCTCAAGGGACAACTCGCCCCAGGCACGGCGATCGGCTTCAGGCAGATCGCCGAGCAACTCAGCACCAGCGTCATGCCGGTGCGCGAAGCTGTGCACCGACTGGTCGCCGAAGGGGCGCTCGAAATCCGTCCCAACCGCCGTCTTTATATACCCGAGATGACGCAGCACCGCTTCGAGCAGCTGATGCGCGCGCGCATTCTGCTCGAGCCCGATGCGGCACGCCAAGCGCTGCCGCACATTGATTCGGCGCTGCTCAAGCGCATTCGCCTCGAAGATGAAATTATCGGCGAAGCGCTGGAAACCAAGAATTTCGCCAACTACATGACCGGCAACTACCAGTTTCATTTTCTAATTTACCGTGCGTCACACAGTCGCGTGTTCGTCAATCTGATTGAGTCCATCTGGCTGCAGTTCGCCCCGTACATGCGTTGGGTCTACGAAAACTATGGCGGCTCCGACCTCGCCGACCAGCACCAGGCCGCTTGCGAGGCCATCAGCGCCCGCGATGAACAGCGGCTGATGCAGGCGATCCGCGAGGACATCATCGATGGCATGTCACTCTTAGGCAGCGGCGTGCTACACAACCAACAGCGCACCTGAGCCTTGCTCTATGGCCAAGGTAAGGTGCCATTGGTTGCCGGTGGCTCTCGCTTACGCTCCCATGGTATCTTGTGATCACAGTATCTTATAGGGTTCGCTGACGGAGGGCCATGGTCCCGGCTCGGCTACCCAAAAAGGGGCCAATAATGGCCTATTCTATTGATTTTGATAAAGAAAATAACAAAAAATGCTCCGACGGCGAAGCAGCGGACTCCTATTATCTTGCGACGGCCACCGAGCCGGCTCCGCCGTTGGCACCGCTTGATGGGGAATTCTCTGCGGATGTGTGCGTGGTGGGCGGAGGTTATGCCGGCTTATCCACGGCCCTGCACCTGGCGCGGCAAGGAGTGGCGGTCGCCTTGCTGGAGCAGGCGCGAGTCGGTTCCGGCGCCTCGGGACGCAACGGCGGCCAGGTTCACACCGGATTGCGCCACGATCCGAAGTGGTTCGAGGCGCGATTCGGTCGGCCGGCGGCTAGGCAATACTGGGCGCTCGCGCTTGAAGCGCGGGCTTACCTCGACACGCTGATCGCGCGTTACCAGATCGATGCGCAATATTGCCCGGGACTGCTGCACGCGGTGCATCGCCCGCGGTATCTGGCCGAGGCGCGGGCCCATGTCGACGAACACCTCCGCCACTATCCCGGCACCCGGCTGCGCTTTGTCGAGGCGGAAGAATTACGCACACTGGTGGCGACGCAGGATTATTGCGGCGGCTATCTGGACCTGTCCTCGGGCCATCTGCATGCGTTGAACCTGGCGCTCGGACTGTCGCGCGCGGCGCGCGGCCATGGGGCACGGGTATTCGAGCACACGCGGGCGATGCGGCTCGAGCCGACGCCCACGGGATGGCGCGTGCATACCGACCGCGGCGTGATCAGTGCTGCCAAGGTGGTACTTGCCGGCAACGGTTATCTGCGCAACCTGCAGCCTGCCGTGCAGGCTCGGGTGATGCCATTGCAGAATTTCATAGTAACCACCGAGCCGCTGGGCCGCGCAGGCGCCGAGAAGCTGATCCGCAACCGCATGGCCGTTTCCGACAGCCGCTTCGTGGTCTATTACTTTCGCATCACGCCTGATGACCGGCTGCTGTTCGGCGGTGGCGAAACTTACACTCAACACCAGCCGCATGATATTCGGGCGCTGGTGCGACCACATCTGCTGCGGGTGTTTCCACAGCTTTCCGACGCGCGGCTTGACTATGCCTGGGGCGGTACCCTTGCGGTGACGCCCACGCGGCTGCCGTATATCCGCGAAATCGAGCCCGGATTGTTCAACGGCAGCGGCTTTTCTGGGATGGGGGTCGTCATGGCACCCTTCGCCGGCAAGGTGCTCGCTGACGCAATTCTCGGCAGCAGCGATGCCTTCGCAATGCTCGCCGCGCTGCCGGTACCGAAGTTTCCTGGCGGCCGCGCGCTACGGCACGCGGCGCTGATTGCAGCGCTGTCGTGGTTTGCGCTGCTCGATCGATTCTGAGACAAGAAACGAAAGGCCTGTGGGCCGCAAGGTGATTTATGGGTCAGGCAGAAGAAGCTGTAAATATCGGACATTCGGAAGCCGAGGTGTTTTTGCGGGCGCATCCGCAGACCGAGGCAGTCGATGCATTCATTTTGGATGTCAACGGCCACGCGACCGGCAAGCGCATCTCCGCAATTGAGCTCAAGCAACTGGCGCAGACGGGCGTACAGTTTTCGGCCTCGGCGCTACTGGCCGATGCGCGCGGCCTCGGACACAACGCCGGCGGGCTGGGCGGTGATGACGGTGATCCGGACGCTTCGGGCTGGCCCATGCCGGGCACGCTGGTGCCTGTGCCATGGGCCAAACGGCCCACAGCTCAGGTGCAATTGCAGATGCGCGACGTCAACACGCAGGAGCTGCTCTGGTGGGATCCGCGCGTACTCCTCGACCAAGTTGTGCAGCGATGCCGGGCCGACGGGCTGCATCCAGTCGTCGCCTGCGAGCTGGAGTTCTTTCTGGTCGAACCTCAAAGCGGCCAAAAGCCGGGAGCCGCCCTGACTCCGGCTACGCTCAGTTCGCGACCGCATACGGCGGCCAACCTTTCGGTCCAGGCCATTGAAGAGCATGCGGAGCTGCTTGGCGCGATGCGCGATGCGGCACTGGCGCAGCGACTCCCGGTCGCCAGTGCCGTTGCCGAATACGGCATTGGTCAATTTGAAATCAATCTGACGCACATCGCTGATCCGCTGCTGGCGGCTGACCAGGCGGCGTTATTGCGCCGCGCGGTGCAAGGCGTGGCTTTGGCGCGCGGCCTGGAAGCAACGTTCATGCCCAAGCCGTTCCTCGATCAGCCGGGCAATGGCCTTCATATTCATGTCAGCCTCACCGATGCCGCCGAAACCAATCGCTTCGGTCAGGCCGGTGGCGAGTTACTGTTGAATCAGGCCATCGCGGGCCTGCAGATCTTTACGGGGGATTCGATCGCACTGTTTGCGCCGCACTTTAATTCGCACCGGCGCTTTTACGGACCGTTCGTGCCGCGCACCACATCATGGGGGCATAACAACCGCAGCGTCGCTTTTCGGGTGCCGGTCGCGCCGCCGAGTGCCCGGCGCATTGAACACCGGGTGGCCGGTGCCGACTCCAGCCCGCACCTGGTCATGGCCGCCGTGCTGGCGGCCATGCATTTCGGGATAACTGAAAATCGATCCGCTACTGCTGCCTCGCAAGGCCGCGTCAGCGAATCACTGCCCGAGTTCACCGCCGGCCTGCTCGACGCGCTGCGCCGTTTGGAAGGCTCGGCGCTGCTGGCCCGCTATTTCCCGGCCCGTTACCTTAAAGCCTACGCCACGCTCAAGCGCGGGGAATACAATGCGATGATGAACCAGCTGTTGCCGGCTGAGATCAATTTTTACCGCTAGCGTTTCGCAGGAACCCGCGCCATGTCTGCTGCACCTGAATCCATCGCCCTGCCGGTCATTTCACACTGGATCGGCGGCCGCCGGACGCCGAGCGCCACGGAGCGCCGAGCTCCGGTTTACAACCCCGCGCTTGGCGTACCCAGCGCGTCGGTAGACCTCGCCAGTTCCGAAGATGTCGCCACCGCGGTGCGGGCGGCGGTGCGCGCCCAACCCCTCTGGGCGCGCACGAGCCCGGCGCAGCGGGCGCGTGTCTTGTTCGCCTTTCGCGGCCTGCTGCAACAGCACGGTGACGAACTGGCGCGGCTCATATCGCAAGAGCATGGCAAGACTTTTGATGATGCGCGCGGCGAAGTGGCGCGCGGCCTGGAGGTTGTGGAATTCGCCTGCGGTATTCCGCAGCTGCTGAAGGGTGAGTACAGCGAAGGCGTCGCCACCGGAATCGACAGCTGCAGCGTGCGCCAGCCACTCGGCGTGGTCGCGGGCATCACGCCTTTCAATTTCCCGGTCATGGTACCGCTGTGGATGAGCCCGGTGGCATTGGCCTGCGGCAACAGCTTCATTCTCAAACCTTCCGAACGAGATCCGAGTGCGTCGCTGCGACTGGCTGAGCTATTGCAGCAGGCAGGCCTGCCTGACGGCGTATTCAATGTCGTACAGGGGGACAAGGTAGCAGTTGACGCGCTGCTTGAGCACCCCGACGTTGCCGGTGTGAGCTTTGTCGGCTCGACCGCCGTGGCGCGCCACATTCAGCAGCTTGGCACGGCCTGCGGCAAGAGAGTGCAGGCACTTGGCGGCGCTAAGAATCACATGGTGATCCTGCCTGATGCCGATTTGGATGATGCGATCCAGGCGCTGCTTGGCGCCGCTTACGGTTCTGCCGGCGAGCGCTGCATGGCGATCTCCGTGGCCGTCGCAGTCGGCGATGCCGGAGCCGATGCGTTGATCGAGCGATTGCGAGCACGCGTAGCGAACCTGCGCATCGGTCCACCGGACGACCCAAAAACGGATATGGGTCCGCTAGTGACAGCGGCGCATCGTGAACGCGTGCTCGGATACGTGGAGCTCGGCGTGCGCGAAGGCGCAGAACTGGTTGTAGATGGCCGCAATAATTTGGTCACGGGGCAAAAGGGCTTTTACCTGGGTGGCTGCCTGTTCGATCGTGTGACGCCGCAGATGCGAATTTATCAGGAGGAGATTTTCGGACCGGTGCTGATCGTGGTTCGGGTCCCGAGTTTGGACGCGGCCATCCGACTGATCAACGCTCATCCATATGCCAACGGTACTGCGGTCTTTACGCGCAGCGGTCAGGCGGCCCGCGCCTTTGCCGCAGCGGTGGAGGTCGGCATGGTCGGGGTTAACGTGCCGATTCCGGTCCCGGTGGCTTACCACAGTTTTGGCGGCTGGCGTGGCTCGCTGTTTGGCGACCACCACATGTACGGCCCTGAAGGCGTGCGCTTTTACACCCGCCTCAAATGCGTTACCAGCCGCTGGCCTGATTCGCGGCAGGCAAGTGCGGATTTCTCGATGCCGGTGGCCAAATAGACGCCGGACTCCCAGCAGCCGGAATTGGCAAAAAACAGCAGGGATTTAACCATTCCTGCTCTGGCAGGCCTGCGGCCATTGGCTTCGCCCGCTACAGAGGCCGGCGCGCGTTCGTCGCCTGCAACCACCGCTTAGGGGGCGTATAATTGGGCCGTTGAGCGCGGGTGAATCTTTGTGGCTTGTCGCCCGCGCAGGGACAGTCAATGCGCAACGGCATCGTGTTGATGTTGTGTTTCGTCGCACTGGGTGGCTGCGCCCACCTGGCATCGCCCGTCCCAGCCCCGCCGACGCTATTGCCGGTGGCAGAACTCGAGGATTCGACCACTTCTTTTGTGATTGCGGGTCCGCGCTTCACCCCGGGCGAGTCCGCCATGGTCAAAGTGTGTCTTTCTGCTGAGGGCGAGGTCGTCAGCACGCAGCTGCTCGTATCGTCGGGGGAGAGGAAGTTTGACGACTCGGCATTGGTGTGGGCGCAGCAGGCAAAAATGAGCCCGCTCACTTTCAAGGGCAAGCCAGTTGCGACCTGTGAGCAGGTTCGCGTGGAAATCCGCGGCGTCCCATACCCCCATATCGGCGGCGGCTCCGACTTTTCGCTGGGTTGACGGGCTGGCTAAACGGCTGACGCGCGGCACCACCGCATCGCGGTAATTACCGCGTCAGGTTTTTTGCCACGCAGCCAGCTCATTGCCGCTAGGATCGCGGAAATGAAACCGCCGGCCGCCGGGAAAGGAAAAAATCGGTTTTGAAATCTGCCCGCCAGCGCGCTGCACGGCTGCCAGCGCCGCCTCCAAGTCGGTCACTTGGATAATAGGCAGCGGCGCCTGCGTCGCTTCCGGCAGATCGGCTTGCAGGCCGATATCAACATCGTCCGTCGTCGTTGCACTGTAAGTCGGGCCGTAAGAGGCCAGGGTCCAGCCAAACGCCTTTTCATAGAAAGCGTGGCTGCGCGGCAGATCTCGGGCGGGAAGCTCGACGTAATTCAAGCGTGATGCGTTCAGCGTAAATCACTCACAATTGATTTTTCGACTCTTGGCAATTATATCCCCTAGATTTTGCCAACAACGGATCGCACGGCCGAGGCCGCGAGCAAAGGTGGTGCACTTCGGCGGAGTTAGAGCTTGTGAATTTTCAATGGCTTAGGAATTTACGGCGACGGGCAGAGCTAATTGATGTATCGATCGTTGAACTCGCCGCACCGCCGCAGATCGTCATGAGGTTATGTGTAGCAATCAACTTGGCAAAAGTCCGGCGCCTGTGATTAAGTGTGCTCCCCTGCGGCCCCGGCCAGATTTTTGGCCAGTCGTCGCTTCAAATTGCAGTTGGACTTCGTGAGCCAGAATCCCCGCTATACGCACACTGCCGTTGCCTTCCACTGGCTGCTCGCCGTGGCACTTGGCGGCGCCGTGATCTTTGGCTTTTATGTCCACGGCCTGCATATGTCGCCGTCGCGGATCCGAATGGTCAACTGGCATAAATGGGTGGGTGTGACCTTGTTCTTGCTGGTGTTGCTGCGACTGCTTTGGCGGGTTACGCACCCGGCCCCGCCGCTACCGCCAACCATGCACCCGTTAGTGCGGCTGGGCGCCAATCTGAGCCACATCGGACTTTATTTCCTGATGTTGGCGATTCCCGTGACCGGCTGGCTGATGAGTTCGGCCAAGGGATTTCGTACCGTCTGGTTTGGCCTGGTGCCGTTGCCAAATCTGGTCGGGCGCGATGCGCAGCTTGGTATCCGGTTGCTGGAATTGCATGAGACCCTTAACTGGCTGTTGATCGCACTCGTGGTGCTGCACAGCGCGGCTGCACTCAAGCATCACTTCATTGATCGCGACGACGTTCTGGTGCGCATGCTGCCGGCGCGCACGAAACAATAGACGCTGGATTCTGGAGCCGTCATGACGCTCAGTCACAATCTTTGGTTTGGTTCCATCGTTGCACTTGCGGCCGCGAGCGGCGTCGCGACGGCCGCCGATTTCAACGTGGTTGAGGTGACGCAAAGCAAGATCAGCTTTCATTACACCGAGATGGGCGTTGGCATCGGTGGGGGCTTCAGCAAATTCTCGGCCCAGCTGAGTTTTGATCCGACCAAGGCTGAGGCCGCCCACATCAGCCTCGATGTGCAGCTGTCCTCTGTCGATGCCGGTGCTGCCGAGGCTAACGAGGAAATCCCCGGCAAGGAGTGGCTCGATACGCAGCATTTTCCGGTTGCACACTTCGAATCCGTCGCGGTCAAAAGTCTAGGCGCCGACAAGTTCCAGGTGACGGGCAATCTGAGTATCAAGGGCCACGTGCACGCAATCACCGTGCCGGTCAGTTTTGCAAGCCGTGTCAACCAGGGGCAATTTGATGGCAGCTTTAGCTTCAACCGCATCGATTACGGCATTGGTGAGGGCGAATGGGCGGATCTTTCCGTTATCGCCAATCCGATTCAGGTAACTTTCAAATTGCTCGCCACTGCCGGAAAATAATTCTTTTACGAAATTTACAGGAGATCGACATGAACAGATTGCGGGCATCAACCTTCCTAGCGGCCACGGCGTTTTTCTCGGCGGCGGCGCTATCGGCGCCGGCGACTTTCAGCACCGACCCCAATCACACGTTCGTGCGTTTCTCCTACAATCACATGGGCTTCACGACCCAAGAGCAGCGGTTCAACAAAGTAACTGGCACGGTTACGCTCGATGAGGCCGCTCAGACCGGCGCCGTGGATATCGTGATTGATAGCAAATCCATTGATACTGGATCGGATCTGTTCAATGGCCATATTCAGGGCCCGGATTTCCTGGACACCGCGAACTTTCCCACTGCCACGTTCAAATCGACCGCGGTCAAATTCTCTGGAACGCGGCCTGCCAGCGTCGATGGCAACTTGACTATCAAAGGCGTCACGAAGCCGGTCACACTGACCGTGACCTCTTATACCCATGGACCCAACATGATGAAGAAGGACGCCGTTGGTGCCGACGCCACGACGACCGTCAAGCGCAGTGATTTCAACATGGGTAAGTACGCACCGATGGTCGGTGATGACGTGAAGATCTCGATTTCGATCGAGGCTTTCCAACCGTAATTACTGCTGGCTGCTTCGATCAGGCCTGCGCCGGCGGGTGTTATACAGCGCCGCGATTCGTCGCGGCGCTTTTTATTTTCTCCAGATAACCGGAAACAACGGGTGGTCCATTGGGGCCCCGACGGGCAAATTTCCTTCAAGCTCTGGGAAGGCCGGCGATGTATTCCAAGAGCGTGGCGCGTGCCGGATGTCGTCGCCGATAAACCGCACAGAAAAAACCCGGCGGCGCCGGTTTAGTCCCACTCCCCCCGAACCGTGCAGCGTCAGCATGTGAAAGCACACCGCATCGCCGGGTTCCACCGCCCAACCCAGAATCGGGTGCGCGCTGCGGTCGGCCTCGACGTCCGGGATATCGGCCAACGCGCCTTCGGGGAACCACTTCGCCTGCTTGTCCATGAATGAGCGTGGCATCAGCCAGGGCCCGCGGTGTGAGCCGGCGATGAATTCGAGGGTCGCGGTTCGGGCAACCGGATCGACTGGAATCCACATGCTGACATTCATGCGACCGCTGATATTGTAGTAGGGCTGGTCCTGATGCCACGGTGTGCGCTGCTGCGTGCCAGGTTCCTTGGTCAGCATGTGGTCGTGATACAGCCGCACCGTCTCACTGTTCATTAGCCTGGCGGCGGCGGATGCCGCCGCCGATTCAAAGATGAACTGCCGATAGGCGGTGTTTTCTTGCCAGTTGCAAAAGTCCTCAATGAACAGACCCGGATCACCCTGCCGGCTGGCAATCTTCGCCCGCGGGCTTGGGTGATCCAGATTCTCGTCAATGCCCCGGCGCAGCAGTGCCATCTGAGCCGCCGTGAACAGATTACGCAAACAGACCGCGCCGTCCCGAGCGTAGGCGGCGACATCAGCATCTGAAATGTTTAGGGTCGATGAACTCACCGGCACACCCGCGCGTTAATCGCCGTGCAGCAGGCGCGCGTGATGCGCCAAATGATCGGCCACGAAGGTCTGGATAAACCAGTACCCATGGTCGAAGCCCGCGTGGCGCCGAAGGCGCAAAGCCTGTCCGGAAATCCGCGCCGCCTGCTCCAGGCTTTCGGGTTTCAGCTGCTCTGCCAGCCACTGGTCGGCTTCGCCCTGGTCCACCAGAATTTCCGTCGGATGCACACCACGCGTCATGAGCGCGCTGGCATCCCATTGCTGCCAGACTGATTCATCAGTGCCGAGGAAATGTGTGAATGCCTTGCGGCCCCATGGTACGGCTGCTGGATGTGCAATGGGGGCGAATGCTGAAACGCTGTGCCAGCGCTGGGGATTGCGCAGTGACGTCACCAGCGCACCGTGACCACCCATCGAATGGCCGCAAATGCCGCGCCGGGTTCGCAGCGCCGGAAAGTTTGCCTCGACTAGGTCGGGCAATTCCAGGTTGATATAGCTGCCCATGCGGTAGTGCGCCGACCAGGGTCGCTGCGTGGCGTCCAGGTAAAACCCTGCTGCCACACCGAAATCCCATGAGTCGCTGTCCCCTGGCAGATTCAGGTTTCGTGGGCTGGTATCGCAGCACACCAGCATCAGGCCGTACTCCGCGGCCAGCCGCTGCGCGCCCGCCTTGATCATGAACGTCTCTTCCGTGCAGGTCAGCCCGGCGAGGCAATACAGCACCGGCACAGCGGCCACCGTCGCCTGTCGCGGCACGAACACCGAGAAATTCATCGGTGCGCCGATCTGCTCGGAGGCGTGGCGGTAAAAGCCCATGCGGCCGGCAAAGCAACCGTGTTCCGAGCGCGTTTCCATGACCTTGCTCATGCCTCAGAGTAGAATTCGGCGCCCGATCCGGTCAAGCACCTGCCGGCGCTTTCCAGATTGGCTGGCTTGCGCCGCTCACAGCGCCTCCGACCATGCAGCTACAAAGGGCTGCGGCGGGCAGCTGTTGGCATTATGAATTAGTCAGGTCAGCGGTATGAATGCATCTTCGTCCAATTTGCCCGCACAGCGGATCGACGCTCGCGGCCAGACGCACGTCGACTGGCGCGCTGTAGCGCTGCTGGCATTGCCGCTCGTTGCCAATAGCGGTGCGCAACTGGTGCTCAATCTGACTGACGTCTGGTTCGTAGGCCGAATATCCACCAACGCCTTGGCAGCCATTGCGGCGGTCCATTGGCTGGTCATCGTTGTATTGATCATCCTAAGCGGCGTTGGCTTGGCGGTGCAGACCATCGTGGCCCAGACCTATGGCGGCCGTCGGCTGTGCCGCGCTTCGCAGGCGGTGTGGCTTGGACTGTGGGGCATTTTATTGGCGGTACCGCTGTTTTTCGCTGCGGCATTCGGCGGGCGGATGCTGTTGGCACACCTTGGATTGCAGGCCCCCATCGCGCAGCTGGCAGCCGATTTCTGGGTGCCGCGGGTTGCCGGCTCACCCTTTGGCGCCGCGGCCTTTGCAGTGCTCGGTTTCTTCAACGGGATTGGCAGGACCCGCGTGACGCTGATGGTCACCGCCGTAATGGCCGTGAGTAACGCGATCCTAAACCAGCTGTTCATTTTTGGTCTCGGCCTAGGCATTGCCGGTTCCGGCTTTGCGACTACGGGCGCTCAGGCCATTGGCGTTTTGACCGCAATGGCGGTATTTCTTTCGCCCGAGTACCGCGCCCGCTACCGCTCGCACCTGACGTGGAAGCCGAAGTGGCCGGGGTTGCTTAGGCAAATACAGCTCGGATTTCCAATGGGACTGCTCTGGGCAGCGGACCTATTTGGTTTTTCGGTTTTCCAGCTGATGCAGGTGCGCCTGGGCGCCGCAGCTGGTGCGGCCACTCAGGTAGTCATGATGCTGACCGCATGCAGTTATTTGCCAGGCGTCGGCATCGCCATGGCGGGCACGACACTGGTTGGCCAGTCCATCGGTGCCGGCAGTCGCGACTGGGCGTTTGCGTTGGGCAACCGAATCATCGCCCTCGTGGCTATATACATGGGGACCACCGGGCTGTTACTGGCGCTCTGCGGCCCGTGGCTGCTGCCCCCGTTTCTCGGCGCTGCGGACACACAGACTGTCAGCGTGCTGGCATTGGGTGCGAGGCTCCTGTGGTTCGCCGCGATCTACCAGTTTTTCGACGGCCTGAATCTCGGCAGCGGACTTTGTCTGCGGGGCGCTGGCGATGCCGTGGTGCCAGCCTTATTAGTGATCGCACTGTCGTGGCTGGTGTTTATTCCGCTGGCGCACGCACTTACCTTTGCGCCGGGGCAGGGATGGTATGAAATGCTGCCGCTGGCGGGCCTCGGTGCGCTCGGCGGCTGGCTGGCCGTAGTTATTTATATCGCTTTGCTTGGAATTGCGCTGTGGTGGCGCTGGCGCTCCCGCGCCTGGATGCAGTTGCAGATATAGGCCAGGCGCCCGCGCCACGCTGCCGGGGGCCCCTATCTACAGTATTAACGGCAGCGAATTGACCGTAAAATCGCCACCATCGCGCCGCCTTCGCCCGGCATTGCCGGTTGCTAGCGGGATCAGGAACCGCGAAAGGCGGAATCGTACAATTTAGGGAGCCGGAGCCGAGCAGATGGCGACGCTTAAGATTACGTCAGCGACAGAACTGACCGTGGACGGACCCGGCGGGAGTTTTCGGATCCATCCGATCTGGCTGCGCGAGCGCTGCCAGGATGCAAAGAGCCTTGATCGTCAAACCGGACAGCGGCTTCATGATCCTTCGGACCTGCCGCTCACGCTCTCGCTCACCGCCGTGACCGAGCTGCGCCCAGATTTTTACCGGATCCGCTTCAGCGACGGACACGAGGGTGAATTCAGCGGTGCGGAGATTCTGCGCGAATTTGCGCTTCCACCGGGGGATTTCGACTGCCCGCCACTGAAGCTCTGGGACGCGTCGCTTAAGCCATTGCCGACTGCGCGCTGGCCGGAGCCATTCCCGGCGCAGCCGCGGCTCGAATGGGTCAGCGAGTTTCTGCGCCACGGGTTCATCATTTTGCAGCACGTGCCCATCACATCCGGATCGGTGCTGAAGATTGCCAGCACCTTCGGCTTCACGCGCGAAACGAATTTTGGCGCGCTCTTTGACGTGCGCTCCACGCCCGATGCCAACGATCTTGCCTACACTCCGATTCCGCTCGATGCGCACACCGACAATCCGTACCGCGACCCCGTGCCCGGCGTGCAACTGCTGCATTGCCTGGCCAACGAGACCACCGGCGGACTGTCGACCTTGGTGGACGGCTTTGCGGTG
>DASWBL010000079.1:0-4034 GCA_036390615.1 Steroidobacteraceae bacterium | reverse complement strand
CCCTGGCTGATGTTGACTGGAACAACCCGGTACGGCTGACCGGTCTCCTCCAGCATCCTCGTGATCTTGTGGCCGTTGGGCGTCGTCCAGTAATGCAGATCGATCATCGCGCGATTCCCGGAAGCTCTGCGGAACCGCGCTAGCATACCAGCGCACGGCGCGCGCCATGACCGAGCTGCCTGCTATCACTACATGCGGAATACGCCGAAGCGGGTCTCCCCTATAGGCGCGTTGCGCGCCGCAGCGAGCGCCAGGCCGAGCGTGCGGCGAGTGGCGAGCGGATCGATGATGCCGTCGTCCCAGAGTCTTGCGGTCGAATAATAGGGATGCCCCTGGCGCTCGTACTGCGCGCGGATCGGGGCCATCACAGCTTCTTCTTCGCCGGCCGGCATCTCCTGGCCCGCGCCGCGCAACTGGTCGCGGCGGATCGTAGCCAGCACCCGCGCGGCCTGCTCGCCGCCCATCACCGAGATGCGGGCATTTGGCCACTGCAGCAGCAGGCGCGGGCTGTAGGCCCGGCCGCACATCGCGTAATTGCCGGCACCATAGCTGCCGCCGATGATCAGCGTGAATTTCGGTACCTGCGCGCAGGCGACCGCCGAGACCATCTTGGCGCCGTCCTTGGCAATGCCGCCGGCCTCGGCGCGCTTGCCGACCATGAACCCGGTAATGTTCTGCAGGAACAGCAGCGGAATGCGCTCGCGCGCGCACAACTCGATGAAATGCGTGCCCTTCAGCGCGCTCTCGGAGAACAGTACGCCGTTATTGGCGATGACGCCGATTTCATGGCCGCACCAGCGGGCAAAGCCGCACACCAGCGTGCTGCCGTAAAGCGGCTTGAACTCATCCAGATCCGATTCGTCCACCAGTCGCGCAATGACCTCGCGCACGTCGTAAGGTTTTTGCAGGCTGGCGGGCACCACGCCGTAAAGCTCGGCCGGATCGTAATCGGGTTCGCGTCCCTGCGGCGCTGGCGGCGCGATCGACGGCCTGAGGCGGCTGACGATGCGCCGCGCGATGTCGAGCGCTTCGGCATCGTTCTCCGCCATGTGATCGCAGACACCGGACTGGCGGCAGTGCACGGCGGCGCCCCCTAAGCTTTCCGCATCGACCTGCTCGCCGGTCGCCGCGCGCACCAGCGCCGGCCCGCCGAGGAATATCTGCCCGTGCCCGCGAACGATGACATTCTCATCGGCCATCGCCGGCACGTACGCCCCGCCGGCAGTGCAGTTGCCATGGACGACCGCGATCTGCGCGATGCCATTGGCGGAGAGGTTCGCTTCGTTGAAAAAAATCCGGCCAAAGTGCTCGCGATCCGGGAATACTTCGTCCTGGCTCGGCAGGAACGCACCCCCGCTTTCGACCAGATAAATGCACGGCAGATGGTTCTGCGCGGCGATTTCCTGCGCCCGCAGGTGCTTTTTGACGGTCATCGGATAATAGGTGCCGCCCTTGACCGTCGGATCGTTGGCGACGACGACGCAATCCCGGCCGTGGATCTTGCCGATGCCGGTGACGATGCCGGCGCCCGGCACCGAGTCCTCATACATGCCATGCGCCGCCAGCGCCGACAGCTCGAGCAGCGGCGCACCCCGATCGAGCAGCAGTGCAACACGCTCGCGCACCGGCAGGCGCCCGCGCGCAAGGTGCTTTTCGAGCGCCTGGGGCGGTCCACCCTGCCCGGCCAGCCCGATCTGACGCTCCAGATCGGCGACCAGCCGCTGCATCGCCTCGCGATTGGCGATATAGGCCTCGGAGTCCACATTTACCCGGCTCGGCAGTCGGCTCATGGGCTTGCTCTCACTTATTAATTGTCGGACAATCCTACCATCTTCTTCCGGATGGAGACACTACCATGCCAGCACTGGAGCAGACGGGTGTGGATTTCGGGTTCAGCGAGGAGCTGCTGGCACTACGCGACGCAGTGCGGCGCTTAGCGCAGGACAAAATCGCTCCCCGCGCGGCCCAGATCGATCAGCGCAACGAGTTCCCGCGCGATCTTTGGCCGCTGCTCGGCGAACAGGGGCTGCTCGGCATCACCGTGCCGGAACGATTCGGTGGGTCGGACCTTGGGTACCTCGCCCACGTTATCGCCATGGAGGAGATTTCCCGTGCCTCCGGCGCCGTGGGCTTAAGTTACGCGGCGCATTCGAACCTGTGCGTCAACCAGCTGCGGCTGCACGGCACCGAGGCGCAATGCGCGCATTACCTGCCGCGGCTGTGCAGCGGCGAGCACGTCGGGGCGCTGGCGATCTCCGAGCCCGAATCCGGCTCGGACGCCGCCTCGCTGCAGCTGCAGGCCGAGTTGCACGGCGATCGCTATGTGCTCAACGGCCGCAAGATGTGGATCACCAACGGCCCCGATGCCGACGTGCTGGTCGTGTACGCGAGGACCGCGCCGGGGCGCGCCTCGCGCGGCATCAGTGCCTTCATTATCGACGGCAGCAACCCCGGGATGCGCCGCGCCCAGAAGCTCGACAAGTTCGGCATGCGCGGCTCGGGCACCTGCGAGCTGCTGTTTGAAGACTGCGAAGTGCCGGCGGGCAATATTCTCGGTCATCTCAACGGTGGCATAAAAGTGCTGATGAGCGGCCTCGACATCGAACGGGTGATCCTGTCGGGCGGGCCGCTCGGCCTAATGGCCGCGGCACTGGACGTGGTACTGCCCTACGTGCGCGAACGGCACCAGTTCGGTAAGCCGATCGGCAGTTTTCAGCTGATGCAAGGCAAGGTGGCCGACATGTACACGCAGCTCAGTGCCAGTCGCTGCTACGTCTATGCGGTCGCGCGCGCCTGCGACAGCCAGAAAGTCAAAAGCCAGGACGCCGCCGCGTGCGTGCTGTTTGCGGCCGAATGCGCGACCCAGGCCGCCCTGCAGGCTATCCAGGCGCTCGGCGGCAATGGCTATACCAATGACTATCCGGCCGGCAGGCTGCTGCGCGATGCCAAGCTGTACGAAATTGGCGGTGGCACGCAAGAGGTGCGCCGCATGCTTATCGGCCGGCAGCTGGTAGAGGTGCAAGAGTGACCGGGTCGGCCAGATTCGCGCCGCTGCGCACCGACCCCGCCTACCGGCGCATCGCGCAAATCATTACCGGGCGGATCACCGACCGCACGCTGCCGGAGGGCCAGGCGCTGCCCACGGAACTTGAGCTCGCCGGGCAGTTCGGCGTTACGCGTTCAACCGTGCGCGAGGCGCTGCGCGAACTCGAAAGCCACGGCCTGGTTGCGCGCCGGCGCGGCACCAAGCGCCTGACGGTGGCGCGGCCGACGACGGCGGCATTGGCCGCGCACGTGAGCAATGCGCTGGTTCTGCACGACGTAACTGTCCTTGAAGTCTGGGAGGCGCTGACGCTGTTGGTGCCGCCCACGGCGAGCCTCGCGGCCCGCCGGCGCACGCCCGAGGATTTGCAGCAGTTGCAGGCAGCCGCGGCCGCGTTCGCGGCGAGCCGCAGCACGCCGCGCATGGTTGAAGCGGTGGGCCGGTTCTTCGAAGCGCTGGAAGGCACAGCGGCCAACCGCGCGCTGGTGCTGGCGCATCGGCCGCTGCTGCCGCTGCTGGCCACCTCGCTCGAACTGATGCTCGATCGGGTGCCCCAGGCCCGATCGCGCATCGGCCTCGCGCAGCGGCGGATCATCGAGGCCGTGTCGGCCGGCGATGCCGTCGGCGCCGAGGAATGGATGGGCAAACACATCCGCGACTTCCGGCGCGGTTTTGAAGTCGCGAAGATTGAGCTCACCACGCGGGTCGGCATCGCTGCGGCACCGCTTCCGGGCGACTTTCAGCCCGCCGGCTGACAGCCGTTCGCAGCGCCGGCGGCACGCCGCCATCCGGCCAATCCATTAAGATCCGCTCCCCGGTAAGGAAAGCTTCGCATGGGTCGCATTTTCGAAGTCCGCAAGCACGCGATGTTCGCCCGCTGGAACCGCATGGCCAAGCAGTTTGCGCGCGTCGCCAAGGACATTGCGATGACGGTCAAGGCCGGCGGCCCGGATCCGTCCTCCAACCCGGCCCTGCGGCGTATTTTGCAGAA
>DASWBL010000078.1:0-12884 GCA_036390615.1 Steroidobacteraceae bacterium | reverse complement strand
AGCGGGCAATTCGGCCAGTTCCGCAGCAGGTTGTCGCCCCTTGAGCGCCACCACGCGGGTGTTGCCGTCGCAGAGCGTGCGCACCGCGTTGAGCAGCTTCGGCAGCGGTGCAACCGCACGGGCGAGCACCGTATCGAATGGCGCCGCAGGCTTGAGCGCCTCGGCGCGTGACTGCACGGCCTGCACGTTGGCGAGCCCCAGGGTGCGTGCCGCGTGCGTCACGAAGCGGATTTTCTTGCCGTTCGAGTCCAGCAGCGTGAACTGCCACTTTGGGTGCAGCACCGCGAGCGGCAGGCCGGGAAAACCGGCGCCGGTGCCGACATCGGCGATGCGCTCGCCCTTAAGTTCCGCGCTCGCCGAGAGCGAGTCGAGCAGGTGCAGGTCAAGCATCTCGGCCCGGTCAGTCACCGCGGTCAGGTTGTAGGCGCGATTCCATTGTTCAAGTTCATCTAATAGCCGCAGCAGCGTTGCGCGCTGCTGCATGCTCAGCTCGACTCCCAGCGCATTGGCACCGGCGTGCAGCCGCTTCGATTCATCACTCATGCGAGGGGAAATGGGCGTCAGTGGCGGCACGCGCCGCTCACGCGATCCGCACGACCGTGCGTCCGAGCAGGCCGCCACTCAGGTAAGTGCCGAACACTTCCGGCAGCTGCTTAAGGCTGACCGTGCGGGTCACGATCTGCGCCAGGTGGCGCGGCTTGAGGTCGTTTGCGATACGCGCCCAGGTGCCAAGGTATAGCTCCCGCGGGACCGATGAGGAGTTGACGCCGAGCAGGCTCACGTTGCGCAGGATAAACGGCATCACCGTGGTGTGTAGCTCAGCGCTCCCGACCAGCCCGATGCTGGCGACACTACCAAACGGCTGCGTGGTGGCGAGCAGCCAGTTGAGCAGCTCACCACCGGCATTGTCGATCGCTGCGGCCCAGCGCGCACTGCCAAGCGGCTGCTTGCCAAAAGTGAGCTCCGTGCGCAGCAGCACTTCGGCAGCGCCAAGCGCTCGTAGCCACGGCTCATTCTCGGCCTTGCCGGTAATCGCGGTGACCGCATAACCACGCGCGGCCAGCATGTCGATCGCCAGTGCGCCAACGCCGCCGCTCGCACCAGTGACGGCCACCGGGCCCTGGCCGGGATGCAAGCCATTGTGCTCAAGCCTCCCGATGGCGAGCGCCGCCGCGTAACCTGCGGTGCCGACGCCCATCGCGGCTGCCGTATCCAGTCCCGGCGGCATTGGCACCACGGCATCGGCAGGCACGCGGGCGAACTCGGCGTAACCGCCGTCCCGGGTCTCTGACAGGTTACAGCCGGTGACGAGCACAGCGGCACCTTGCCGGTACGATGGGTCAGTGGAGGATTCGACCACGCCAGCCAGATCAATGCCGCCGACCAGCGGGAAGCGGCGCAGGATTTTCCCCGCGCCGGTGGCCGCCAGTGCATCCTTGTAATTGATGCCTGAGTGCGTGACGCGGATCACCACTTCGCCGGGGCTCAGATCATCGAGTGTCAGGCGCTCCAGCCGGCCGCTGATCTTGCCGTCCTGCTGATGAATCCGAAATGCGGCAAATGGCGACACGTGTTACTGCTTGAGTTTCCGAGGCAAAATGATCGCTGGATTAATTTGGCGCGGACCCACGATACCAAGCTAATGGGCCAATTCAACTGCCGAAGCGTGACGGCCCTGTGCGCCGCGCTGCTGCTGGCTGCCACGTCGGCGCGCGGCGAGCCGCCGGCGTCGGCAGCGCTTTACATGGACGGCGTCCCGGCCGATGTGCCTGCCGCGCCGGTGGCTGGCGCGTACACCGTGCCACACGCGGCACTATGGCTCGACTGGAGTGCCGATGGCATACCGCTGATCGCTGCGCGCGACGGTGAGGCCGTGCAGTTGCAGCGGCTCGACGGTGCGCTCGGCCTGCCGGTGGCGCTCGCGGCCGCGGCAGGCGCGCCGCTCGGACTTGCAGCCCATCCGTTCATCGAAGGCGAGTACGCGTGGCTGCGCGATGGCGCAGGCGGCGCGTCGCTGCTGCTGCAGCAGCCTGCGCGCAACGAGGTCCGAGTGCTGGCCGATGCCACCGCGCAGCCGACGCTGGCAATATGGGCACACGATGGCAGCCGGCTCGCCTATGCAGCCCACGCAACCGGCAGCGCGGAAGTCGATGTGTACCTGGCGACCACCGCCGCGGATGACGCGGCGCAGTTGCTCACAGCTCTGCCGCCCGGTAGCTGGCAAGTGCTCGACTGGTCGGCCGACGATCGCCAGCTGTTGCTGCGTCGGCTGGGACCGGACGGCGCCGTGCAGCTCTGGCTCTGCGCTACGGCGGGCGGTGAGCTGCATCCGCTCAAGGTCGCCGGCCAGCCGGCCGACGCCACCGAGCGGATTGGCCGGGCCCGCTTTGCACCCGACGGGCAAAGCGTGTTGTATCTGGGGGATTGGGGCGTCGAGTATTCGCGCCTGAGGTCGGTGCGCATCGCCGACGGCGCGGCGCACGACCTGACGCCGCTGCTGGCACACGCTATCGAGGATTTTGACGTCAGCGCCGATGGCCACCGGCTCGCCTATAGCTACAACTTCGACGGCCAGAGCCGCGTGGTATTGGTCGATCAGCAGCACGGCAATGAATCGATCGTGCCTGGTCTGCCGGCCGGTATCGTCCATGAACTGCGCTTCGATCGAGGCGGCACGCGCCTTGCGATCAATACCGAAGCGCCGAACGCGGCCCTCGATGTGTACGAGTTCGACAGCCAGTCGGGCCAAGTGCAGCGCTTGACCAGGACCGCGACCGGCCCGGTGGCGGCCGATTTGCAGAGCCTGCCGCAGACCGTGCGCGTGACCGCGCTCGATCACGGTGGCATCGGGCGGCGGGCGTTGCCGACGCTGGTGTTTAGGCCCACGGGCGCCGGCCCGCATCCGGTGCTGGTGCTGCTCGGCGATCTTACTTCCGAGCAGCGCGCGGGCTTTGATCCCTTCATCCAGTATTGCGTGCGCGAACTGCACATGGCCGTCGTGGTGCCAGTGCTGCGAGACGGCGCCGACTACGCGCGGGCATTGCGGGCGCCGGACGACGATGCGGATGCCGATGGCGTGCTGCGCGATGTCGGCTCGGTGCTGGTGTGGATCGGCCTGCAGCCTGATCTTGACCGTGGCCGCGTGGCGCTGATGGGGCAGGGCCTCGGCGGGAGCCTGGCGCTGCAGAGCGCGGCCGAGTATTCGGACCGGCTGCGCGCTGCCATTACCGTGGACGCTGCTATCGCGCCACCGGCATCCGGGGTGCTGCGCCGGCCGGTGCTGATGCTGCGCGGGCTCGGCGTCGCGCCACCTGCGCCGAGCGCCGCACAACTGCTGCTTTGGCGGCTGCGCAGCCGCGGAACACTGGTCTGGTACGCCAGCGTTACGGGGAATGATGCGGCTGATCCGGTTGAGCGTGCGCAGCTTTGGCAGGTCGCGGCGCAGTTCCTCAAGGATTACCTGGCCGAATAGATCGTCACCAGCCGCGGCACGGTCTTAAGCTCGGGCTTCTGCGCGCCGTAATATTCGGCCAGCTCCTGGATGTCGGCGGCGGTCAGCGTGCTGACGAATGTCGCCATCACCGGGTTCTTGCGATCGCCCTTTTGATACTCGTGCAGCGCGCGCATCAGGTAATCAACGTGCTGTCCGGCCAGCGTCGGGTAATCGGGCGTGATGCCGACGCCGTCCTTGCCGTGGCAGGCACCACAAAGCGCCTCGACCTTGGCGGGCGCCTCACCGACAGTCGGCGACCCGGGCTTGAGCGGCTCACCGGCAAGGTACGCGGCAACGTCATCGATGTCCTGATCCGACAGCGAACTGCCCTGCGCCCACATGGTCAGGTGCGAGCGCTCCTTGCCGCGGTACTCCTTCAGCGCCGCCGCCAGGTACTCGGGGTGCTGCCCCCGCAACCGCGGCACGTTGTAAGTCGGGTAGACATTCTTATAGCTGTCGATGCCATGGCAGCCGAGGCACGTATAGCCAAGCTGCTTGCCGCGAACCGGGTCCCCGGCCGCCTGGGCGTTCAGGTTGACCAGCAAAGCAAAGGCCAGTCCGAAACCCAGGACCCAGCGTGGAATCACCGGCGGCATAATTAAACTCCGCACTGACAGGCAAAATGAGCCGAAAATCGGCGCCAGAGTGTAACGGACTCAAAGACGGATTTGCCACTGCGTGATTGCCCTTATCCAGCGTGTCAGCAACGCCTCCGTCCACGTGGACGATGAGCTCTGCGGCCAGATCGGGCCCGGGGTGCTGGCGCTGGTGGCGGTAACGGCCACGGACGGGGAGGCGCAAGCCGAGCGCCTGGTGCAGCGGGTACTGGATTATCGACTGTTCGAGGACGACGGCGGACGCATGAACCGCAGTCTTCGCGACACTGGCGGGGGCCTCATGCTCGTGCCGCAATTTACGCTCGCCGCCGACACGCGCAGCGGCACCCGGGCCGGATTTTCCGGGGCCGCCGCCCCGGATAAGGCGCTGCAGCTGTTTACGCTCGCGCTCGACATTGCGCGGCGCGGCCACTCACCCGTGGCGGCCGGTCAGTTCGGGGCCCACATGCGCGTGGCGCTGGTTAATGACGGGCCGGTCACATTCTGGCTCGAATCCTGAACGCGGTGCCGGGGCGTCGCCGGGAACTTTGCCCTATCATGGGATGGATCAACCGGGCTTGGCCGAGACCCCCGGCCAGCCAGGCTAATGCGGATGCAGGATGATGTTTGACATAGGTTTTTCCAAGATCGTGCTGATTTTCGGCCTGGCGCTGATCGTGCTGGGTCCCGAGCGGCTGCCGCGGGTTGCCGCCGCGATCGGGCGGTGGGTCGGGCGCGCGCGCGTCATGGCGCGCCAGTTCCGCGACCAGCTCGAGCAGGAATCCGAACAACTGCGAAAGAGCGCCGATCTGAGTGCCGAATTGAACCTCAACCCGACAGCCACGCCGCCGCCCGCGCCGGCTGCACCAGCCGCGTCCACGCCAGCCGCTACCGTCCCTGCGGCGGACGCCGCTATTTCATCGCCACCTTCCGAACCGGTGTCCGGCCACGATGAGCGAGGAAGCTGAACCGTTGGCTGAAGGCACGCTGATCTCTCACCTGCTGGAGCTGCGCACCCGGCTGATGCGGGCCTTCCTGGCCGTGATCATCGTGTTTCTGCCCTGCGCGTATTACATGAACCCGTTGTTTGAGTTCATCGCGCGGCCACTGCAGAAACTGATGCCGGCAGACGGCTCGCTGATCGCGACCAGCATTACTGCAACATTTACCACGCCGTTCAAGCTGGCCTTCGTCACCGCGCTGATCATCGCCATGCCCTACGTGCTCTACCAGCTGTGGGCGTTCATCGCGCCAGGCCTTTACCGGCGCGAGAAGCATTTCGCCAAGCCGCTGCTGGTGTCGGCCATCGTGCTGTTCTATGCCGGCGTCGCCTTTGCCTACTGGGTCGTGTTCCCGATCATCTTCCAGTTTTTCATCCACACCGCGCCGCAGGGCGTGCAGCTGAAGACCGACATCACCAGCTACATGGATTTTGTGCTGTTGCTGCTGCTGTCCTTCGGCGTGGCCTTCGAGGTGCCGGTAGCGGTCGTGCTGCTGGTCGTCACCGGCATCGTCAAGATCGAGAAGCTCACCAGCGTTCGCGGCTATGTGCTGATCCTGATCTTCGTGATCGCGGCGATCCTGACGCCACCCGACGCGGTGTCGCAGACCATCATGGCCGTGCCCATGTACCTGCTTTACGAAGGCGGCATCATCTTTGCGCGTATCCTGGCGAAGCGAACCCCGGCCGCGGATCCGAACGAGCGTCCAAGATAGGGTTTAAGCGGTCAATCCGTTGGAATCTCACCCTCCGCTGCTGCGCGCGCAAATACTGGCCGCGTTCGCCACCATCTACCTGGTCTGGGGCTCAAGCTACATGGCGGGCCGGATCGGGGTGCATTACCTGCCGGCACTGCTGATGGCGGGTGTGCGCTTTGGGACCGCCGGGCTGATCATGCTCGTGCTGGCGCGCCTGAGCGGCGATCGCATCTGGCTCAAAGGGCCGGAGCGGATTCAGCTGCCGATCTTAGCCGTGCTTGGCTTCGTGATCGCCAATGGCGCCGGCGTCTGGGCCCTGCAATACGTCGCGTCGAACAAGTCGGCGCTGCTCAACGCCACGGTGCCTTGCTGGATCGTGCTGCTAGGAACGTTCGGGCCGAAGGGCCACCGGCCGCGATGGCGCACGCTGCTTGGCCTGTTGCTCGGGTTCTGCGGCGCCGCGCTGGTGCTGCAGCCGCGCGCCGAAGTCGGCAGCGCCGAGCTGTTCCCGGAACTGATGATCCTGCTCGGCTGCGTCGCGTGGGCGTTTTCGACCATGTGCCTGCGCCGCTTCGAGTTGCAGCTGCCGATCAAAACGCTGATCGGCTGGCAGATGCTGCTGGGCGGCCTAGGTCTCGCATTGCTCGGCCTCGCGGGTGGCGATGCGGAGCGCTGGCACTGGTCCTGGCCCGGGGTCGTGGCGCTCAGCTATCTGATCATTTTTGCATCGTGCCTTGCGCACACCGCCTATGCGTGGCTTGCGACCCGTACCACGCCAGCGCACCTCGGCACTTATAGCTACGTCAATCCGCTGGTCGCGACCACTCTCGGCTGGCTGATCCTCGGCGAGCGGCTGACCCCAGTTCAGTTGCTCGGCATGGTGGTGTCACTGAGCGGCGTGCTGGCGATCAACTGGCCGCGCAGCATGCAGCGGCAGCCAAAGAGCTGAAGCGAGTTATCTGGCCGCGGGGGTTACCTGTGCCTCGAGCGTCAGCTTCAAGCGACTCAAGGCAATACCCCAGCCGTTGCGCAGGCGCGCATAAAGCTGATCCCATTCCGGATGCTCCGGGAAGCCCGATCCCAGCAGCCGCAGCACCGCGGCATCGCCCTCGCGGCTGATGATGAAATCATCGATCAGCACCGCTTCGGTGGGCGGCATGGTCGGCATCGGCAGGTAGATCAGCCGCAGCCGGCTGCCGGGCTCATAGACATCGATGAAGGCCTCGCGCTCGAGCGACGCATCGAGCCGGATCCGCACGCTCCCGCCCTGGCGGGGCTTCAAGCGCACGCCGGGTACGTACCACTCGGCCAGCCGTCGCGGATCGATCAGCGACAGCCACACCTGCTCGCTCGGGGCAAGGATGTCGATGCGATGGGCGTAGCCGCGGGTCCTGTCAGCCATGCTCAGCCTTTGTTCGTTGGGGTGTGCGGGCGCGGCAGCGCGAGCAGCAGCGGCACCAGCGATGCCAGCACAATCAGCAGGGTCACGATGCCGAAATTATCCTTGACCAGCGGCACGTTGCCAAACAGGTAACCGCCGATCACGAACAGCAGCACCCAGCCTGCGCCGCCGAGCACATTAAATACGCAAAAGCGCAGCCAGGTCATGCCCCCGACGCCGGCGACGAACGGCGAAAAAGTGCGCACGATCGGCACGAACAGCGACAGCACCACCGCCCGGCCGCCATGACGGGCAAAAAATTCCCGGGTGCGCGTCAGGTAATCACGACGGAGAAATCGGTAATGGCCGCTGAAGGCGCGCTCGCCAAGCGCTCGCCCGATCGTGAAGTTCACCGTGTTGCCAAGGATCGCGGCCGCCGCGAGCAGGCTCACCAGCGGCACCAGGCGCAACGTGCCATTTGCGTCAATCGCGCACAGCGCGCCCAAGGCAAACAGCAGCGAATCGCCCGGCAGAAACGCCATCACCACGATGCCGGTTTCAGCAAAGATGATGCCGGCAACGATCGCGTACAACCACAGGTGATAATGCGCCAGCAGTTCGGGCAGGTGCCGGTCCAGGTGTAGCGCGTAATCAATCCACCACGGCATCGCGTGCATCAGGCGGCCATATCGGGCGCGCCGCGAAGGAAGCCATTGCCTATCAAGGCCGCGAGCCAGCCGGCGCGGAAAGACGCTGGCGCAAATTCTTCAGAGCCGCGCCGATCTGCGGGTCACGGCTGGCAAGGGTCAGGTTATGGCCCGGTGCATCGAGCGGCATCGGTGACACGTCATTAGCAGCGAGCACGATGTCCGGGTTGATGCCAACGCCGTTGATCGATATGCCGAGCGGCGTGAAATAGCGCGAGGTCGTAAGCTTGAGCGCCGCGCCGTCTGCCAGCGGCATGATGGTCTGCACCGAGCCCTTGCCGTAGGTACGCCGGCCCATCAGCGTCGCGCGGCCATTGTCGCGCAGCGCGGCGGCCAGGATCTCGGCCGCCGATGCCGAGCCGCCGTTGACCAGTACCGCGAGCTGGGCTCCGGCGGAAATGTCGCCGGGCTGCGCCCGCAGCGTGAACCGCGCCTCCGGGGTCCGGCCTTCGGCGCTGACGATGACGCCCTGCTCGAGAAAGTCGTCGGCGACGCGGGCCGCGGCATCGACCACGCCGCCCGGATTGTTGCGCAGGTCGATCACCATGGCGCGCAACGGCACGCCGCTCGTGTGCTGCAGCGTGGCGACGGCCGCTTCCAGCTCCGCGGCGGTGCCATCGGTAAAGCTGCTGATGCGAAGGTAGCCGACATCGGCTGCCAGCAGCTGCGCGGCCACGCTTGGCAGCTCGACCTGCTCGCGTTCAATCGCGAAATTCAGCGGCTGCGGCGCGCCGGTGCGCCGCACGATCAGGTGCACGACCGTGCCGGCCTCGCCGCGCAGGCGCGTGATCGTGCCATCCAGATCCGTCGGCACCACGTCGATGCCATCGATATTGGTGATGATGTCGCCTTGCAGCAGGCCGGCCTTCGCCGCTGGCGAGGCGGCCATGCGCACGGCGATGACGATGCCGTCGGCCGAGGGCCCGACCTCGATGCCGATGCCGGCATAGGAGCCGGCGGTGGCCACCCTAAGGGCCTCGTATTCGGCCGGATCCAGGAACACCGAATGGCTGTCGAGAGCTGCGACCATGCCGCGGATGGCGTGGTGCAGCAGCTGCTGGTCGCTGACCGGGTCGACGTAATTGTCCTTTATGCGCTGCAGGACGTCGGCCAGCAGCTGCACTTCGTGCCATGGCAGCGCCTGCGAGTCTTCGGGCGCGGCGAGCGCGGCCGGCGGCGGCGCGGCCGAATCAGCAATGCCCCGGGTCGCAATGGATGCGCCGATACCGAGCAACAGGCCAATGCTGAGCGCCAGCGCCAGACGTACACGCGAATTCATGGGCCGGATACTACACGGCCCCGGTGGCCGGAGGCCCGCCTCAGGCGGCACTTTGCCCGGCAGCAACGTACAGGGGCAGCTGCTCGAGCACTTCAGCGAGCGGGATGGCCTGGCCGAACGCAAAGCCCTGCCCGTAATCGACGCCGAGCGTGGCAATGCGGTTGCGGATCTCTTCGGTCTCGACGAATTCAGCCACTGTCGTGAGCGACATGGCCCGCGCCAGCTGCGCGATGGCCTGCACCATCGATTCGGCCTTGGCATCCTTGAGGACGTCGCGCACGAAGCTGCCGTCGATCTTCAGCATCGTGATCGGCAGCGAGCGCAGGTAGGCCAGTGAACTCAATCCGGTGCCGAAATCATCGAGCGCGATGCCGCAGCCGAGCTTGCGCAGCCGGTGCATCAGTTTCTCGGCGTGGGCCAGATCGCCGATCGCGGCGCTCTCGGTCAGCTCAAAGCACAGCGCGGCCGGGTTGATCCCGCTGTTTTCAATCAGGCCAGCCACGTGCTCGGTAAAGGCCTCATCCTTCAGCGACTGGCCCGAGCAGTTGATGGTGAAGATGACATCGGCGTTGGCGAGCAGGGCGGCGTGCGGTTTGAGCTGCGCGAGCGCCTCGGCGATCACCCAGCGGTCGATCTCGGGCATCATCTGGTAGCGGTTCGCGGCCGAGAGAAAATGCCCGGGACCTACGGTCTCGCCGCCGGGGTTGAGCATGCGCAGCAGGATTTCAAAATGCGGCGGATGCCGGCCGCCTGATAGTCCAACCACCATCTGCGCCACCAGCCGCATGCGGCCTTCGGCCATCGCGTCGCGCAGGTCGCCCACCACGTTGATATCGGTAAAGCGCTTGACGATGCTCTCGTCCGCTTCCTGGAACAGTTCGACGCGGTTGCGGCCGCGGTCGTTGGCAGCCTTGCAGGCCATTTCCGCGGCGGCAAAGGCGTGATTGAACTCTTCATTGCGCGGCTCGACCGCGGCCACGCCGATGCTGATGGAGACCGACATCTTGCCGTCGCCGAGCCCGCTGCCGATCTGTTCGGCGCCGACGCGGAGCGCTTCGGCAAAGGCGGCCGCATCCTGCAGTGATGCGGGCAGCAACACTGCATAGCGGTCACCGGAGATGCGCGCCGCAAGCGCGCCGGGCGGCAGCCGGCGGCGGACCAACTCGCCGATCTGGGTCAGCACCCTATCGCCGATGTGCATGCCGTAGGTGTCGTTGATGACGTGCATGCGGTTGGTGTCGATGTATAGCGCGCTCCACCAGCGCTGCGCGCTCTGCGCGCCGCTGAGCACGCCACGCACCTTGTTCTCGAACGCCGGACGGGTCAGGAGCCCGGTCAGGGCGTCGTAGGAATTGTTGATCGCGGCGGCAATCCGCCGGGCGAGCAGCTCGGCCAGGCGCGAGTGGCGGGCCGTGAACTCCGGCGCCGCTTCGGCGCGAAACAGTGCCAGCACGCCCATGGCACGCCCATCGGCACGCACGATCGGGCACGACAGCAGGCGATAGATGCCGGCGCCGGTTTCGACCTGAAACTTGATGCGGTTGACGATCACCGCTTCCTTCTGCAGCTGTGCCGTGGACAAAAGGTGTCGGTGCGCCTTGGCCACGAGGCTGTTGTCGAGCGGTTGCTCCTTGGCCTGCTGTACGAGCGCCAGCGCTTTTTCGGGCACGATCAGCGCAACGAGGCCCGCGGCGATGTGCTCGGCGGCGCTGCGCAGGATGGCGCGCAGTTCGTCGCCCGAGTCCTCGCCCTGCGGCTGATCGGCGCCGGAGACCGCCAGCACCATGTCCAGATCGTGATCCTGCGCCGCCAGCGAGTTGTGCAGGCCGAGGATTTCCTCGCGCGACTGCAGTTCGCGGCGCAGGCACTCCATCGCCGGCCGCACCAGCGAAAGCACGAACGCAAAGGAGCCGCGCTCGGTGTTCTGCACCGGCCGGCAGCGCAGCGCGACGACGGCATACGGGCGCGCCGCGGCATCCGGGGCGGTATCGCGCAGCCAGAACACGTACACCGGCTCGTCGACATTGGTTTCGACCAGCTGGCCGGCGTTCTCGAGGTCGGTTTCGGACAGCTTGAGCGATTCGTCGATCAGCTTGCGCATTTCGGCGTCGAGCGCCATTTCGCTCGACCAGCACATTTCGCCGTGGGCGTTGAAGACGCTGCAGCCGGTCATCCGCGGCAGCAGCACCCTAAGCAGCTGCACGTAGGGCTCAAGCGACTCCCAGCCGGACTTATCGGCCCCGCGTGGGGGCGCCGGCGCTGGGGCCGCTGCGCCGGGCTCGGGGGCTGTTTTGAGGGGTTGGGCCATGCTGGAGTTACCTTGAGGCAGCATGGGGGATAGGCGGGCCCGGAACTATGAACCGGGTCGCTATTTAGTCAAATCTCGCCCAGGCGGCCAGGGGGCCTGGTGGGCCCGTTCAGGGGGGCTTCGGCTGGCGGAACCACTGCTGGGGATCGACCGGCTTGCCAGCCCGGCGGATCTCGAAAAACAGCTCCGGTTCCGGCCGCCCGCCGCTGTCACCGGCGGCCGCAATTACGTCCCCGGCCGCCACCAGGTCGCCGGCCGCCTTGTGCAGCTCATCGTTATAACCGTAAAGACTCAGATACTCCTCGCCGTGGTCCACTATGACCAGCCGTCCGAGCCCCGGCAGCCAGTCGGCGTAGATCACCCGGCCGGCGGCCACGGCACGCACCGGCGCGGACTGCTCGGTGGCGATCACCACACCCTCCCAGCGCACGTTGGCGGCGCGGGCCGAGTCGAAACCGGCCACGACGCGCCCGGCGACGGGCCAGTCAAGGCGGCCGCGCAAGCGCCCGAACGCGGTCCCGTTGTCCGGCGGCGGCGCGCTGCGCACGACCCGCGTCAGTTCCTTAAGCAGCCGCTCGAGGTCAGCCTGCTGGTTCTTCAAGCGCGTCAGGCTCTGCTCGCGCGAGTGCGCTTCGGCCTGCAGGCTCGCCAGCACCTGCGCCCGCTCGCTGCGGTGCTGCTCGAGCTCTTCGAGCCGCTCCTGTTGCTTAAGGTGCAGCTGTTGCAAGTGCGTTTCCTGGTCGGCGAGCTCCGCATCGAGCGCATCGAGGTGCTTGACCTGCTGCGCGATCGCATCGAGCTGCGTTGCCCGGGCGCGGCCAAAGTAGCCGTAAAAAGTGAACATGCGGCTGACATGAACGGGATCCTGCTGGTTCAGCAGCAGCTTGAGCGGCTCGGTCTGGCCGATCATGTACGCCACGCGCAGCTGCGCTGCGAGTCCGGCCCGTTCGCGGTCGAGCGACTGCTGCTCGGCAGAGCGCTGCTGCGCCAGCGCCGCACGCGATTTGCTGCGCTCGGCCTGCTCCTGTTGAACGCTGGCAAGCGCCGCCCGCGCGGCGCCCACGGAAAGTTCCGCGGCGCGCAGGGTCTTGCTCTGCCGGTCGCGCTCCACCGCATCGTGGCTGACCTGCCGGCTGACGGCATTGATCTTTTCCTGCAATTCATGCAGCTGTGCGGCCGTTTGGCTCGCCGTGGCTGCCCAGGCGGGCGGCATTGCCGCCACGCCAAGCGCGAGCAGACAGGTGAGGGAGGAAAGCCGCCGCATGGGAAAAGTCTAACTCAGCAAGGTTATAATGGGCGGCCCGCAACCGAGCGCATGCCAGCTATTTCCAGTCTAAGGATCCACGCCGCACCATGGACCGATTGCCCGAATACGGCCTCCACCACCCGCTGCTGTCCGCGCTGGCCGTGATCAGTTTCCTG
>DASWBL010000077.1:0-3195 GCA_036390615.1 Steroidobacteraceae bacterium | reverse complement strand
TTGTGACAAGCCATGACGCTGTGCGCTTCGCGAATCAAGAAGCGCCGGAACGGAATGCGCGGGCACAGCAGTGCGCCGGCGAAAAAACTGCACTCGAAGTCACGCCAGGCATACAGCACGTCCTGCGCGCCCATGCCGCCGGCCGAGCCTGCCGATTCGCCATCGGCGTAATGCACGGCGCTGTGCGGGGATATCACGCCGTCGCCGTTGTGGAGAATTTTGTGTCCGATGAAAAACGCCAGCTCGTACTTCAGGCGTTCTTCCTGGCTGCGCAAGCGTTTATTGATCAACACGGTGCCCGGCGCCTGAAATTGCGAGCGCACCAACGCGCCGCTGGGTTTGCGGTTGTCGCCGTCGAACCATTTGACATCCAGGGCATGACCCTTGCAGATGGCCATGACGGCATCCAAGGTCAGGGGCATCTGGCGGTTGCCGCATTCCTCGGCGGCACGCTCGATATCCGGAAAATTATTGTGCCGGGTCTCCTGCCAGACGCGAATCAACAGTTGCGCGAACTGCCGGCCGGTGGTGCCGGTTTGCGACAGCAGTTCCGGCAGCGCGTTCTGCAGCAGTTCATGCGAAAACAAAAACGCCGGCTCCAGCGG
This sequence comes from Steroidobacteraceae bacterium, assembly GCA_036390615.1. Lineage (GTDB taxonomy): Bacteria > Pseudomonadota > Gammaproteobacteria > Steroidobacterales > Steroidobacteraceae > FEN-1191. Next base: position 2,590 of record DASWBL010000077.1, on the reverse strand, counting down.
CATGGCTTCGAGGCCGCCGCGCTCGCGCGGCGCGGGAGCGACTTCGACGTCGGTGTTCTCGTCGAGGAACCAGCGCGGCTCCTTGCTGAATATGCCGGCCAGCATGTCGAGCATCTCGGACGATGGCATGCGTTTGCCGGTTTCCACCATGCTCAAGTAGGACACCGACGGCGCCCCGACCGCATCGACCTGCACGCAGCGCGCCGATAGCTCATCCAGGGTCAAACCGTTGCGCTTGCGCAGTGAACGCAGTTTTGCCCCCAGAAAATGACCCTGCCGTATCAGCCCTGCCATCGCCCCGCCTGAGTGAAATTCACACTGTGAAATTTCTAATGTGTAAATCTGCCGTTTGGACACTTTAAACTTGCCCCCTAGCGAGATGCAAGCCCGGCCTACGAACCTTGAGGAGAACTAACTTGAGCCAGCAGACGATGAACCGATTTCATGGTGTGGAACGCCCCTACCGCGAGGCAGACGTGGCCCGATTGCGCGGTTCCGTCCGAATCGAGTATTCGCTGGCGCGCCTCGGCGCCGAGAAATTTTGGCGTCTGCTGCACAGCGAACCGGTCGTGGCGGGCTTGGGCTGCATGACCGGTAATCAGGCCATCCAAACGGTCCAAGCGGGCCTCAAGGCGATTTATTGCTCCGGCTGGCAGGTTGCCGGCGATGCCAATACGGCCGGCGAGGTCTATCCGGACCAGAGCCTGTACCCCGTGGATTCGGTCCCGAAAATGGTGGAGCGCATCAACAATGCGCTGCTGCGCACCGATCAAATTCATCACCTGGAGGGCAACTCGGAAATCGATTGGCTCGCCCCCATCATCGCCGATGCGGAGGCCGGATTCGGCGGCAATCTCAATGCCTTCGAGCTCACCAAGGCACTGATCCGCGCCGGCGCCGCTGCGGTGCATTTTGAGGATCAGTTGTCGTCCGCCAAGAAGTGCGGCCACTTGGGCGGCAAGGTGTTGGTCTCGACCGCCGAGGCCATCAACAAGCTGGTGGCTGCGCGCCTCGCCGCCGATGTCATGGGAGTGCCCACGGTGATCATTGCGCGCACCGACGCCGATGCGGCTGACCTGCTGCTGACCGATCATGATCCGCGCGATACGCCTTTTCTGACCGGGCAGCGCTCCAGCGAGGGATTTTTCTACGTGAAAGCCGGCATCGAGCAAGCGATCGCCCGCGGGCTGGCCTATGCGCCGTACTGCGACCTCATTTGGTGCGAGACTTCCAAGCCCGATATGCACGAGGCGAAGCGCTTCGCCGCGGCAATCCACGCCAAGTTTCCCGGAAAATTGCTGGCTTACAATTGCTCGCCCTCCTTCAACTGGGCCGCCAAGCTCAATGCGGCGGCGATGAAAAAATGGCGCGAAGAGTTGGCCGCCTTGGGCTATCGCTTCCAATTCATCACGCTCGCCGGCTGGCACGCTCTGAATCTGTCGATGTTCGAACTTGCCTCGGCTTACAGCGCGGACGGTATGCTCGGTTACTCGCAGCTGCAGCAACGCGAATTCGGCCAGGAAGCTGCGGGCTACCGGGCGACCAAGCATCAAGCATTCGTCGGCACCGGCTATTTCGACGCGGTGCAAACCGCCATCAGCGCGAAGAGCTCCACGGTCGCGATGGCGGGCAGCACCGAGACCGAGCAATTCGCGGCGCCGGCCTCGATGCCGCAACGGGTGGTGGCGTAAGCCGATGAGCGCAGACCTGGCCCCGCCGGCTGTGGCAGCGGCCGCAGCGCCCGCTCCCGGCGTTGCGGCCGCAATGGTGGGCACGACGGCGAAGGATTATGCCGTAACGATCGCCGAGCACTTTCGCCTCTACAACGAGGAATTCGGTCGTATTACGCGGCGGGCAGCGCGGAATTTTCTTGCCCAGGACTGGCATGCGGCGCAACTCGATGCCGTGGCGCGCATCGAGCTGTACGAGCAGAGAGTGGCACGCTGCGTTGCGCTCATCGGCGGCCAACTGCAGGCACAGCGCACCGACGTCGCTTTGTGGGCCGGCATCAAACGCGCCTATGAAGCGCTGGTGGCCCGGCGTCCCGACAGCGACTTTTACCACACGTTCTTTAATTCCGTTACCCGCGACTTGTTCGGCACGGTGGGAGTCAACCGCGAGGTCGAATTTTGCGCCACCAACGTGGGCCGCGCCTCCGGTTCGGTGCCGATACGCGTGTATCGGGTGGGCGGATCGCTGCCGACCGCCATGCGCGAGCTGCTCGCGGACCTGCCATTCGGCGACGCCATACTCGACACGGAATCCGCCGTGCATCGGATCAGCGCAGAAATCGGCCGCTACTTCGAGTTGGGCCGGCATAGCGGCACGCCCGAATCGGTCGAATTCATCGAGCCCGTGTTCTATCGCGGCATGCATGCCTTCGTGGTCGGCCGTCTGATCGGCGACGGCGCCATCACGCCGCTGGTGCTGGCGTTCACGAATTCTTCGCGGGGTGTGCAGGTCGACGCCGTTATGTTGTCGCGCGCCGACGTCGGATCGCTGTTTGGCTACGCGCGCTCTTATTTTCATGTGGACCTGCCGGTGGTGAGCGCGGCGATCACGCTGTTGCGTTCCTTCATGCCGCGCAAAC
>DASWBL010000076.1:0-4839 GCA_036390615.1 Steroidobacteraceae bacterium | reverse complement strand
GGCCGTGGCACGCACCGCGCAGTTACAGCAGGAAATCGCCGCTGCCTACCAGGATTACGCCTTTCACCTGATCTACCAGAAGATCCACAATTTCTGCGTGGTGGATCTCGGCGGCTTTTATCTGGATATCCTCAAGGACCGGCTCTACACGCTTCCGGCGGCGTCCCAAGCGCGGCGCTCGGCACAGACCGCCCTGTGGCATATCACCGAGGCGATGGTGCGTTGGCTGGCGCCGATCCTGAGCTTCACGGCCGAGGAAATGTGGCGCTTCATCCCCGGCACCCGAGCCGAGTCGGTGTTTCTAAGTACCTGGTACACGCTGCCCGAACTGCCGGCCGACCCGATCGACTGGCCGTGGCTGATCAGCTTGCGCGCCGACGTGGCGCGCGAGCTCGAGCGGCTGCGCGCTGCGGGCACGATCGGCGCGCCGCTGGAAGCCGAAGTCGATATTTACTGCACCGCTGAGCCGTTTGCGCGGTTAGCGCCCCTTGGCGCGGAGCTGCGCTTCCTGCTGATCACCTCGGCGGCGCGCGCGCACCGCATCGAGCAACCGCCGCCCGAAGCCGTCGCGGCCAGCGGTGTTGCGGGCGGCGGCGTCTGGCTGACCGTGCAACCCACGCAAGCGCTCAAGTGTGAACGCTGCTGGCAGCACACGACCGACGTCGGCAGTCACCGCGAGCATCCAACGCTGTGCGCGCGCTGCGTCACTAACCTTTCGCTGCCCGGCGAAAACCGCAGGATAGTCTGATGAGCATTGCCGAAGATCGAGCCGGGCAACTGGTGTGGTTGTGGCTCACGGTCACGGTGATAGCCCTCGATCAATGGTCGAAGGCGCTTATCGAAAGCCACCTACCGTTGTTCAGCGTGCGGGTGCTGTTGCCGGTTTTAAACCTGACCCGGCTGCACAATCCGGGCGCCGCATTCAATTTTCTGGCCGATGCCCCCGGCTGGCAGCGCTGGGTGCTGATTGCGCTGGCCGTAACGGTCTGCACTGCATTGGTAGTCTGGCTGCAGCGCCTAAGCCGCGACGCCAATGTACTCGGTGCGGGCCTGGCGCTGGTGCTGGGCGGTGCGGCGGGCAACGTCATTGATCGTGCGCGCTTTGGCTACGTGGTGGATTTCATCCAGGCGCACTGGCAGCAGCATTATTTCCCGTCCTTTAACGTGGCTGATTCATCGATCACGCTCGGCGCGGGGCTGCTGCTGCTCGATGCCTGGTTTAGCCGCAGTGCCGCCGGTGCGGCTTCGCGCTGATGGCCATGCGCATCGTGCTGGCTAATCCGCGCGGCTTTTGCGCCGGCGTGGATCGGGCGATCGAGATAGTCGAGCGCGCTCTGCAGCTATTCGGTGCGCCGATTTATGTCCGCCACGAGGTGGTCCACAACCGCAATGTGGTCGAGCGACTGCGCGGGCTCGGCGCCGAATTCGTCCAGGAGCTCGACCAGGTGCCCGACAACGGCACGGTGATATTTTCGGCGCATGGGGTTTCGACGGCGGTTGAAGCCGAGGCGCAGCGACGTGCGCTGCAGGTGTTCGATGCGACCTGTCCGCTGGTCACCAAGGTGCACATGGAAGTGGCGCGCTTTGCGCGCGAAGCCCGTGAAGTCGTGCTGATCGGCCACGAGGGGCACCCGGAGGTCGAAGGCACCATGGGGCGATTTGATGACTCCTACGGCGGTCGCATCGTCCTGGTCCAGGACGTTGAGGATGTCGAGCGGCTTTCCGTGCGAAGTCCCGAGCGCCTCGCCTTCGTCACGCAGACCACACTGTCCGTTGACGACACCGCGGCAATCCTTGCCGCACTCAAGGGCCGTTTTCCGGCCTTGCAGGCGCCACGTCACGAGGACATCTGTTACGCGACGCAAAACCGGCAGGATGCGGTCAAGGCGATCATCGAGCAATGCGAAGTACTGGTCGTGGTCGGTTCGCGGAGCAGTTCCAATTCCAATCGTTTGCGGGAACTGGCCGATCGCGCCGGCATTCCTGGATACCTGGTAGACGGGGCCGATGACCTTAAGCGTGACTGGTTCAAAGATTGCAAGGCCGTGGGCGTGACGGCTGGAGCTTCGGCGCCGGAGCTTCTGGTGCAGCAGGTCATTGAACGGTTGCGCGAATGGGGCGGCCAGACACCGCAGGAGCTGACCGGTCGGGAAGAGCGCGTGGTATTCGCATTGCCGCGCGCGCTTCGCGTCTGAGCGCCAGACCGCACCGCAACGGGCTTTCACATATGGCGGCGGCCGGCTTGCGGGCCACGGTCGATGCCGGAGCAGTGGTTTTCAATGCTGGGTTCGTGGCTATAATCGGCGTATGTCGCAGCGGCTGAATACAAGTGCCGAGCCGGCCAGTCTGGTGGCGGGGCGGCTGCAGGCCTGTGGTATCCGGGTGACGGAGCAGCGGCTGAAGATTGCGCGGGTGCTACTGGCAGCGCCACAGCACCTGTCGGCCGAACAGATTGCCGATGCTTTGCTGCACGGCGGGTGGCGCGTCTCCAAGGCGACGGTCTACAACACGCTCAATCTATTTGCTTCGCGTGGCCTGATCCGCCAGCTGAACGTCGATGGCCTGCGCGCCTGGTTCGATTCGAATGTGGCCGCCCACTACCATTTTCACGACCCGGCTACAGGCGAGCTGACCGATTTGCCATTGCCGGAGGTCCAGTTCTCGCGACTGCCGGAACCGCCCGCCGGGATGGAGTTTGACGGCATCGATCTTGTGATCCGGCTGCGTCGGCGCAGCTGAGTTCGCAAGGGGGTCGGTGGGCATTCTGCCCCCGCGTTGCCTGGGTTGCCGCCGCTCTTTAGAATGCCGCCCCCTCGAGGCCGGAGTAGCTCAGTTGGTAGAGCGGCGCATTCGTAATGCGTAGGTCGTAGGTTCGATTCCTATCTCCGGCACCATCCCGTTTGAATTCATAGGCTTAGAGCATTGGGCCAGTACGCCGGATGGCGACCCAAAGGGCCGGCAGAACAGCCGGCTATGTGAGCGGCGTCTCACTACGTAAAGGCTCTTTGCGGCGGCATGCCTTACGTTCGGCGCCGATGACATGGCGGTGACAATGACCGCGGCCGGCCCCGGTAGCCTCGATGCCGTGGAACTCAGTGACCTCCATATCCTGCATTGGCGCGGCGATCATGTCGCTGCGCCTTACAGTCCGACGCTGCCGGGCGACGTCGCAAATTTTCAAATCGACACCTGCCAGCGGCGCGTCACGATACTGGCGAGCGCCGCGGACCGCGAGGCGATGCGCGCGCGGCTGCCCTCCGATGGTGAACTGCAAAGTTTTGAGGGATCCGAGGCCTACGCATTTTTACTGCGTTTTGCCTGCGGGCTGGAAAGTAAACTCGTAGGCGAGACCGAGATTTTCGGCCAGATCAAGCAGGCGTGGCGCGACTATGTGGCGGCGTCCGGCTCGCTCCGCCAGTCGCTCGACCCGCTGATCCAGCAACTTTTTCAGGACACCAAGGAAATCCGCGCCCGGTTTCTTTCCGGGCTTGGTAGCGCCTCCTACGGCTCGCAGGTGCGGCGGATCCTGGGGGATTCTGGGCGCGAGGGCCCGACGCTGCTGATCGGCGCCGGACAGCTGGCACAGGCCGTGGCACCATGGGTGGAATGTTCCGAGCTGTGGATTTCGAATCGGACGCCGAAGCGGGCGCTGGAGCTTGCCACGGAGGTGCGCGAGCGCCATCCGGCTCGGCCTTGCAAAGTGCTCGACGGATCGCTACAGGCCGAACTACTTGCCTGGCGGGAAGCGCGCGATGTGGTGCTGTGCGTGCCAGCGGACGGGGAGCGGGACTCGCAGCGCATTGCCGCGTGGCTCGCGACCCAGCCGCGTCCGGGCCGCATTATTCATTTGGGCTCCGGCGGGTCGGCCGAAGGGCAGTGGGCCCAAATGCCGGGGCTGACGAGCCTCAGCGCGTTGTTCGAGATGCTGCGCACGCAACTGGATCAGCGCCAGCGCCATGTGCAGCGGGCGCGGCATGCCTGTGCGGAGAAAGCGCTGCTGCGGTCCTTGGGTGGCAGCGCCACTCAGGCCCACGGCTGGGAAGATCTGGCCGCTTTCGCTGCGCTCAGCGCCTAAACGCCTCTCCTGGTCGAGTTCCCGCGCATGTCGCTTAAGCCGATCCGGCTAGGCACGCGCCGCTCGCATCTGGCCCGCGCCCAGAGCGAAGCAATCGCCCGCGCCCTAGAGCAGCTTCATCCCGGATTGCGTGTCGAGTTGATCGGCATCGACACCCGCGGCGATCAGATCACGAACATCCCGCTCTCGCAGGTCGAAGGCAAGGAGTTCTTCACCGCCGAGATCGATGCTGCGCTGCTCCGAAGTGCGGTCGATCTGACCGTGCATTCCTATAAGGATCTGAGTCTCGAGCGACCGGCGGCGCTTTGCCTGGGCGCAGTACCAAAACGTGAAAATCCGCGTGACATCGTGCTGTTCGCGCCCGATGTCGCGGCGCAGATTGCGGCCGGAGTACCCCTGCGCATTGGCAGTTCTTCGCCGCGTCGCGCGGCGCTCGTGCCGCCGTTCCTGGCGCGCGCGCTGCCGGGAGGCGCCAAGGTGCAACTTTGCGAGCTTCGCGGCAATGTGGATTCGCGCATCAGGCGGCTGCGCGAGCCACGCGGCTCGGAGCGGCACATGGACGGCGTGATACTCGCCCTGGCCGGGATCGCGCGGCTGTGGCGCGATGAGTCGATGGGCGGGCGGGCACTGCTGGAAGGCCTGCTGGCGGGCCTGCCGCGCATGATTCTGCCTTTGACGCAATGCCCGGGTGCGCCGGCGCAGGGTGCGCTGGCCATCGAATGCCGTGCCGATGAAGCATATCTGCGCGGATTGCTGTTGCAGAT
>DASWBL010000075.1:0-2253 GCA_036390615.1 Steroidobacteraceae bacterium | reverse complement strand
GGCGAGGGCATCGATCGGCTGATGAAGGCGATCGAAGCGGCGTATGCCGTGTGGAACAAGCGCGTACCGACCGCCTTGCTCAATCGATGGTTCGAGCAAGCGGTGGACGCAAATCCGCCGCCTGCGGTCTCGGGCCGGCGGTTGAAACTGAACTATATAACGCAAGCGAAGGCGCGGCCGCCGAGCTTTGTGCTGTTCTGTTCGCGCGCTGATGCAGTGCCGCAGTCCTATCTTCGCTATCTGGTCAATTCATTGCGCGAGCATTTTGACCTGCCCGGCACGCCGGTGCGTGTATCGCTGCGCGAGAAGGCGAACCCGTTCGCACACAAGCGCAGGCGGCAATCATGAACGAACAGGTCCGGGTGGCGACGGCCGAAGTTTCGCGAACGGCGCGGCCGGCGCGCGGTGCGGCCGTGGCATTCATCTTCATCACCATCCTGCTCGACATGCTTGCGCTCGGCCTGATCATGCCGATCCTGCCGAAGCTCGTGGAAAGCTTCGTCGATAACGACACCGCGCGAGCGGCCCGTATCTTCGGCCTGTTCGGCACGGCGTGGGCGCTGATGCAGTTCATTTTTTCGCCGATCCTGGGCAGCCTGTCGGACCGGTTCGGCCGAAGGCCGGTTGTGCTGTTGTCGAATTTCGGGCTTGGGCTCGACTATGTCCTGATGGCGATGGCGCCGTCCTTGATCTGGTTGTTCGTCGGCCGCATCATCTCGGGCATTACGTCGGCAAGCGTTTCAACGGCCTTCGCCTATATCGCGGACATAACGCCTGCGGAACGGCGCGCCGCCGTGTTCGGCAAGGTCGGTGCCGCCTTCGGTGCCGGATTCATCCTGGGCCCGGCAATCGGCGGTTTGCTTGGCAACGTCGATCCGCGGCTACCGTTCTGGGCTGCGGCCGGCTTGAGTTTTGCCAACACGCTGTACGGCCTGCTGATCTTGCCGGAGTCGCTGCCGCGAGATCGCAGGTCTGCGTTCCTTTGGAAAAGCGCAAACCCGATCGGCGCGCTCCGTCTGTTGCGCTCCAATCCTGTACTTGCCGGCCTGTCGGTAGTGAATTTCTTTGCCCAGCTATCGCACGTCGTTCTGCCGTCGACCTTCGTCCTCTATGCGACCTATCGCTACGGCTGGGATGCAAAGACGGTCGGCCTGACGCTGGCGATGGTCGGCATTTGCGCGATGGTGGTGCAGGGCGTTGCGATCGGGCCGATCGTCAGCCGCCTCGGCGAACGCCGCGCGCTGATTCTGGGACTTGTCTGCGGCGCCGCGGGATTTCTGATTTTCGGCGCGGCGCCGAGCGGTCCAATATTCTGGCTGGGGATTCCCGTGATGGCACTCTGGGGCGTGTCGGGGGCGGCGCTGCAGGCGCTCAATAGCCGACGGGTCAAGCCGGATCAGCAGGGTCAGCTACAGGGCGCGACAGGCAGCGTGCAAAGCGTTTCTCAACTCCTCGGGCCGTTCCTGTTTACGCTGACCTTTGCCTATTTCATCAGCGCACAGGCGCCGGTGCATTTGCCGGGCGCGCCGTTTCTGCTCGCCGCGGCGTTGTTGCTGCTGGCACTCGCGGTCGCTGTGCGCACGCTCTCGACCGTGCGAAGCCGCTGACTGCCTCCGGCCAGTTCACAACTATTTCTTCACCAGCGGGCACTCGCTTTCGCTGAGCGGCCTTGCGGCTTCCTCGGCCGGTATGGTCGCGACAAGCTTGTAGTAGTCCCACGGATATTTGGACTCTTCGGGCTTCTTGACCTCGAACAGATAGGCCGGAACCAGCTTGCGGCCATCGATGCGGATCGAGCCCTTGCCGAACAGCGGATCGTCGGTTGGCAACTCCTTCATCTTGGCCACGACCTTGGCGCCGTCGTGCGGATTACCTCCCATTGCTTCGAGTGTCTTGAGATAGTGCAGTACGCCCGAATAAAGCCCCGCGACCGTCATCGAGGGCATCGTTGCCTTCGGCGAAAGCTTTTGGAGGCGCTTCGACCATTCACGGGTTTGGTCATTCATGTCCCAGTAGAAGGATTCGGTAAAGGTGAGGCCCTGCGCAGTCTTCAGACCAAGCGCGTGCACGTCGGTGATAAATAACAGCAGCGCTGCGAGCTTCTGGCCGCCCGCTACGATGCCGAATTCCGAGGCCTGCTTGATCGCGTTGGTGGTATCGCCGCCGGCATTGGCAAGGCCGACCACTTTCGCTTTCGATGATTGCGCCTGCAGCAGGAACGAGGAGAAGTCAGAGGTATTGAGCGGATGCTTG
>DASWBL010000074.1:0-2896 GCA_036390615.1 Steroidobacteraceae bacterium | reverse complement strand
GAGTCCGTCGCTCCCGCCCGCCAGTGCCTGGCGCGGTTCGTGGCGGTACTCGGCCGGCAAGCGCGCCAGTTCGCGACCGCCGACATACGGCGGATTGCTGACAATAATATCGTATGCGGCCCGCGGCAGTCCGGCGAAGTGATCGGCACGCACCGCCCGAACGCGGCGGCCCAGCCGGTGCTGGGCAATGTTGAGCCGCGCCACGGCGAGCGCGGCCGGATCGATATCGACCGCATCCACCCGCGCGCGCGGGAAAGCCCGCGCGCAGGCAATGGCAATGCAGCCCGAGCCGGTGCCGATATCGGCAACCCTGCGCACGCGTGCGGCCGCGATCCACGGGGCGAAGCGCGCCTCAATGAGCTCAGCGATCGGCGAGCGCGGAATCAGTACCCGCTGATCGACAAAGAACGGCAGGCCGGCAAACCAGCAGCGGCGGATCAGGTAAGCGACCGGCATGCGCTCGGCAATACGCCGCTTCGCAAGCGCCTCGATCGCTGCAAGGTCGGCGGCGCTGACCCGACGGCCGGCGGTCAGCGCGCGCGCCGAGGCCGGTTTATTCAGCACGTGCCAGATCAGCGCCGCGGCATCATCGCGCGGCCGCGCAGTGCCGTGCCCGTAATGCAGACCTGCCCGGGCCAGGCGCCGGGTCAGGCGCGCCAGCAGCTGCCCTGCGGTCAGCGGCGCTGCCCGGCGTGCGCGAGCGGTGTGTGATAATCGCTGCATGCAAATCAGGCCGTCGTTCCTCTGGCTGGGCGCCCTCGGCGTGGCCGCCGTGCTGGCAGGCGCCATCATGGCACGCCTGGTGTCGCAGACTACGGTGCCGCTCGCGAGCGGCACCTGGCTGAGTCCGCCACGGCCCGTGGCGCCGTTCACGCTCGCCGATACGGCCGGCCAGCCCTATTCCGAGCAGCGGCTGCTCGGCCATCCGAGCCTGGTGTTTTTCGGATTTACCTACTGCCCCGACGCCTGCCCGACAACGCTCGCCACGGTGGCCGAGGTGCTGCGCGCCCAGCCGTCGGCGGGTCTGCCGCTGATCTTCATCAGTATCGATCCGGAGCGCGACACCGGCGAGGTGCTGCACAAGTATCTGCACGCCTTCAGTCCGGATTTTATCGGGCTGCGCACCGATCCCAAGTCCCTGCCGGGCCTGCTCGCCAGTTTCGGCGCGATCGCCGAACGCCAGGAACTGCCGGGAGGCGGCTATACCATGGATCACACCTCCACGCTGTATCTGCTCGACCGGCGCGGACGCATCGCCGCAGTTTTCTCGCCGCCGATTGCCGCGCCAGCGCTGCGCGCCGATCTTAAGCGGATCGATGAGGCCGGCGCGCTGTGATGCATGGGCCAGTGCGAGCATGCCGCCCATGAGCAGTCCGCTGCTGGGCCGGGTGTTCGTTGGCCTGCAATACGTCCTGCCGCAGCACACACTGTCGCGGCTGGTTTATCACCTGACCCGCAGCCGGATTGCGTGGCTGAAGAACGCGCTGATCGGCTGGTTCACGCGCAGCTACCGGCCCGATATGTCCGAATGCCTGCTTGCCGAACCGCTGGCGTATCCGAGCTTCAATGCTTTCTTCACCCGAGCGCTGCGGCCGGGCGCTCGGCCGCTGTCACCGGATTCCTACGCCATCGCCAGCCCGGTCGACGGTGCCGTCAGCATGGCCGGACCGATCGAGCAGGACCGGCTGCTGCAAGCCAAGGGCCAGTACTACACGCTGGCCGAATTGCTGGCCGAGTCAACTGACAGTGGCGCGCTGTTCGAGGCCGGCTGGTTCGCGACGCTTTATCTGGCGCCGTTCAACTACCACCGGATCCACATGCCGATCGAGGGTGTGCTGCGCGGCGCCTGGCACGTGCCGGGGAGCCTGTTCAGCGTCAACGCCACGACCGCCACACGGGTACCGCGACTGTTTGCCCGCAATGAACGGGTGGTCTGCCTGTTCGACAGTCCTTACGGACCATTCGCCATGGTGCTGGTCGGCGCACTTTTTGTCGGCAGCATCAGCACCGTGTGGCATAGACAGATCACGCCACGCCGGGCCGGCGGGCCCTCGATGCTGCCGGAGGCGCCGCGACAGCTGCTGGCACGAGGCGAGGAATTTGCCCGCTTCAACATGGGCTCGACCGTGATTTTGCTGCTGCCGGCGCAGCTCGGGAGCTGGGCAGCGCATCTGAGCCCTGGCAGCGCCGTGCGCGTCGGCCAGTCAATCGGCCGTCTTGCCGCCGCGGTGCAGGCCCTGCATTGAACGACCCGTCGCAGCGCTGGCGGCCGAGCGCAACCCTGGCAACCCTAAAAGCGCGTGCCGCGCTGCTGGCCAAGGCGCGGCAGTTCTTTGCCGCGCGCGGCGTGCTGGAGGTGGACACCCCGGCGCTGATCAACTACCCGGTCACCGACATTCATATTCATTCGGCCACGGTGCAGCTGCCCGGCGCCAGCCGGCGCGATTTTTACCTGCACACTTCGCCGGAATACTCGATGAAGCGGCTGCTGGCGGCCGGCAGCGGCGACATCTACCAGATCTGCCATGTCTATCGCGGCGAGGAAAGCGGTCGCCTGCACAACGCCGAGTTCACCTTGATCGAGTGGTATCGGATTGGCTGGACCATGAGCGAGCTGATCGGCGAAGTTGAGAATTTTGCCGCCGAGCTGCTCGCCGCGGCCGCCGGCGGCGTCGCTGAGCGCGTTGATTACCAACAGGTGATCGCGGCCGCGGCAGGCCTTAACCCACTGAGTGCCACAGCGGCCGAGTTAGCCGAATGCGCGGTCACCCGCGGACTGGAGCGCCGGGTTGCGGACGGCCTCGGTCGCGATGAGTTGCTCGACTGGCTGATGGGTGTATGCATCGGCCCGCAGCTCGGCGAGCAAGGCCTGTGCACGGTGCAGCGCTATCCGGCC
>DASWBL010000073.1:0-1959 GCA_036390615.1 Steroidobacteraceae bacterium | reverse complement strand
GCCGGACTGTTGCTCGGCGGCTGCATTACGCCACCACCGAAAGCGTCGGCGCCGGCGCTGCCGCAAAGCGCACCGATCGATGCGACCGATCCGGAGCTCGCTGGCACCTGGCCCGAGCGGCAGTGGTGGCTGCGCTACGGCGATGCAACCCTCAACGCGCTGATCGAGCGCGCGCTGCAGGACTCACCCGATGTCGCTGCCGCGGGCGCGCGCTTCGAGGCGGCAGGCGCCGCGGCCAAGCAGGTCGCCGCCAGTGCCGGCCCGCAGGTTTCGGCAGACGCGGACGCCGAGCGGCAAAGGCTCAGTGATAACGGCCTGCTACCGCCGCGGCTGCTCGGATTCAATTGGTACAACACCATTGATCTTGGCCTTAAAGCCAGTTACAGCTTCGACTGGTGGGGCCTGCACCGCGACCAGCTGCGCTCTGCGGTCGACTCGCAGCGCGCCCTTGCGGCCGAGCGCGACGCGGCGGCGCTGGCACTCGCCGTCAGCGTGGCGAGCGAATATTTTGCCTGGCAGGCCGATCATGCCCGACAGGAACTGGCGGCCGAACGCGTCGTACTGGCCGATCGCGAAGTGGCGATCGTCGGCGCCCGCGTGAACGCGCAGATCGCCCGTATTGATGAGCTGCAACAGGCCAAGCAGGCGCTGTACGCGACTCAGGATCATGCCGTTGAAACCGCTACTGCGGAACAAATTGATCGCATCGCCTTGGCAGCGCTGCTCGGTTGCTCGCCGGCGCAACTGCCCTCGCTCACGGCGCGCCCGCTGCCGCAACTGCCTGTGGTGCTGCCGGCGAATGCCTCGATCGATCTGATCGCCCGCCGACCCGACATCGCCGCCAGCCGCTGGCGGATTGAAGCCGCGACCGAGGACCGGCTCGCAGCGCGCGCCGGCTTCATGCCCGATGTCAGCTTGAACGCCCTGCTTGGCCTGAGCAGCATCCAATTCAGCCGCCTGCTGGAATACGGCAGCCGCGCCCCGGCTTTCGGGGCCGCCATTCATTTGCCCATTTTTGATGCGGGCGCGCTGCGCGCCGGCTATCGGCGCAGCCAGGCCAATCTCGCAGCCGCGGTCGACGACTACCGAGCGGTGCTCATCGGTGCGGCCAAGGAAGTCAATACGCAGCTTGAGACGCGTGCGACGCAAAGCAAGGAACTCGCGCTGCGCGCCGATCAGCTGAACGCCGCCGAGCAGCTGCAGCAGGCCGCGGCGCAACGCCTGGCCGGAGGCTTGAGCGATGCCCGGCCCGAAATCGATTCGCAGATTCAAGTGCTGACCGCCCGCGAAGCCCAGCTGCAGTCGGCTTACCTTGAGCTCAGCGCCGATCTGGCGCTGATCCACGCCCTGGGCGGCGGTTATTCCACGGAACCCAAATCATGAACGAACCGAATCCCACCCCCGCAGCGGCTGCTCCAACCAACGGCAAGCGCCGCCGGATCCTCACGATCATCATCACGATATTTGCGCTGGCTGGCATCGGCTGGCTGCTGCTCTGGGTGCTGGTGCTCTCCAGGCGCGAGACGACTGACGATGCTTACGTGGGCGGCGATCAGGTCGGCATCACGGCCCAGGTCACCGGCACGGTAATCGAAGTACTGGCCGACGACACGCAACGCGTCGAGTCCGGTCAGGTGCTGGTGCGGCTTGACCCGACCGACGCCGAAGTCGCGTTGTCGCGGTCGGCCAGTACGCTATCGCTCGCTGTGCGCCAGGTGCGGCAGCAGTCGGCGACCGCCACGCAGTTTGATGCGCAGATCGACAGCCGCCGCTCCGAACTCGAGCAGGCGCAAGCGCAATTCGCCCGCCGCCAACCCCTGCTCGCGACGCAGGCCATTTCGGCCGAGGAATTGCGCAACGCCGAGACTGCGGTGGCCACGGCCCGCGCCGCTTTGCAGGGCGCCGAGCGCCAGGCCGCAGCCGCCCACGTTATCGTCGACGGCGCACCGGTGGAAAAAA
>DASWBL010000072.1:0-1687 GCA_036390615.1 Steroidobacteraceae bacterium | reverse complement strand
CGTGGCGACGACAGCCGTACCCAGCCATGGCTTCTGGAACGCATGGGTCCGACATGCGCCTGATAACCATGTTCCTTCGCCAGCGACGAACCGTCGTAGCTGACTGCCATTGGCAGAAAGTGATACTGGATATCCGGAAATTTGATCCCGGCGCGGCTGCGGATGAATCCCCCGGTCTCGAAATGATTGCTGGCACCCAGCCCGTCCTTGAACAGCAACCAGCGCACCCCAATCTTCAGTCGGCTGAGCGGGCCGAGCGATGAGTAAAGCGTGATCGGCTGCGTACATGCCACCTGGAAATAGAACTCCAAGTGATCCTGCAGGTTTTCGCCGACGCCGGGGAGCGATTGCACCATCGGGATGCCGTGGCTGGCGAGCTCGGCTGCCGGTCCCACGCCGGAGAGCTTGAGCAGCTGCGGGCTGGCGATGGCACCCGCGCATAGCAGCACCTCACGCCTCGCACGCGCATTGAACTCGCTTTGGCCCATGCGGTAACGCACGCCGGTGGCGCGCCGGCCCGTGAATTCGATGCGTGTCACCAGCGCACCAGTGCGCACCGCAAGATTCGGTCGGCCCATCGCCGGACGCAGATAAGCGTTGACACCGTTGCTGCGGCGGCCGCCGCCGACCGTCATGTCCAGCCGTCCGAAGCCTTCCTGCTGATAACCATTCAGGTCTGCCGAACGCTGGTAGCCGGCCTGCTCGGCCGCAGCAAGCCAGGCCTGATGCAGCGGATTTTGCAGCGTGCCGTAGCGAGTCTGCAGCGGGCCTGATGAACCCCGATATTGATCGCCGCCTTCGGCGCGATGCTCCGCGCGCTTGAAATAAGGCAGTACGTCGCTGTAGCTCCAGCCGGCCGCACCTTCTGCCTGCCAGCGTTCGAAATCGAACGGATTGCCCCGCACATAAACCATGCCGTTGATCGACGATGAGCCGCCAAGCACCTTGCCGCGCGGCGTCTGCAGCCGCCGCCCGCCCAGCTGCGGCTCCGGCTCGGTCTGATAGCCCCAGTTGTAGCGCGGCATGTTCATCGGGATCGACAGCGCCGAGGGCATCTGGATAAAGATCGAGCGGTCCGAGCCGCCAAACTCCAATACCAGTGCGGTGTGCTGGCCATCCGCCGTCAGCCGGTCGGCCAGCACGCAGCCGGCGGATCCGGCCCCGACAATCAGGTAGTCAAACTCCTGGGCTGGCATGTCGCGATCGCCGTTCAGTAGGGTGAATCGACATTGCGCATGGCGACGTACACGCTTTTGAGCTGCGTGTAATGCTCAATAGCGGCGCGGCTGTTCTCGCGCCCGATTCCGGAGAACTTCACGCCGCCGAACGGCAGCTCGATCGGCGTGACGTTGTAGTGATTGATCCAGCAGGTCCCAGCTTGCAGTCCGGCAATCACCCGGTGTGCCCGGGTCAGGTCGCGCGTGAAGACCGCGGCGGAGAGCCCAAACTCCGTCGCATTGGCCCGGCGCAGCACTTCCTCTTCATCATCAAATTCCAGCACGCTCATGACCGGGCCAAAAATCTCCTCGCGCACGATACTCATATCGTCGCGGCACCGGTCAAACACGGTTGGAGCAACAAACCAGCCCTTGGCCAGCGCGCCGGTGGTCACGCGCTGCCCGCCGGTCAGAATGCGGGCGCCGGCGGCTCGACCACGTTCAATGCAGCCGAGGACATTCTGCATGTG
>DASWBL010000071.1:0-11593 GCA_036390615.1 Steroidobacteraceae bacterium | reverse complement strand
GCACGGCAATCTGCTGTCAAACGCCCTGGTGCTGTGCGATTACTGGCATTTCACCGACACGGACGTGCTACTGCACGCCCTGCCCATCTATCACATTCATGGCTTGTTCGTGGCCATCAACGTCACGCTCGCCGCCGGTGCCGCGATGATTTTTTTGCCCCGCTTTGAGCCGACGCTGATTTTCAATCAGCTGGCGCAGGCCACGGTAATGATGGGAGTGCCGACGTTTTATGTGCGCCTGCTGCAGGATGCACGGCTGAATGAACCCGCTACCGGCCATATGCGACTGTTCGTCTGCGGCTCGGCGCCGCTGCTGGCGGAAACGCATCGGGCCTGGAGCGCGCGGACGGGCCAGGAAATCCTCGAACGCTACGGCATGACCGAGACTGGCATGATCGCATCCAATCCCTACGACGGGGAGCGCCTGGCTGGCACCGTGGGCTTTGCGCTGCCCGGCGTGTCGGTGCGCATCACGGACCTGGAACTTGGCCACGAGCTGCCCCCAGACCAGATCGGCATGATCGAGGTCGCTGGCCCGAATGTGTTTGCCGGCTACTGGGATCAGCCGGAGAAAACCCGCGCCGAATTTCATGGTCCGTTCTTCATCACCGGCGATCTGGGCTGTCGCGACGCGCGCGGATACCTTCGGATCGTCGGCCGCGGCAAGGATCTGATTATCTCCGGCGGCTACAACGTCTACCCGAAAGAGGTCGAGAGCGAGATCGATGCCCTGCCCGGCGTCGATGAATCAGCGGTCATCGGCGTTGCGCATCCGGACCTGGGCGAAGGCGTTACCGCGCTGATCGTCGCACCGCGGCGCAGCGCAGACCTGACGCCCCAGGCGGTGCAGGCCGCGCTCAGGCAACGGCTGGCGGCCTACAAATGTCCCAAGCATGTGGCCTTTGTCGCAGCCCTGCCGCGCAATACGATGGGCAAAGTCCAGAAAAGCGCGC
Organism: Steroidobacteraceae bacterium; assembly: GCA_036390615.1. Lineage (GTDB taxonomy): Bacteria > Pseudomonadota > Gammaproteobacteria > Steroidobacterales > Steroidobacteraceae > FEN-1191. Next base: position 10,640 of record DASWBL010000071.1, on the reverse strand, counting down.
TGCGCGCGAGCTATGCGAACCTCTACCAACCCGCCGGCCAAGCCGGTGCCGCCACGGACGATACGCGCTCATGAAATTAATCAGCTTCGCCTACGCCGGACAGATCCGCAGCGGCCTGTGGCTGGAAAAGCAGGTGCTGGATCTGGCCATCGCCGCCCAGCTGGCAGGCCAAGACGTCGATCTGTCTTCGGTGCCGGCCATCATCGCCGGGCAGCAGCCGTCGCTGCAGGCGGTGCGGGCACTCGAGCAGCGCGCCGCCGAGCTGCCTGAGGCGCTATTGCCAAGTGCCGGCATCAGGCTACTCGCGCCGATAGCGAAGCTGGCGAGGAACGCTTTCTGCGTCGGCCGCAACTATCTTGATCACGTCAAGGAAGGCTTTGATCGCACTGCCACCCCCGTCAAGGTGCCCGAGGTGCCGCAGTTTTTCAGCAAGGCTACGCACACCTTGAACTCGCCTGATGGCGATGTGCGGCTCGACGCGCGCGTCACCTCAGTGCTCGACTATGAGGTGGAGCTTGCGGTCATCATCGGCACCGACGGGCGCGATATCCCCGCAGAGCGGGCCATGGAGCATGTTTTTGGCTACACCGTGGCCAACGATTTTACCGCGCGGGATTTGCAGCGCCGCCACGACCAGTGGTTCAAGGGCAAGTCTCTCGACAGCCTGCTGCCACTCGGCCCGTGGATCATCGATAAGGAGACGATCGGCGATCCTGCCACACTTGAACTTACCCTTACCGTGAACGGGCAGCAGCGACAGCAAGCGCAGGTCGCGCAGATGATTTTCAATATCCCGACCATCATTGCTTCGCTGTCGGCGGGATTGACGCTCGAAGCCGGGGACGTGATCTGCACCGGGACACCCGCCGGTGTCGGTTACGCGATGAATCCACCGCAGCCGCTCAAAGTGGGCGATCGGGTCGTCGCCACCATCGACCGGATCGGCACGCTCAACAATAAAATTGTGGCGGCCTGAAAAGACGCGCCTCAGGTTGCGGCAGCGGTCGGTGCCGGCCTGGCTACAACAGATTGTGATGGCTGCGGATGCGCTCGGCGGCGCCCGGCAGCAGCGCGGCCCGCTTGGCAAAATCGGGCCATGCGGCCACGGCCTCGCGTACCTGCGCCAGAATCTTGGTGGCCGCGCCAATCTGAAACCGATCCGCAAGCTGTAACATATCCTGACGCGTGATGGCATTGAACTTGCCGTTGACCGACATCAGGTGCTGGTAGGTCCATTCGCCCTTGGGGTTATAGGCGTAAATCAGATCGTAGGCCGGCGCCAGCGCCCAGCGCGTGCGCTCGGTGAGCACAAACGAAAAGTTCTTGGTGTGATCGTCGCAGTTGCAGGCCATGACGTTGAAAGCAATGCGGCGAAAGGCCTGCTCGAACTCCGCCGACGGCAGTTCCAGCTGACTGATGGCACCGAGGTACTGGCTGTAGTCATGGACGCCCTTGGCCCGATAGTCGAGCTGCGCCAGGCCGCAGAGCGTCTGCACATGGATTTTTTCGTTGGCGCTGCGGTCGAAACGCCGTGTCATGAAATGCGCACGGCCGTTTTCCTCCAGCAGCCGACAGGGTGCCATGGTGATGCCGGCGCGCGTCGCCATCTGGTAATAAGCGTATTCAATGCGACCGTAGCCTTCCGGCTCACCGAGTTCGTTGTCCTTGCCGATGCCGTCGAATTTGAGCAACCAGTGCTCAAAGCCCGGCTCGACATCAAACTGTCCAGTCCGGATCTGTTCGGTGTGCGGGTTCCAGGCGATTGCGGCCTTGGCCCGGGCGCCACCGGCGGATGTGCCAACCGACAAGATCTGCTTTAACGCTGCAACGGCATGGCGGTCATTGTCGACCTGCCCGTGCACGACGCTGCGCGCACTCTCGACCAGTTGCCCAAGCTCGATGGCGGTTTCGCCACTTGCCGCCGGCCCGCGGACCGGCCGGAATTCCAGCGCGCCGAAACCACGCTTGCCCATATAAGCGAGTCGATCCAGAGCGGTGATATCAACCGGCTGCACGCCCTGGCGGGCCATCCAGACATCGATGAGGCTGTTGCCAAATTCGTCGGGCAGCGCGTCAGCCAGCATCGCCGGCAACCGCTTGAAGGTCAGCTCCGGCAAATCCGGGAAAATGAACGGCTGGCGCGCACCGCGCAGTGGCATGGCCAGTGGCGCCAGTTCAATGCCGGTTTGTACAAACGCCGGTGCGTATTCGAAGGCGTAGAAGCCCAAACGCGGATCGCGCGCCACCGCGCCGACGCGCTGGCCCCAGATCCTAACCTCGACTGTTGTGACCGGCCTATACATCCGGGCGAATCCGCTGGCGCACGCGGCGCCGTTCGCGGTGGCCCCTTCTGAGCATCTGCAAAGGGCTGATGGAGACAGTCGGCGCCAGGGTTTCAAGCCACTCTTCGCGCTCCAGCGCACGCAGCACCCTGATCAGAGAATGGACGCGCGCGCCCTGCCCGGCTTCAAGGTGCCGGACGGCATTGAGGGAAACACCGGCCTTTGCGGCGAGAGCCTTTTGATCCAGGTTCTTCAGGATCCTCAGTTCCCGCAGGCGGTCCCCAAGTCGTTCCTCAAGCTCATCGGTATTTAGTGAAATGTTCATAATTAATCATATTAAGGCTTTTCCAATATAATATTACATTAATGTCCTAATAATATAAATTAAATAATACATTTTAATAAATCTAAAAAGGATTTTTAATAGATTTATATCATATAAAGATTGCTATAGAGACATTTATATAATATTTATCTATAATCGAGCCAATTCCACGCCGAAACGGGCTCGTTTACCGGCCGCAGGTCGGTCCGTGCTAATTGACCGCTTCGGGCCTTCGTGTTGGGCTGTTGGCTTGCCACATGGCAGCAGCAATGGCTGGGTTATGCGCTCGGATCGTTGGGAATGGCTGGAAGATTGCCCTAATCACTTGGCCGCCGAAGTGATTGCAGGGCTGCTGCGCGTGGAATCGGTACCGGTCTACATTCAGGATGATGCGGCAATTCCCGGGCTGGCAGGAAGCTCCCGCATTTTTGTTCCCGAATACTTCCTGCAGCGGGCCAAGTGGGTACTGGCACAAACACCGGTCTCGGAAGCTGAACTGGAATGGCTGGCGCTCGTGCTTGATACCGCACCGAGCGCGTAAACGCGCGGCCCTTTAGCGGCTCGCGGCGGGACCTAGTTGTGTGCCGGCCTCAGCCGCATGTCCTTTAGCGGACCTGCGGTGCGCAGCCTGGCCGCACGCCCTAACGCCAACTGCGGAATCCGTCGCGGCAAGTAGCCGCCGGCCATCCGCAGGCCATTCAAATGCGAAAGGATCGCCTGGGCGGCAGATTCCGGATGCATTTCGCGTACGTCAAGCGCAAAGCTGCCGTTGCCGTAAGGTCCGTAGCGAGCCGCCGAAGTGACCGAAAACAGGCCGACGGTCGGGGTACCGACTGCGGTCGCAAGGTGCATGACGCCACCGTCAGCGCTGACGAACACTGCCAGCAGCGATACGAGCGCCGCCAGTTGCAGCGGATCGGCGGCATACAGGGCCGGAAAGCGCTGGGCAAAACACGATTCGCCGTGGCCCGGAAGTATTTCAACCAGCAAGGCCGATGGATCGCTCTGCAGGCGATCCAGGAGCGGCTGCCACCACGTGCACGGCAGGCGCTTGGCGCCCGTCGCAAAGCCATACAGACCGATGATTGGCTGGGACGGATCAGCGCCCAGCCCGCGCAATGTGGTGCGCAGTTGACGCCGCGCCAGATGCCGATCTTCAGCGGCCAGCGGCAGCGCGAGCGCCGGCCAGGGCATTTCGGCGACGCCGTAGACCGCGCGCAGCAGGTGCACCGGCACTTTCGCCACATGCAGCTGCGGATCTGCGGGCGGCAATTCGTGCGTCAGGCCCTTAAGTTTCTGGACATGGTCGAAGCCAATCTTGAATCGCGCACCGGACAGTAGCGTGAACAGTCGCCCGGTCTGGGATTCAGCGCAGGCATCGATCGCCAGGTCATAGTGCCGGCGTCGCATGCCTATCAGAATGCGCAGAGGTTCAAACGGCTGTTTCAATACCCGCGACGGGATTGACCAGATCTTGCGGACGTGGCCGAAAGACGGGAGCAGCGCCGCTCCGGCGCGGCCACCTGCCAGCACATCCACTTCGGCATGCGGAAACAGCCGTCGCAGTTCAAGCAGGAGCGGCGTGAGCAGTACCGTATTGCCAAGGCGGTGGTTGGGGCGAACTACCAGAATGCGTCGGATGAGCTGCTGCCGTAGCGGGAGCGGAACGGGGCCGGTGCGCTTTAGTGCGAAGAAAAGAATCTCAAGGAGTCGCCGATTGAAGATTCGTCGACGTTGGCGTAATCGATCGGCATCCAACCAGTTGCCTTGCAACGGCGGCACTTCGATGACTCCCTGTCCGGCCCATCGCCCCACCCTGCCTCAGTCTACGAGGCCGGCTGAAGGTATACACGCCCCTTCACTTTATCATTAAGGAACATTAATTTGCGCGCGCCGAGTCACACCAACCGTCCCGGCTAGGCGTCGATCCGGTCGCAATTTGGGCAGATTCTTGGCTGCGCCCGCCACAAACTGTTCTCCAATCGCCTGAGTTTTCGGTGCCCCCAATGCTTTTTGAGCCGCAATTCCGCAACGTCCACGCCCGCGGCGAAAGCCCGCCGACGGGTATTGCCTCCCGTAACTCGTCGTGGTTGCCAGAATTAGATGGACCGTATCCGGGGAGGCCCGGTGGCCGGCCGCGCCGCGGTGCAAACGCTAAGATTCGGGCAGGGATTTCAGGTTGCCGGCAATTACTTTGAGCGGCGCCGGTACGCCCTAGGCGAGTGCCGGCCCATTGGCTAGACTCTGAAGTCGGCGCGGGCAAAGCAGCGCGCAATAGGTGAAGGGGTACAGCATGCGGGGATTCTTGGCGATTTTGAGCGCAACGCTACTGCTGACAGCCGGAAACGGTGCGACGGCGATGGATTGGGTCGAAGGTACACACTATTTCCGGATCGAGCCGGCACTGCCCACGCACGTTGCGCCCGGCAAGATCGAAGTTCTGGAAGTGTTTTCCTACGCCTGCCCCGCGTGTAATGAATTTTATCCGACGGCCGACAAGCTCAAGGCGGGCCTGCCGGCCAACGCGCAAATGGTTTTTCTGCCGGCAGGTTTTCGGCCGGATGAGGACTGGGATGTTTTTCAGCGCGCCTATATCACTGCGCAGGCGCTCGGCGTCGCCGATCAAGCCCACGATGCTGTGTTTGATGCAGTCTGGAAAAGCGGCGAGTTAGCCGTGCTTGACCCGGCCACACACGGACTGAGGGAGCATATGCCGGATATCCACGCCTTGGCCAAATTTTACAGCCGCTTTCCGGGCGTGACTGTGGCCAAATTTGTCGCCACCGCCGCGTCGATGCCGGTCGAGTATCAAATGGACCTTGCCAACGAAGAGATCGCGGCCGGCAAAGTCGGGGGCACGCCGACCATCATTGTCAATGGCAGGTATCGTCTGGACGTCCGCTCCGCCGGAGGCCAAGGCGCGTTGATTGATCTGGTGCAGTTTCTGATCGCCAAGGGCCCCTAGTAGCGAACCTGCGCTCTGCGGCTTCAACCCGCCGCCCCGGGCAAGAAGCAGTTCAGGCGCGTACGGTGTGCCGCCGCAGGCCCGCCCGCGCCAGCAGCCGTGCCATCAGGTGGGCGTCTTGGATGCCTCTGATCAGCGGCGCGCCTAACAACAGCCAGGCAAATCGCCTCATTCCAGCCAAGATTCGGGCCAGGACCCGCATCCCCCGGATTAGCAAGCCCCTGATCGCACCCATTGCTGCGGTGCATGCGCAGCGACTTGGGTCTGGCAGCGGCGGGACCTTTAATTCGCAGTCCGGTAGCTGCCGTCAAGTATGCCCCGCCACCACGTTTCGTGGTCCACGTACCAGCGAAACGTCGTGGCCAAACCGGCCGAAATTCCGATCCGCGGCGCAAAGCCGAGTTCCCGCTCGGCCTTGCTGCAGTCGATTGCGTAACGCCGATCATGGCCAGGTCGATCAGTCACGAATTCGATGAGCGTCGCAGCGGCTGAGCCCAACGCCGCCGGCGAATGCGGGAATCGTGACTTAAGCTGCGGCTCCGCCGCAAACGCAGCATCGGCCACCCGGCACAGCTCCTGCACCAGCGCGATGTTCTCCACCTCTGATTTGCCGCCGAGGTTATATACTTCGCCGGGACGTCCCTGGCTGAGCACCTGCTCGACGCCGCGGCAGTGGTCGCTGACATGCAACCAGTCGCGGACATTTCGGCCATCACCATAGACCGGCAGCCGGCGACCATCGAGAATATTGACGATGGTCAGCGGGATTAGTTTTTCCGGAAAGTGAAAAGGGCCGTAGTTGTTCGAACAATTACTGGTGGTGACCGACAATCCGTAGGTGTGGTGATAGGCCCGCACCAGATGATCGGATGCAGCTTTGCTGGCCGAGTAGGGCGAATTCGGCGCGTAGGGTGTGGTCTCGGTGAACGCCGGATCCTGCGGACCGAGCGAGCCGTAAACCTCATCGGTCGAGACGTGATGAAATCGATGCCGTGGCACCGCCTTTTCATCCAGCCATACGCGGCGGGCCGCCTTGAGCAAGGCATGCGTGCCAACCACGTTGGCTTCAATGAAAGCGTCGGGCCCGGTGATGGAGCGATCGACGTGCGACTCGGCGGCAAAATGCACCACCGTATCGATGCCCTCGCCACGTAGCAGTGATTCGACCAGCGCCGCATTCGTAATGTTGCCGCGCACGAAGCGCAGCTGCTGCTGACCGAGCACTGCCTTGAGGTTGGCAAGATTGCCGGCGTAGGTCAGCGCATCGAGCACCACCAACCGATCGCCCGGCAGCTGCCTAAGCCAGTGATGCACAAAGTTCGAGCCGATGAAGCCGGCGCCGCCGGTAATAAGCAGTTTAGCCACGGGTGAGCTCATCCAGCACGCTGCGCAAGCGAACGCGCCAGTGCTCGGGTTCGAGCCCCACGGCGGCGACCGTCGAGCGCCGATCGAGCAGGCTGCAGCGCGGCCGCCGCGCCGGCGTCGGATAATCCTCGCTGGCAATAGCCAGTACCTGCGCCGGCGCCGCGAGCAAGCGGCGCGCATTCGCTTCTTCGGCGATGGCAGTGGCGAAGTCGTACCAACTCGCCACGCCGGCGTCGGTCCAATGGAATGTGCCTGCCAGCCCCGGCCGCTCGGCGCACGCCCACAGCATCTCGGCCAGCGAGGCGGTGGCCGTGGGCGAGCCGATCTGGTCGGCCACGACCCGCACCACCCCTTTCTCGCGCATCAGACGCAGCATGGTGTGGAGAAAATTTCGCCCGTGCGCGCTGTAGACCCAGGCGGTGCGCACTACGACCGCGCGATTGCCCAGCGCTGTCAGCACGGCCTGTTCGCCCGCCAGCTTGGACTTGCCGTAGGCACTCAACGGATTGGGCGCATCGTCGGGCTGGTAGGGCCGCGGACTTTCGCCGTCGAAGACGTAATCGGTCGAGACATGAATCAATCGGCACCGGTCCACACTGCTGGCGGCCTCGGCCAACAGCCGTGGCGCCACGGCATTGAGTCGCCAGGCGGCCTGCTGATCAGACTCGGCCCGATCGACCGCAGTGTAGCCGGCCGCGTTCAGGATTACGGTCGGCTGATATTCGCCAACGACTGCCCGGACCGCAGCGCCATCCGTCACGTCAAGATAAGTTTTGTCCAGCGCGCGCACGGTCGCCGACGCCGGTGCAGTCCTGACCAATTCGCGCCCGAGCTGCCCACCGGCGCCGGTAATAAGCGCCCTCACGCGTATGGCTCAGCGTCCGCCAGCATCGGCGCAACCGCGTCCTTGGGCGAAAGCAACGGCGCGACGCCCGCCGGCAACGGCCAGCGCACGCCAATCTGCGGATCGTTCCAGCGGATCGCCCGTTCTTCGGGCTGGGCATAAAAATCAGTGCATTTGTAGAGAAAATCCACCCGCTCGCTCAGCGCCAGATAGCCGTGTGCAAAGCCTTCCGGCACCCATAGCATCTGGCGGTTTTCCGCGCTCAGTTCCGCACCAACCCACTTGCCAAAGTGCGCCGAGCCCCTGCGGATGTCGACCGCAACGTCAAAGGCAGCACCGTTGACCACCCGCACCAGCTTGCCCTGCGGCTGCCGGATCTGGTAGTGCAGGCCCCGCAGCGTGTGCCGGATTGAATGCGAGTGATTATCCTGGACAAAACGCGCATTGATCCCGGCCGCGGCAAACTTCTTCTCCTGCCAGGTTTCAGCAAAATAGCCGCGATCATCGCGAAACATGTCCGGCTTGATCAGCACGACGCCCGGCAGCTGCGTGGGAATGAATTCCATGGTCTCAGCGCCGCTCGGCCAGCAATCCCAGCAGGTAGGCGCCGTAGCCGGTCTTAGCCAGCGGGCGCGCCAGCGCTTCGAGCTGCGCGGCATCGATGTAGCCGGCGCGGTAGGCGATTTCCTCGGGACAGCTGACTTTCAGGCCCTGGCGATTCTCGATGGCTTCGATGAACATCGACGCCTGCAGCAGGGATTCGTGCGTGCCGGTATCGAGCCACGCGATACCGCGGCCCATCAGCTCGACCTGCAAGCTGCCGCGCTCGAGGTAGGCGCGATTGACGTCGGTGATCTCCAGTTCCCCGCGCGCCGACGGCTTGAGAGAAGCCGCAATATCGAGCACCTGGTTGTCGTAAAAATAAAGCCCCGTCACGGCATAGCTCGACTTGGGCTTGGCCGGCTTCTCCTCAATCCCGAGTGCCCGGCCTCTGGCATCGAATTCCACGACACCATAGCGCTGCGGGTCCTTCACGTGATAAGCAAATACCGTCGCACCGCTCGGCCGCTGATCCGCCGCGTGCAGCTGCTCCGGTAGTCCGTGGCCGTAAAAAATATTGTCTCCGAGCACCAGTGCTGCGAGCCCCTGACCAATGAATCGCCGGCCAATCGTAAAGGCCTGCGCAAGGCCTTCCGGCTTTGGCTGCGGAGCGTAAGACAGCGACAGGCCCCACTGGCTGCCATCCCCCAGCGTGCGCTGGAATGCGGGCAGATCCGTGGGCGTTGAAATCAGCAGGATGTCGCGGATACCGGCGAGCATCAGTACCGACAGCGGGTAGTAAACCATCGGCTTGTCGTAGACCGGCAGCAGCTGTTTGCTGATGCCAAGCGTCACGGGATGCAGCCGCGTACCGGAGCCGCCAGCCAGAATGATACCTTTGCGCAAAGTGCTCATGTTGGCCGCGGATTATACGTAGCCGCGCGCGAAACGTCCGGCGGACGCATTTAGATGGACATAAGTGAGCATGGGCGCCTGCCGGTCGCGCCTGCTGCTAAATTCAACCCCGCAACCGCGCCAGGTACGCCAGCGTGCCGCGAAGCGAGTAGCTCGATTCCGCGGCGGCAGTCGCATCGCCTAGCAGCGGTATGATCCGCTCGCACATCTTTTTGCCGAGTTCCACGCCCCATTGATCAAAGGCGTTAGTGCCCCAGACTACGCTTTGCACGAACACGCTGTGCTCGTAGAGCGCCACCAGCGCCCCGAGCGAGCGCGGGTCGAGGCGGTCTATGATCAGCACGCTTACCGGGCGATTTCCGGGATGCACTTTGTGCGGGCCGAGCGTCGCGATCTGCGTCGCCGTCATACCCTGCCGCTGCAAATCGGCCTGGACCTGTGCCAAATCGTAGCCTTGTGCGAAGGCTTCTGCCTGCGCGAGGGCATTGGCGATGGCCAGATCCTGCTGTTGCTGAGTGGCTCCCGATGAGCGCAGCGGTACGATCATATCGAGCGCTGCCCGGTTGGTCCCCTGATGCAGCAATTGGAAAAAGGAGTGTTGGGCATTGTCGCCCGGCTCACCCCAGATAACCGGGCCGGTCGGCAGCGGCGCCGGCAGCCCGTTGAGTCGCACCGACTTGCCGTTGCTCTCCATCTCGAGCTGCTGCAAATAAGCAGGCAGCCGCGCCAGGCGCGAATCGTAAGGCAGCACGGCCAGGGTCGGCAGCTCAAGGAAATTGATATTCCAGATGGCCAGCAGTCCTGCCAGCACCGGCAGATTCGCGAGCCAGGGAGCCTGTTCGAAATGCTCATCCATTTGTCGACCGCCGGACAAAAATGCCTCAAAGCCCTTGCGACCGATAGCAATCGCAAGCGACACGCCGATCGATGACCAGACCGAGTAGCGGCCGCCGACCCAGTCCCACATCGCGAACCGGTACTCGGGATGAATACCAAACTGGTCCATCGCCGGCGCGTTGACCGACACCGCTGCAAAATGCTGCGGTACCGCCGACCGCCCGAGCTTGCCGATCAGCCACGCGCGCGCGGCGTTGGCATTGGTTTGCGTCTCCAGCGTGGTAAAAGTCTTGGAGCAGACGATAAACATCGTGCGCGCCGGGTCGGCATCCTTGAGCACGTCGACGAGCTCACAACCATCGACGTTGGCGACAAAAGCCAGGCGCGGGGCGCCCGCCGTGAATTCGGCCAGCGCGCGCACGGCCATCGCCGGTCCCAGATCCGAGCCGCCGATGCCAATATTGACGATGAGCGTGAACGGTTGCTGCGAACTGGAGCGGATTCGCCCGGCACGTAGCGCCTCGGCAAAATCCAGCATGCGTTCGCGCTCGGCGACGATCAACGGCT
>DASWBL010000070.1:0-5285 GCA_036390615.1 Steroidobacteraceae bacterium | reverse complement strand
CAGCAGCAACACCGGGCGGCTGCGTGCCGACGATGACGTGGCGCTAGGCATGCTCAGTGTTCGCGCATCACGCGTCGCGTGGTGGAAGGGGATTGCGCTGCATGGGATGGGGCGGCAGGGTGCCACATCCGCAACGATCGCGTCGCTATCTGCTCATGGCGTCATGGCGAGGAGCGAGCCCTGGGAGGGCGCTGGCAGGGAAAAATACAGCGGCCGCTTTAGCGGGCCGCGTAGGCGTCCATCATCAGTCCGGTGCCGCCGCCAGAGACATGCGCGACGATCGCGGTGCGCCGATGAATTTTAGTGATGGAGCCAAGGTCAATGGCGAACGCCAGTTCAACCTGCTGTCCCTTGCGAAGTCCGAGCGCAGTCGTGTGCACGAACACGCCGTTGGCACTTAAGTTGATCGCGCGGCACAACTTGCGCCGCCCGGGACCGAGCAGGATGTAGACCGTGGTGCGGGCACGGTGGCGCGTATGAATGCGGCGTTCCATTGAGCTCGTTATTCTCCAGGCTTGGCCAACCTGATCCCCGTCCGCCAAATCTATATAGCGGCGGCGCTTCAATTATGCCAACTCCGTCACACTTTTCGCCGCACATTAAACTTAATGACCAGGCAATACCGGGCTACCGGTCCAAATATCCCGGGATTCAATCTGCTGCGCACGGCATGTCTCGCCCGGCTGGCAAGTGACAGCGATTTTAAGTGAAAAAAGAACCCCACGGCGCAGCCCGCCTCTACCTGAGGCGCTCTGGCGCGTGAAGTTGGGTGGCCAATCGGCGTCCACACCGTTGTGGCACCGCAGACAAAGGGTCTAGGCGTTTGGCTCAGTGGATCCGGAACAGATGAAAACCGCCGTCACTGAACTGCAGACGCGCCACGGACCAGCGGCTGCGCGAAGCGCGGCCGCTGCTGCCCTGACGCAGCGCCTGGCTGACCGCATCGCCGTCGGCGAGTGCCGGGCCAAACGGGGCCCGCAAGCCGGAAGGCTCCTGGCCCTCGGCAGGTTTTTGTACCAGGTCGTTCATAACTACTCTCCTCGTCTTACCAATAATCAGACCAAACCACGAATAGTTTGTTCTACGTACGATATCTTACCAAAAATGTATGCACTGCAAATGAAAACGCTTAAATCAGGCGTTTGGGCCGCCAAATTCATGACGCAGCGCACACTTGGGGCCCACGCGGGTGCGGGCCCGGCCGGTCAGCTAAGGGGGCGGATTCAGCTCAGGAAGGCGCGCACTTCGGCATCGAAGCGCGGCAGGTCGACCAGGAAGGCGTCGTGACCTTCGAGCGAAGGCAGACGGGAAAAGCGCGTCGGTACGCCGGCCGCCGTCACGGCCTCGGCGATCGCGGCCTGCTCGTGAATCGGAAACAGCCAGTCGCTCTCGACCCCGAGCACCAGGGCCTTCTCGAGCTTCGAGCCGGCAAGCGCCTCCGCATAGGAGCCGCCGTGCTCGGCCAGGTCATAGGCATCCATCGCCCGCGACAGGTACAGGTAGCAGTTCGGATCGAAAATGCGCACGAATTTCTCGGCCTGCGATTCGAGGTACCCCTCGACCGCGAAACGCGGCGCAAAGGGACTGGCCCTGAGCGCATTGCCGGAGAGCGCTTCGCGGCCAAAGCGCTGGCGCCACTCGGCCGCCGAGCGGTAGGTGATCGTGCCTAACTTGCGCGCGAGGCGCATGCCGTTGCGCGGCGGGTGCTCCGGCGGATAGTTGCCGCCCTGCCAGTCCGGGTCGCGCAGGATGCACTCGCGCTGCACGGCGCGCAGCGCGATCGCGTAAGGCGATGCGGCGCAGGTGCCAGAGATGCTGATCAGGCGGCGCGCGCCGGCGGGAAATTGCGCGGCAAAGGCGGTGACCACCATGCCGCCGAGCGAGGCGCCAGCCACTGCGGCCAGCTGCTCGATCTTAAGCGCTTGCACCGCCGCAAAGCCTGCGCCGGCAATATCCTCGACGCTCAGCTCCGGAAAATTCAGCCGATAGCGCTCACCAGTGGCCGGATCAACCGAGGCCGGTCCCGTCGATCCGAAGCAGCTGCCGAGTGAGTTGACGCAGATGACAAAGTAGCGGCTGGTGTCAAAGGCCCGGCCAGGACCAATCATCTTCTGCCACCAGCCGCTCGATGGATCGCGCTCCGTGGCCGCGGCGTGCGCCGACGGTGAGAGGCCAGTGAACAACAGCACCGCGTTGTCGCGGGCGCCGTTCAGTTCACCCCAGCTCTCGTACGCAATCTTTGCGCCATGAAGCAATCCGCCGCGGTGCATCGGGAACGCCGCCGGCAGCGCCACGGCCAGTGCATCAGCTGAGCCTGCCGCAGCTTGCGCCTCGAAGGCGCGCATCCTAGGGTTCCGGGTCCGACCCATCGCTGATGCCTTCGAACAGCGGCGTCGACAGGTAGCGCTCGCCGGTATCCGGCAGCATCGCGAGCACCACCGCACCGCGTGGCAGGCCCTGCGCGAACTTCACCGCGGCCGAGAAAGTGGCGCCCGAGGAGATGCCGCAGAAAATGCCTTCGCGGCTTGCCAGATCGCGCGCCGCGGAAATCGCGTCGGCGTCGGTGACCTGCAGGATCTGATCGGCGAGCGTGCGGTTAAGCACTGCCGGTACAAAATCCGGTGTCCAGCCCTGGATCTTGTGCGGCGAAAAGGGCTTCCCGGACAGCATCGCAGCCGCGGCCGGCTCGGCGACGACGATTTTCACTTCCGGTCGCGCCAGGCGGAGCATTTCGCCGGCGCCCGTGAGCGTGCCGCCCGTGCCCCAGCCGGTGACGAAGGCATCGAGCCGCTGGCCGACGAAGTCCTGAATGATCTCAGGGCCCGTGGTGCTGCGGTGATAAGCCGGGTTGGCCGGGTTTTCGAATTGCCGCGCCAGGAACCAGCCGTGCTTCTCGGCCAGTTCCGCCGCCTTGCGCACCATGCCGGTGCCGCGTTCGGCCGCTGGCGTCAGGATCACCTTGGCGCCGAACATGCGCATGATCTTGCGCCGCTCGACCGAGAAGGTCTCGACCATCACGGCGACAAAGGGATAGCCCTTGGCGGCACACACCATCGCGAGCGCAATGCCGGTGTTGCCGGAGGTGGCCTCGACCACCGTCTGGCCGGGCTTCAAGGTCCCGCGCCGCTCGGCATCTTCAATGATGCCGATCGCGAGGCGATCCTTGACCGAAGAGGCCGGGTTGAAAAACTCGCACTTCACGTAGATCGTCACGCCATCCGGCGCCAGGCGCTGGATGCGGACAGTGGGCGTGCGGCCAATGGTTTTCAGAATGTTTTCGTATGGCATTTGGGCACTCTAATCTGGGGTTTTGGGGCAAGCGATAAATAAAAAGCCATTCTTTGATAACCTATTGTTATGATTTGACGGTTACGGGTCTAGCCGACTGGAATCCTAATGAATTTTCATCAGTTGCAATATGCGGTTGCGATTTCCCGTCACGGCCTGTCGGTCACGCAGGCGGCCGCGGCACTCGGGACATCTCAGCCGGCCATCAGCCGCGCGCTGAAGGCGCTGGAGCGGGAGCTCGGATTTGATCTTTTCGTGCGCGAGGGGCGCGCGTTCTCGCGGGTCACGCCGCAGGGCACTAAGGTGCTCGAGTATGCGGCCCGCGCGCTGGCCGAAATCGACAGCCTGCAGGCGGTCGCGGCCGATTTAAATCAGGACAATCGCGGCACGCTCGCGCTCGCCACGACCCACACGCAGGCGCGTTATGTGCTGCCGCCGGTGGTGCAGGCATTTCGGGAGCGCTACCCCGAAGTGGAGTTGCATCTGCACCAGGGCACCTCGGAGCAGATCGCCGAAATGGTGGCCACCGACCGGGTCCAGCTTGCGATCGCGACCGGTTCGGATGGGTTGTTTCCTGGCTTGGTGTTATTGCCGGTTTACCGCTGGCACCGCCAGATCATTGTTCCAAAACACCACCCATTGGCTTCAGTCGAGCACGTGACACTGCAGGAACTGGCGCAATATCCGCTGGTCACCTATGTGTTTAGTTTCACTGGTGCATCATCGCTCCATACGGTATTTGCCCGCCAAAACCTTACGCCGAAGGTCGCGCTCACGGCGCGGGACTCGGACGTCATCAAGACGTACGTGCGCTTAGGATTAGGCGTCGGCATCGTCGCGAGTGTCGCGCTCGAGCGGACCCAGGATCCGGACCTGGCGGTGCTCGATGCCTCGCATCTTTTTCCGATCCACACCACCTGGATCGGCTTTCGCCGCGGCACGCTGCTGCGCAACTTTGCCTATGAGTTTATCCAGCTGTTCGGGCCGCACCTGACCCACCGGCTGGTGGACCGGGCCATTGAAGCGCGCGACTTGGATGAGCAGGCCGAATTATTCAGGCGCATCTCCCTGCCGGTGCGGTAATCGTTAAGGTGAGCGAGCGGCTGCAGAAACTGCTGGCAGCGGCCGGGCATGGCTCGCGCCGGCAGACCGAGCACTGGATCCGCGCCGGCCGGGTCACGGTCGATGGACACATCGCCGTGCTCGGCGAACGCGCGACGGCCGATGCGGACGTGCGCCTCGACGGGCAGCGCCTTACGCTGTCGGCACCAGCGCAGCGCGAAGTGCTCGTGTATCACAAGCCGGCCGGTGAAGTGACCACCCGCGCCGATCCGCAGCATCGCCCGACGGTGTTTGAGCGGTTGCCCGAGCCTGCGAGCGGCCGCTGGATTGTGATCGGCCGGCTTGACGTAAATACCACCGGCTTGCTGCTCTTTACCAACGATGGGGAGCTTGCCAACCGCCTGATGCATCCATCCGCAGAGGTGCCGCGCGAATACCTGGTGCGGGTGCACGGCCTGCCGGATGCAAAGTGCCTTGAGCGCTTAAGCCAGGGCGTTACGCTGGAAGATGGTCCGGCCCGGTTTGAGTCGCTTGAACCCGAGGGCCGAAGCGCGAGCCACAGCTGGTTTCGGGTCACACTGCGCGAAGGCCGGAACCGGGAGGTCAGGCGGCTGTGGGCGGCTGTTGGATTTGAGGTCAGCCGCCTGAAACGGCTGCGCTACGGGGACGTTTCTTTACCTGAGGACCTGCCGCCGGGTCGCTGGCTTAGGATGCCGACCGAGCAGGCCCGAAACCTCTAAGTGACTGACATCCATGAGATTTGGTAACTTAAAATCGTTAATTGCGTTGATTATGCTGGCAATGTCGGCGATTTTCTGGCAAATGGCCCGCGCCGACAGCGATCCTGCCGACCCGGTTCGAATCACCAGCAGTTTCGAATATAAATACACGGGTGCAGTGCTGAAAAAGGTGGCCAAGCTGTTCAAGAGCGGGTT
>DASWBL010000069.1:0-6465 GCA_036390615.1 Steroidobacteraceae bacterium | reverse complement strand
GTGCATTTTGGGCAGATCGTAAACATTAGGTCCTGCGCACTCCGGCCAGGGCCAGCCAGTCATCCTGTTGCCCGCCGGACCCGATATCAAACCACGCCGCATGCGCTGCTGCCACTTCCGCCGCCTGATTGGTCAGAATTCCGGCCAGCAGCAGCGCTCCGCCTGGCCGGACGCGGTGCGCAAACTGGGGCGCAAGCTCGCACAGCGTGCTGGCAAGAATGTTGGCGATAAGCATGTCGGTCAGTGGCGGCAGCTGCGTCGGTTGCGTGCAAACCGTGAGCCGGGAAGCCACGCCATTGGCAGCGGCGTTCTCGCGAGTTGCGAGACACGCCTGCGGGTCGGTGTCGTAGGCGTATACGGCACCGGCGCCGAGCTTGGCGGCGGCGATCGCAAGGATCCCCGAACCGCAGCCGTAGTCGATCAGCGTGCCGCCGGGTTCAAGGTGCGCATCGAGCCAGCGCAGGCACAGGGCCGTGGAGGCGTGCGTGCCAGTGCCGAAGGCAAGCCCTGGATCGAGATGCACAACGACGGCGTCGTCCGCGTCGACGCGCTCGTGATGCGGGCAAACCCACAGGCGCTCGCCGAAGCGCATGGCGTGAAAATCCCGCAGCCATTCGCGTTCCCAGACGCGGTCAGCTATCCGGGCGGTGCGGATCGCCTCGCCCGGCAGCGGCAGCGCGCGCTGCAGTTGGCTGATAATGGTGGGTTCATCCGCGGTGTCGGGATAAAGCGCTTCAAGCCGCGTGGCCGGCCACAGCCGGATTTCCCCGGGAGCCGGTTCCAGCACTGCATCGTCGCGCGTGTCGCTCAAGGTCACCGCCAGAGCGCCGCTATCGAAGCACAGCTGCTCGGCGCGATCGGCGTCGAGTGCGCCGAGCTCAAAGGACACGGCCAGGAATGGCATCGGGTCGCCAGGGGCCGCGACGGCGGCTCATTTCAGGCCGAGCCGGCGCTCTAGGTAATGAATGTCGAGACCGCCAGACTGGAACTGGGAGTGCGAGAGGATTTCCAGATGCAGGGGCGTATTGACCTTGATGCCTTCGACGACCAGTTCCGACAGTGCGTTGCGCATCCGGGCGATGGCCGTATCGCGCGTGTCGCCGTGCGAAATGAGCTTGCCGATCATCGAATCGTAATACGGCGGCACGTTGTAGCCGGAGTACACGTGGCTGTCGACGCGGATGCCCGGTCCGCCGGGTGGGTGCCACAGGCGAATCGGACCCGGCGACGGCACGAAGGTGCGCGGATCCTCCGCGTTGATGCGGCATTCGATCGAGTGGCCGCGTACTTGAATGTCGCCCTGCGAAAAAGGCAGCTTTTCCCCGGCGGCGATCTGCAGCTGGGATTTCACCAGATCAATCCCGGTGACCAGTTCGGTGACCGGGTGCTCGACCTGGATGCGGGTGTTCATTTCAATGAAGTAAAACTGCCCGTCCTGGTAAAGGAACTCGAGCGTCCCGGCGCTGCGGTAGCCGACGGCGCGGCAGGCTTCCACGACCTTCTCGCTCATCTGCTTGCGCTGCTTGGGGGTAATGCCGGGCGCCGGGGCTTCCTCGATGACCTTCTGATGGCGGCGCTGCATCGAGCAGTCGCGCTCGCCCAGGCACACGACGTTGCCGAAATGATCGCCGATGACCTGAAATTCGATGTGACGCGGCCGTTCCAGGAATTTTTCCATGTAAACCTGGTTGTTGCCGAACGCGGCCAGCGCCTCGGCCTTGGTCACCGCGATGGCGCTGAGCAGGGCGCCGCCGGCGTGCACCACCCGCATGCCGCGGCCGCCGCCGCCGCCGGAGGCCTTGATGATGACCGGATAGCCGATATCGCGGGCGACGCGCAGGTTCTCATCGGCGTTGTCGCCGAGCGGGCCGCTCGAGCCGGGCACGCACGGCACGCCATGCTGCTTCATGACCTTGATGGCCGAAACCTTGTCGCCCATCAGCCGGATCGTCTCGGCCTTGGGGCCAATCCAGGTAAAGCCGCTTTTCTCGACCCGTTCGGCAAAATCTGCGTTCTCGGACAGGAACCCGTAGCCCGGATGGATCGCCACCGAGTCAGTGACTTCGGCGGCGCTGATGATCGCCGGCATGTTCAGGTAGCTGGCGGCCGACGCCGGCGGGCCGATGCATACGGACTCGTCGGCGAGCAGCACGTGCTTGAGATTCGAATCGGCGGTCGAGTGCACCGCCACGGTCTTGATGCCGAGTTCGCGGCAGGCCCTGAGGATTCTCAGCGCGATTTCGCCACGATTGGCAATGACGACTTTATCGAGCATGTAGCTATTCAATAATAAACAACGGCTGGCCGAATTCGACCGGTTCGCCGTTATTGACCAGGATGGCCTTGATGCGGCCGGCCTGTTCGGACTCGATCTGGTTCATCATTTTCATCGCTTCGATCACGCACAGCACCTGGCCGATCTGGATCTCATCGCCGATGCTGACGAATTCCTTGGCGCCCGGGGACGGCGCGGAATAGTAGGTGCCGACCATCGGCGCCGTCACGATCTGCTCGCCGGCGCCCGCCTTGACCGGGGCAGGTGGCGCGGGCGCGGCCGGCGGACGGTAGGCTGGTGGCGCGGCGGCCGGGGCGGCGCTGACCACCACGGGTGCCGCAGTGGGCGCTGCCGCAGCCGCCGGCTGTGACGCAGCGCGCGGCGCCATCCGCGAGATGCGCAGCGCTTCCTCGCCTTCCTTGATCTCGATCTCGGCGATGCCGGATTCCTCCAGCAGCTCGATCAGCTTCTTGATCTTGCGAATGTCCATTGGCAAATGGCTCCCGAGTTTCGGAACTCTGTTGTGATTCTGTAGGCAGCTGGCGCTGGCCGGCCGCTCAGCCGGTGGCCTTAAGTTGGGTGGCGGCCGCACGGACCGCCAGCTCATACCCGATGGCGCCAAGCCCGACGATTCGACCGGCGGCGATATCGGCAATAAAGGAATGATGTCGAAACGGCTCGCGGGCGGCGGTATTGGTCAGGTGCACCTCGATGAACGGCACCTTGACCGCGAGCAGCGCGTCGCGCAGGGCAACGCTGGTATGCGTCAGCGCGCCGGGATTCAGGATCATGAAGGCGATCTGGTCTTCGCGGCTGCGCTGGATCCGCTCCACCAGCTCATGCTCGGCGTTGGTCTGGAAGCACAGCAGGGTGTGGCCGAACTCGGTAGCGAGCTCCGTGGCCCGCTGCTCGATCTGCTCCAGCGTCGCGGACCCATAGCGCTCGGGTTCCCGCGAGCCGAGCAGATTCAGGTTGGGTCCGTTCAGTAACAGCAGGCGCGCCATACGTCATTATTGTTATGCCCCTAACTGGGCGGATCGGCGCAAATCTACCTAAGTTGGCGCGAATTGGGAACATTTCCCGCTTTTTCGCGCCAATTTTGACAAAGAAGGGGCTAATCAGCTGCTCTTGGCCTCGGCACGAGCCCGCTCGGCCGCCAGTTGGCGCAGCCGGTCGGCAATGGCCTGGCGGGTCTCTAGCAGGTTGGCCCCGCCGCGCTTGAGCCGTCGCATGGACGCCAGAATGTAGTCGGCCTCGGCCTGGTGCAGCTCGCCGACCTTGACGGCGACGATGCGTCCCTGGCCATCGGCGAATACGGAGAACGGCAGCACCGGGTCCATGCCGAATTTCGCGGCGGCCTCAAGTCCGTCCTGCTCGCCGATCAGCAGCGCGTAGTTGATCTGGGTGTGCTTGAGGTACTCGCGCACCGAATCACGAAAGTCGACCGCGATGCCGACGATCTGCAGCTTGTCGGCGATGTAGCTTTGCTGCAGCTGGTTCAGCAATGGAATTTCCCGCAAACACGGCCCGCACCAGGTGGCCCAGAAATTGACGATGGTCGGGTGGCCGCCTGAGGTGTACTGGCTGAGCGGGTGGATCTTGCCATTGAGATCCTGCAACTGAATTTCCGGGACAGTCTCCGGCACCGGTGGCCGCGGCGCCGGGGCGGGCACCTCGGTCGGATCCGGGTCATTCGCAGCCGGCGTGGGTGTCGGCGCCGGCTGCGCAGCCGTTGGCGACGACGCCATGGCCATGGGCTGCGGCACATGGTGCAACTGGCGGTAAGCGAAGAATCCGGAGCCGGTCCCGATCACCACGACCGCGACGGCGAGCCACGTGGCCCGCGCCATTACGCGCCGCCCGCGGCCAACGCCTGGTGAAGCACTGCCACAAAGGCCGGTGCCTGCATGTAGCCGACCACGCGGTAGGCGCTCTGTTCCTGGCCCGCGCGGTTGTAAAGCGCGATTGTCGGTGGCCCGGGGATCGCGAAGTGATGCAGGAGTGCCTGGTCGTCAGCATCGTTGGCGGTGACGTCGGCGCGCAGCAGCACGACGTTGTGCAGTGCCGCCTGCACTGCCCGATCACTGAAGGTATAGCGCTCCATCTCCTTGCAGGAGGTGCACCAGTCGGCATAAAAATCCAGCAATACCGGCCGGCCGGCGGCGCTCGCGCTCGCCACGGCGCGGTCGAGATCGGCCACCGATGAAATCGGTGTGAATACCAGGTCCTCGGTGCTGGCCGCATGACGGGCCAGCGGCCTAAGCGGATCAGTCCCGCCCTGTACGGCGCCATACAGCGCCGTGACTGCATACAACGCCGCTGCGATCCCCGCCACGCGCGTGCCGGCGCGCAGCGCGCCAGTGGGCGCGAACCGCCACAGTACCCAGGCGGCGGCCAGTGCCGGCACTGCCCACAGAGCGAGCGACAGCCGGTCAGGCAGCAGCCGGGCAATCATCCACACGGCCACGCCGAGCATCAGGGCGCCAAAGAGTTGCTTCACGCCCGTCATCCAGGCGCCGGCGCGAGGCAACAGGCTCCCGGCCGACGTGCCAATTACCAGCAACGGCGTGCCCATCCCGAGACTCATCGCAAACAATGCCAGTCCGCCGCGCACCAGATCGCCGCTCTGGCCGATTACGATCAGCGTCGCCACCAGCGCCGGGGCGATGCAAGCCGTGACAATCAATGCCGAGAGGGCGCCCATGACCGCGACGCCGCCAAAAGTGCCGGCGCGCTGACGGTTTGCCGTCTGCGCCAGCCGCGTCTGAATGAATCCCGGCATCTGCAATTCGAACAGGCCGAACATCGACAGCGCCAGCACCACGAACAACGCGGTGAAGAGCCCGATGATCCACGGCTGCTGAAACAGCGCCTGCACCTGTTTGCCGGCGGCCGCGCAGGCGATGCCGGCGGCGGTGTAGGCAACGGCCATGCCGAGTACATAGCTAAGCGACAGCAAGAAGGCGCGGCCCGTCGCCACGCTGCGCCCACCCTGCCCGACGATCAGCCCGGAGAGGATCGGTACCATCGGCAGCACGCAAGGCGTGAAGGCGAGCAGCAGACCGGAGCCGAACCCGGCGGCCAGCACTGCAAAAATATTGGCGTGGCGGAAGAAGTTGGCCTGCGCATCCTGCTCCGAGACGAAGGGCTTGCCGGCGCTCGCGACGGGCCCGCCGGCCGGCAGGTTGATCTGCAGCGTGCGCGTCTGCGGCGGATAACAAAGTCCGGCCGTCGCGCAGCCCTGGTAAGTAACGGTCAGCGGCACCGGCGACGCCGCATTGCCGACGCGCGACACCGCAAGCCGCGCAATCAGATCGAAGTGATAGACCACCTGCTTGCCGAAGAACTCATCGTCCTTGACGTCGCCTGCAGGCAGTTCCGGCTCGCCCAAGGTCACCGACGGATCGGGGGACGAGAATTTTAGGCGGCTGCGATAAAGGTAGTAGCCCGGGGCAATGGCCCACACCAGTTTCGCGTGGCCCGCGCCGTCGGCGGCACCGGTGAGCTTGAAGGCCTGATCGACGTCCAGAAATTCCGTCTTCGTCGTCTTGCCCGGGCCCATGATGGATTTCAGGGAATTCTGGTCGTCGCCTGAAGCCGCGAGCGCCAGGCCGGCCACGGCAGCCAGCCAAAAGCCGGCGGCCAGCCGGCCAGCAGAGTGCAACGGTCGTTTCGGCATTAAAGTCATTAAAATCAATAAATTAAGTGAACGATGATGATCGCAACACGGGAGCATAGCCCTTCCCCCTGTGGGCGTCATGTGCGCGGCACTCAGACTATCAAAATCGCCCTTGAATCCCTATAATTAGCAGCCACCTAGGGAGAGTGCTAACAGCGCCCCCGGGAGCCAGTTTCGGGTTTTTTAGGTTCTATCCATTAATTCTGTAAGGAGTGTTTTCCATGAAGATTCGTCCTCTTCATGACCGCGTGATTGTGAAGCGCCTCGAAGGCGCGCGTACCTCACCAGGCGGCATCGTGATTCCGGATACGGCTGCGGAAAAGCCGGTCGAAGGCAAAGTTCTCGCGGTCGGCAAGGGCAAGATTCTTGAGGATGGCACGGTCCGTCCGCTCGACGTCAAGGTCGGCGACAAGATCCTGTTCGGCAAGTACAGCGGCACCGAAGTGAAAGTCGACGGCGAAGACCTGGTGGTCATGCGCGAAGAAGACGTCGTGGCCGTCATCGAGACGAA
>DASWBL010000068.1:0-14739 GCA_036390615.1 Steroidobacteraceae bacterium | reverse complement strand
GGCCAGCGCGGAGCAAATTGGCGCCGCGATGGATCAGGCCGCCGCGGCGCAGCCGGAATGGGACGCGGCCGGTGCCGGCGAGCGCGCCGCCTGCCTGCTGCGCACCGCCGATCTGCTAGCAGATCAGCGCGACTCGCTGCTGCAGCTGCTGGTCAAGGAGGCCGGCAAAACCTGGCCGGATGCGGTAGCCGAAGTGCGCGAGGCCGAGGATTTTTGCCGCTACTATGCCGATCAGGCGCGGCTGCATCTCGGCGAGCCGCTGGCACTGCCCGGCCCGACTGGCGAGCGCAACACTCTAAGCCTGCACGGTCGCGGCGTCTTCGCCTGCATCAGCCCGTGGAACTTTCCGCTTGCGATCTTCACGGGCCAGGTGGTCGCAGCCCTCGCAGCCGGCAACAGTGTGGTGGCCAAGCCGGCCGAAGCGACGCCACTGATCGCGATGCGGGCCGTGCGCATGCTGCATCAGGCCGGCGTACCCGGTCAGGTGCTGCAGCTGTTGCCCTGCCCCGGCCGCCTGTTCGGCCAGGCGGCGCTGGCGCACCCGGCGCTCGCCGGCGTGGCGCTGACGGGCTCGACCGCAACCGCTCAGCTGATCAACCGCAGCCTGGCGGCACGCGACGGCGCGATACTGCCGTTTATCGCCGAAACCGGCGGCGTCAATGCCATGGTGGTCGACTCCTCGGCGCTGCTCGAGCAGGTGGTCGACGACGCCATCAGCTCGGCCTTTACCAGCGCCGGGCAGCGCTGTTCGGCGCTGCGGCTGCTGTACGTGCAGGACGATGTGGCCGACGCCCTGATCGAAATGCTGAGCGGCGCGATGGATGAGCTGGTCATCGGCGATCCGGCTGACCCCGCGACCGACGTCGGCCCGGTAATCAGCGCGCAGGCCGCCGAACAGCTCGAGGCACACGCGAGTCGGCTGCGCCGTCAGGCCCGGATGTTCAAGGAATGCCGGGTGCCGAGCACTTTTGCGCAGGGCCACTTTGTGGCCCCGAAGCTGTTCGAGCTCAATGACGGACGGGAATTGGGCAGCGAACAGTTCGGGCCGATTCTGCACTTGGTGCGGTATCCGGCGCGCGCGCTCGACAGCGTGCTCGAGACGATCCGAACTTCAGGCTTCGGCCTGACGCTCGGCATCCATAGCCGCATCAGCGGCATGTGGCAGCAGGTCGTGGCGGGCACGCGGGTCGGCAACACCTATGTCAATCGCAACATGATCGGCGCGGTGGTCGGCGTGCAGCCGTTCGGTGGCGAGGGTTTGTCGGGCACCGGACCGAAGGCTGGCGGGCCGCATTACCTGTTGCGGTTTACTACCGAGCGCACACTCACCGTCAACACTGTGGCCACCGGCGGTAATGCCGAACTGCTGTCACAATCTTCGTGAGCCTTGACTCCCAGGCGGCTCGCCGGCAGATCGGTATCGCCTTCAGTGCCCGCTTAGGGCAGACTGCCGCAAACTCCCGCTGGGGTAAGTTCGTAGCATGAGCATCTGGTCGACCAAATCCGTGGCCCTGATGCATGCGGACGCTTACGGTGAACGCAAGAACAAACTGAATCGCTCGCTTGGCTGGCCGAGCCTGACCGCCTTCGGTGTTGGCAGCACGATCGGTGCCGGTATTTTTGTGCTGACCGGGCAGGTCGCGGCCACGCACGCCGGACCCGCGGTCACACTGACTTTCATCGCGGCCAGCATCGTCTGCTTTTTCGCCGGCCTCTGCTACGCCGAGTTCGCCGCCATGGCGCCGGTTGCCGGCAGCGCCTATTCCTACGCTTACGCAACGATGGGCGAGGTGGTCGCCTGGATTATCGGCTGGTGCATCTCGCTCGAATACGTGTTCAGCGCTTCGCTGGTGGCGATCAGCTGGTCGGGCTATATGACCGCCTCACTCCACGATATCGGCATCAATATCCCGGCGGTACTGTCGAGTGCGCCGCTCAAACTCGACATGCAGGACCGGATCGTCAGCACCGGCAACTGGATCGATCTGCCCGCGGTGCTGGTCACGCTCGGCTGCACAGTGCTGCTGATGATCGGCACGCGCCAGTCCTCGTGGGTCAATAATCTGATCGTCGCGGCCAAAGTCACCGCACTGGTCATCGTCGTGATTGTCGGCGTGCACTACATCAATCCCCACAACTGGCAACCATTCGTACCGGCCAACACCGGCGGCTTCGGTAACTTTGGCTGGTCCGGCGTAGCCCGCGGCGCGGCCATCGTGTTCTTCTCTTATATCGGCTTTGATGCCGTCTCGTGCCTGGCCGAGGAGTCCAAGAATCCGCAGCGCACGATGCCGATCAGCCTGTTCGCTTCGCTGGCGATTTGCACGACAGTGTACGTGGCGGTGAGCCTGGTAATCACCGGCATGGCCAACTACCGCAGCCTCGACGTCGCTGATCCGCTTTACTACGCGGTCGCCTCGGTGCACGGACAGCTCGGCTGGTTGAAAATTATCCTCGCGGTCGTCGCCGGCTTTGGATTGATTTCGGTGGTGCTGCTGAGCCTGCTCGGCCAGGTGCGGATCCTGTTTGCCATGAGCCGCGATGGCTTGTTGCCGGAAGCGCTGTCGCGCACCGGCGGCAAGCAGAATACGCCGCGGCTCAGCACCCTGATCACTGGGGTATTGGGCGCAGTCATGGCCGGTTTCCTGCCGCTCGATCTGCTGACCGACGTCATCTCAATCGGCACGCTGATGGCCTTTGCCATCGTCTGCCTCGGCATTCCGATCCTGCGGCGCACGAATCCTGATGCCCAGCGGCCGTTTCGCACTCCCTGGGTACCATTGATTCCCATCCTTGGCGTTCTCAGCTGTATAGCGCTGATGTTCAGTCTTTCTGGCCGGACCTGGTTGCGATTTGCGCTGTGGCTGCTCATCGGCCTGGCGATTTATTTCTCCTACGGCTACAAGCACTCTCGGCTGCGCAAACTGAACGCTGCAGCCGCCGGCAAGCCGGCTTCCGCCTGATTCGGCCGCTACCCTCCCGCCAATGAGCGTCTCGCAAACCATGTCGACCGCCGACGCAAAACTGGCTGAGTTAATCGGCGCCTGCGCAAAGGGACAGTCGCAAGCGCTCGAGCAGCTCTACGCCCTCGCCTCGCCGGTGCTGTTTGGCTGCGTGACGCGCATGGTCCGCCGTCGCGCGGTAGCCGAAGAAATCTTGCAGGATGCCTTTGTCAGCATCTGGCAGCGCGCGGCGCAGTATCAGTCGACTCGCGGCTCGCCGATGGCCTGGATGATTGCCGTCGCGCGCTACCGCGCGATCGACCAGTTGCGCCATGAACGCGGCGCGCCGGTGCTGATGCCGGACATTCCCGATGCGGCGGCCGAAGCGGACGAAAGCGGCCAGCTGGCCGGTCCGAGTGAGGCGATGGAGCGCTGCATGCGCCAGCTGACCGGCGATCAGCAACGCTGCATTGAGTTCGCGTTTGTCAACGGACGCTCCCACGAGGAAATTTCACGCCTGACCGGGAGTCCCCTCGGCACGGTGAAAAGCTGGATCCGCCGTGCGCTGCGCGCACTGCGCGAGTGTCTTGAATCATGAAGCCCACCGATTCCAAGCTGCTCGACCGACTGGCATCCGAGTACGTTCTTGGCACGCTGCGCGGTCCGGCTCGCCGTCGCTTTGCGCGCTGGCGCGAGGAACTGCCAGAGGTAGATGCGTTGTGCCGCAGCTGGGAAGAGCGGCTAAGCGCACTGACCTTGAGCCGCCGACCGCATAGCCCGTCCGCCCAGGCGTGGCGCTCGATCGCCGCGCGGCTCGGCTTCAACCGACCAAGCCCGGCTTTGCGGTGGGTGGCGAGCCTGGCGCTGCTGGGACTGCTGGTTGCGCTCAGCAGTTACTGGAATAGCTTTGCGCCACCGCGGCCCGCGGGCGTGGCGCAGATCAGCGCGCCGGGCCAGCCCCCGCAATGGCGGTTGGAGTATTTTGCCGAGCCGGGACAGCTCCACGTGAGCAGCGCCAATGGACCGGTGCTACCCGCCGGTCACGACTATGAGTTGTGGGCCCTCCCGGCAGGCGGCAGCCCAGTGTCCTTAGGTCTGTTGCCGGTGCGCGGCGAACGCAATCGCCCGTTGAGCGAATCGCAGCGCCTCGCGCTCGCGCATAGCACGCAGGTGGCAGTGTCGCTGGAACCGGCCGGCGGTTCGCGTACTGGCCAGCCGACCGGGCCGGTTGTATTTATTGCGCCTCTGCGCTCGGTGTCGTAATGGTGTGCGTAAGCGCAGCCGCCCCGGCCGCCGAGGGCGGTGCCGGATGGGGACAGAACGGCACGCGCTTGAGCCACAGGCGAAATGCCTGCCAGTAAATTGCCACGACGACTCGCGCACTGATCCAGGGAAAGCGCAACAGCAGCCACGCGAGCGAGCCAGCGGAAATCGGCCGGCGCGACAGCGCC
The DNA here is from genome assembly GCA_036390615.1 of Steroidobacteraceae bacterium. Classification (GTDB taxonomy): domain Bacteria; phylum Pseudomonadota; class Gammaproteobacteria; order Steroidobacterales; family Steroidobacteraceae; genus FEN-1191. The sequence goes on along the minus strand of DASWBL010000068.1, from coordinate 10,346 downwards.
ATGCTGGCATCAAACACGCACTGCCCGCCGCGGCTGAGTACGATATGGGTGGCCAGGTGCGCGCCCGGAGCCGAGAAGCGCCAGTCGTACTGCATGTCCATCGGCATGAAAGGCGAGACATGAAAGACCTTATCAAACGTCCAGCGCCGGATGGCCGCCGCTGAGGCGGCGCTTCCCACGTCCAGCACGTAACAGTGCTGCTCGCCCCACGGCGTGTTGTTCACCTCGGCTACGATGACTTCGACGTGCTCGTCGGCCGCATCGAAGCAATAATAAAAGCTGACCGGATTGAATCCGTAGCCGAAATAACGCAGATTGGTCAGCAGCCGGACCGCGCCATTAAGCACTCGCCCGGTGCGCGTGGCGACCAGCTCACGCACTGCGGCATCGAGCGGCACGGCCGGATCGCCCAGATGGTCCGCGCGGCGGAAGGCGGCGAGCGCTCGGCGCTCGGCGCCCCACAGCCAGCGGCGCTTAAACAGCTGCGGCAGCTCAGCCAGATCCAGGTACAGCATGAAGTACGCGTAGCTAAACGCGTGCGGCCGCGGCGTGAAGCGCCGGTGCCTAACCGACCCGGTGTACAGCGCGCTGTGCATTGCCCAGGTCCCGATAAAAATGCTCTAGCGCCTGCTGCGCGCTGACGACGCCATCCTCGTGAAAGCCGTGCCGCCAGTAGGCACCGCAGAAATAACTGCGATTGCAGCCATTGAGCTCGGCATGCCGCTGCTGTGCCGCGACTGCGGCCGCAGTGAACACCGGATGCTGGTAGCTGACCCGGCGTAGCACCCTTGTAGGGTCGATGGCCTGCGCGCCGTTGAGCGTCACGCAAAGCGTTGCCGGTGCGGCAAGCTTTTGCAGGATGTTCATATTGTAGGTGACGCTCACGCGCGCCGCCGGCGCACGTGGCACACAATAATTCCAGGCCGCCCAGGCCCCGCGCGTGCGCGGTAGCAGCCGCTCGTCTGTGTGCAGCACCGCTTCGTTTTCCTGATAGCTCATGCAGCCAAGTACTTCACGCTCGAGCGTCGTCGCATCGGCGAGCAGAGCGAGCGCCTGGTCGCTGTGGCAGGCGAGGAATACCCGATCGAAGGCGAGCGCCTCGGCACCGCACGGCTTGATCTGTACCTGCCCGGGCAGCCGGCGCACCGATTCAATCGGCGTATTCAGGTGAATGCGGGCCCGAAACGGCGCTACCAGTTTTTCGACGTAGCGTGCCGAGCCGCCGACGATGGTACGCCATTGCGGCCGGTCGCTGACCGTGAGCATGCCGTGGTGATGAAAAAATCCGATCAGAAAGCGCGCCGGCATCGCGCTGACCTGGGCCGGGGGAGCGGACCAGATCGCCGCGGCCATCGGCACCAGGTAATTGCCGACGAATTCCGCCGAGTAATTCCGCCCGTGCAAGTAATCAGCAAGAGTTAAATCTGCCGGAGCGGCGGAGTCCAGCAACTTCACCGCTTCCCGGTTGAAGCGCAGGATCTCGCGCCACATGCGGTGAAAGGACCAGCGCAGCAGGTTGCGGCGCTGGGCAAACAGTCCATTGAATGAGGTGCCGTTGTACTCGAGCCCGGTGCGCTCGTTGCGAACGCTGAAGCTCATCGCGCTGTCCTGGCTGGCGACCCCGATCTCGCCGAGCAGGCGCGTGAAGTTCGGGTAGGTACGGTCGTTGAAGACGATAAAGCCGGTGTCAACGTTCAGCGTCTGGCCGCCGATCTCAATGCGGTGCGTGTGCGCGTGGCCGCCGATATGGCCGGCGGCCTCAAATACCGTGATCTCATGCTCACGATGCAGCTGCCGCGCCACCAAATTGCCGGCAATCCCGCTGCCGATGATGGCGATTTTCAATTGGCTGCGCCTTTGCCCGCCGCTGCTGGGCGGCGCGGCGGCCACGGGAAAAAGGCGCTGGTATCGGCCACGTACTCGGCATAGCCCGGCCGGCGCTCGCCGATATCGCGCTCGAGCAGTGTTACGCCCGAGACCTTGAGCAGCAGCAAGCTCATCAGCAGCGGCGAGGCGATTGCCCACCAGCCGCCAGCACCGAGCGCCAGTAGATAGATTCCCCACCACAGGCAGCACTCGCCGAAATAATTCGGATGACGCGTGTAGCGCCACAATCCGGTGTTGAGCACGCGGCCGCGGCTTTGCGGGTCGCCGCGGAACGCGGCGAGCTGTGCATCACCGATAACTTCAAAGCCCATGCCGATGAGCCACACCGCCGCACCCAGCGCATCGACGAGGCCGAACGGTGCTTGGCTTCGCAGCGCGGCCAGCAACGGCAGCGACACCACCCAGGCGAGCACGCACTGCAGGCCGAAGACGATGTAAAGGCTCTTAAAGACAAAACCCGGATCGTTGTTGCGCCGGATCTGCTGGTAGCGCCGATCCTCGCCGTGCCCGAGGTTACGCCAGCCAATGTAGAACGCGAGTCGCAGCGACCACAGCAAGGTCAGCACTGCTACCAACAAGGCGCGCGGACTTGCAGGCAGTGCGGCGCGCGCGTAGACGATGACCGCGGCCAGCTGCAGCAGCGACCAGAGCGTGTCGACGATGCTGACGTTGCGCAGCGGCAGGCTCACCAGCCAGGTACTGAAACCCAGCACCAGCATTGCCGCGAGTGCGCTGAGCCACAGCTGCAGGTCAAACATCCAACCGCCTCGCTGCTACGAGCAGCAAGGGCAACAGCAACGCCCAGCCAACGGCTTCGGCCAGCAGCGCCGGCAGCGGCCGAGTCAGCGTTAAGGCGCCGAGTCGCGCACCGCCGTAGTAGGCGAGTGGCGCGCCGGCGGCGCCGACCAGCGCGGCTAGCCACAGCCTTTGCTGCAGCGAGCGCAGGACACCCCCGAGCGTGGTGGCAAACAGCATCCACATAACCACAATCCAAACCGGCGCGACCGGCGCCGGCCACGTACTCGCCGGGTACTGCATCAGTCCCAGTGCTGGCGGCAAGGTATCCCAAATTAACCCCAGTAACGCGGTCAGGCCGATCAGCTGGAGGAGGCGCAGCGGGCGCGGGTTCAGCAAAAGCTGCACCACCACAATCAGCAGCGCCACCAGCACGCCTAAGCCGACGCGGCCGCGGGCCGCGCCCAGCACGCAGGCCAGCCACCCGGCCTGGAAGGCAATGAAGTTGCCGAGCAAGGCCACCATCGACATCTGTGGCTTCATCTGCGTCGCTCGAACAGGTAATGTCCGACCCACCACTGCTGACCGCCTTCGTAGCCAAATAATTCGGCGCACGCCATAAAAAACAGCCGCCAGCGCATCCACCAGCGCGGTGCCTGCGCGGCGCCATAGACCTGCTCGAGGATCGGCCAGATGGCGGCGCGACGCGAATCCATGTTGGCAAGCCAGGCATTGGCAGTTCGCTCGTAATGGCGCCCATCCCAGCGCCAGCGCTCGCGCAGCCGCAACGTGTCCTGAAAGCGCAGCGGCAATTCATCGCTCGGCATCATGCCGCCCGAAAAAAAATAACGGCCCATCCAATCATCGGGGCCGTCGCTCGCAAACGCATAGGGCCCCGAGCGATGACAGAACACGTGCATGAAAAACTGCCCATCGGGCTTGAGCCACTCGGCGATCCGTGCATAAAGCGCCGGCCAGTTGCGCATGTGTTCAAACATTTCCACTGACACGATACGGTGATAGCGACCGTCGGTGGCAAACTCGTTCATGTCACAGGTGATGACGCGCAGGTTTTGCAGCCCGCGATGCTTGGCCTGCGCTTCGATGAAAGCGCGCTGCGAGTGGGAATTGGACACCGCGGTAATGCGGCTCGCCGGATAATGGCAGGCAATCCACAGGCTGAGCGAGCCCCAGCCGCAACCGAGCTCGAGTACATCCTGCCCATCGGCGAGTGCCGCGCGCTTGCAGGTGACATCAAGCGAGTACGCTTCGGCCTGCTCAAGGGAAGCGACCTGCTCCGGCCAGTAACAGGCACTGTATTTGCGGTGCGGACCCAGAACTTCGGCGAAGAACGCGGCCGGCAATTCATAATGCTGCTCGTTGGCCTTGGCCGGCAGCGGCGCCACCGGCGCCGCGCGCATCGCGGCAACGAACTGCTCCGTCAGCCGGGCCGCCGCTTCGGCGTCATCCGGGCTCAGCTCCGCCAGGCGCTTTTTGAGCAGCCGGCGAATCCCCTGGCGCACGACCAGGTCCGGCACCAGCCCAAGTTCGACCCAATCGAGTGCGCCTGATGCTTTCGCCACTTACAGCCTCCCGCATTGGTGCAGTACTGGGCCGCGCGGCCAATCAACTGCCCGTTTCAGGTCATTACGCCGGCAGATCGCTTTTGGATGCATGAGAGATCGCGAACGTCCCCACCGCCCGGGACCGAAGGCCCGCCGGCGCCTGCCTACTTGACCTTGCGGCCGAGCCGCCAGCCCGTAAATGCCCAAACGACCGCAATGGCGGCCCCGAGCAGCGCAATGGCAGCTGAGGAGACCCCGGCACCTTTCAACACGCCCTGCAGCTGGGCCGCCAACGCATCCCCGCCGCGGTAGACCGGCACATCGTTGAAGCTCTTGGCCTTATATTTCGTTTCGGTGTCGACCACGCTGTACAGCATCTCGCGGCCCGGGCGGATGGCGGCGTATTCGCCGACGCGTCGCACTATCATCACTACGACCAGCACCGCAAACGTTCCGGCGGCCGCCAGCGACAGAAAGCCCGCCACCATCAGCAGCGGCACAATCGTCAGCAGCGTCACGACACCGTAGCGCTGCGCGATCCTGCCGGTCACGAAGAACTGAAAACCAATGGTCAGCGCTTGCACGGTGTAATCGATGCGGCTGAATACCTGGGTGCGCAGCTGCGGATCAGCGAACGTTCTCTTTACAATATCGAGCTGTTCCAGATACAAGAACGTTGTCACCGAGGACAGCAGCACCATGAATAGCGCAATGCCAAGCAGGTACGGGGACTTAAGCACCAGCAGCATGCCAGCGAACGGATTCGCGCTGCCGACCGGCCGGTCATCCCTGGTCGCTTGCCCGGCCCCCTCACCGCGGATCCGGGCACTTTGATGCAACAGTGCGCGCTGGCAGAAAATCGCCAGCGCGAAGAAACCGGCCGCCATGAATAGCACGCCAGGATTTCCAATCTTCTGCACGAGTTGGTCGGTCAACAGCGGCCCGGCCAGTGCGCCGGCCGTGCCGCCGACGGCAATCACACCGAACAGCCGCTTGGTCTGCTCCTTGCTCAGGATCTCGAGCATGAAGCTCCAGAACACCGAGACCAGAAACAGATTTACGACGCTGATCGCAACGTAAAAAATTTCACTCACCAGCGTGTTGCCCGGACCGACCCGCATAACAGCGCCGACGAGGGCCAGCAGTAGCACCATGCCGCCGTAGATTGAAGGCAGCAGCACCGCGCGACGCACTCGTGCTACGAGCGTTGCATAAAGCATGACCACGCCGATCGAAACGATCCAGGTGACGACAAACAGGTTCTCGACCCGTTCGCGACCGAGCAGCGTGCCGACCGTCTCGCGCACCGGGCGCACGGCGAAATACCCAGCGAACACGGCGAAAAACAGGATGAAAGCGGCGATGACGATCGGCATTTCATCGCTCTCTATACGGGCACTGCGCCGCAATAGCCGCGCCAACCAGGAGTCCGATGCCGTTGCCATGTGCCGATCCTTTGCTTTAATCGCTGGTCATGGCCAGCGGGTCAATCGCCTGCTTACCCCGCAGGACCTCGAAGCGCCGACCGAGGGCCGTGGCGCTCATGGCCCACGCCGCGCTGACCGCGAGCCCCAGCGCCACCGTGCCCATCAGCCCGGCGCCAGCCCAGCGCAGTGCCGCAATCAGCCAGGCGGCCGTTACATCGCCCAAGCGGTACATCACGGTATCGATTACGTTCTTTGCCTTGTAGCGGCTTTCCTGCGGCACGACCGTAAAGCAAATTTCGCGGCTCGGCCGGGCGATCGCATATTGCGATACCCGGCGCACGACTTGCACGGCCTGGATCATCAGCACCGTCGGCGCGAGCGCGATCGCACTGAATGCCACCAGCATGATCAGCGGATTAAGCACTAGGCCCGCCGTAACGCCAAATTTACGGATCAGTCGCCCCACGCCAAGGATCATGATCAGCGCCGACGCAATATTGACTATCAGGTCAATATCGGCGATCGCTTCCGTGCGCCTTTCGATACCGGCGAAGGCCTTGCTGATCAGATCGGTCTGGAAAAAATAGGCAACGGTCGCGGCCCAGGTCATGAACAACATGAAGGCCGCCTGGTGACGCTGGTAGGCCGATCGCAGCAGCTCGCCGAAGCCTTCCAGCGGATTGCCGGCCAGTCGGTGCGTCAGGCTCGATGTTTGGCCGGCGCTTGCGCTCAGGCGCAACTGTTCCTTCTCGCGCATCAACCAATAGATCAGAGCAATGACTACGGCAAATCCGGCCGCGGCCAGCAACAACAAACCTTTGAGCCCGAGCACGGGCACGTACAGCCGGGTGGCGGCCGCTCCGCCAATGGCACCCAGACTGCCACCGGCGGCAATCAGTGCAAACAGCCGCGTCGCCTGCGCGGCGGAAAACAGGTCGACCATCAAGCTCCAGAACACCGAGATCATGAACAGGTTAACGACGCTGAACCAGACGTAATAGGCGCCGGCAACCCAGCGACTCGCCGGCGCAAGTGCAAACAGTCCGCTGAACATCAGCACGTTCACCAGCCAGAACCAGAATGCGCCCGGCAGCAGCGTCGTGAGCCGTAGGCGCGAGGCCAGCGCGGTGTAGATCGGCGAGCACAATAAGACCACAACGAAAGTCAGCGTGAACAGGTTCTGCAGCTGCGCGGCCCCGAATACTGTGGCCATCGAATCGCGCAGCGGTCGCAAAATGTAGTAGCTGCCGAGCAGCATGAAATTGCAGGTAAAGGCGAGCGCGACGGCCCGCCGCTCCTGCGGCTCAATCTGTGCAAAGCTCGCCAGCGCCGTCGTCAGGCGCGCTGCTGCCGTCGGCATTAACGGACCCGCACCAGCAAAAAGGTGGCCACCAGCGCCAGCAGCGCCGTCGGCAGCCAGGCCAGCACGAGCGGATCGAGGTTAAAGACGGCCGTGCCGCTCGCCACGGTACGCTGTACGAAAAAGTACAGGATTCCGATCATCAGCCCGAGCGTCATTCGCGCACCGCTGCCAGCCGAGCGCATCGAGCCGAAGCCAAACGGCAGCGCAAAGACGACGGCCACCAGCACGGCGCAGGTACGCGCCAGAGCCGACCAAAACGCGAATTCGTAGGCCTTGGAATCCTGCTGGTTAGCCCGCAGCGTCCGGATCGACTGATACAGCGTCACCAACCCGAGCTCGGCCGGATCAGTCGCAGCAAGCTTCAAGAATGAGTCGGCCGAGGAGTGCAGCATGCGCCGCGCCGGGGCCGGGGCCGTCACCTGATCGCCGCTGAAGCGGGACTCGGCGTAATCGGCCGGCAGCCGCAGGCCGCCGCGGCCCGCGCCGCTTGCTTGCGAGGCGCGGCCGATCGCCGCGATGCGATTATCGGGCGTCAGCTCGAAAATCAGCACGCCGCTGAACACCGCCGCAGCCGAGCGACGCTGGATATTGATGATGGTGTCGCCATCGCGCAGCCAGGCGCCCCCGCCGCCGGCGAAATTCACATTGTTGTACTTGGCAAAGGCCTTGCGTTCATCAGCACGCTGCTCGAACCGCGGCGCCACGTACTCGCCAACCAGCAGCGCGGCAATCACAATCAGCACGCCGGCGGTCAGCACCGCGCGCACCAGACCGAGTTTGCTCATGCCGGCGGCACGCATGACCGTCAGTTCATGCGTGCGTGCCAGTGCGCCAATGCCGAGCATCGCGCCGATCAGCACCGCCGCCGGCAATGCCAGCAACGCCAACTGCGGCAGGTTCAACGCGGCGTAGGACAGCGCGTCGAGTGCCGCATAGTGCCCTATGCCAATCTCCTTCTGCTCAGTCAGGAACTGCGCCATAACCGCGAGCACCAGCAGCACCGCCAGCACCAGGCCGATACTGTTCAGCAACGTCGCGGCGATATAGCGATCCAGCCGATTCATGCCTTAAGACCCCGACCCGCCGCGCCACCGCGGCGAAAAGATCCAGGCGAGCGCGAGCAGCAGGAACAGTCCGTGCACCCACCACATCCCAAGACCCGCGGGCACCAGGCCGCGCTCAAGCCAGCTGCGGGCCGCAAAACTCAGCGAGCTGTAGCTCGCAAACAGCAGCACCGCGAGGCCGACGCGGCTGTAGCGGCCCTGCCGCGGCCGCAGCCGCCCGAGCGGCATTGCGAAGGTGGCGACCACCAGCGACATGACCGGCAGGCTCAGGCGCCACTGCAGCTCGGCCCCGACCTTGCGATCAGCGCTGCCGAGGAGTTGCTTCGTCGGCCGCTGGTCGATTCGAAGATTCGCGGTCACCGCAGTGTCGGTAATCAGCGGTATGGTCGCCTCCGGAAAGCGCAGGATGCTGTAGCGCTGCGTTCCTGGCACGCCCTCGAGCCGCTCGCCATCAAACAGCTCGATGCTCTGGCTCGTGCCGTCGGCCGCGATCACGCGTCTGGCCCGCTGCGCCACTGTGGTCTCGACCAGATCGCCGCGGCTTCGCTTTATGAATACATCGCGCAAATCGCCGGACTGATCGACCGTCCGGGCATAAACCACGGTGCGCCCGCCGTTCAGCGCCCGGAACTGGCCGGCCTCGAGCGGCACTTTCAGCCCTTCCTGCAGCGCCTGCTGCCGTAGCCGCGCCTCGCCAGCCGCCGCCTGCGGGGCCAGCTGCAGGCTGAACCAGGCACTGAGCGCCGCCACCGGCAGCGCCAGCGCCAGCATAGCTGCGTAGCTGCGCCGCGTGTTCAGGCCGCAGGCCTGGGCAGCCACCATCTCGCTGTCGTGGTAAAGCCGCCCCAACGCCAGCACGATGCCGAGCAGCAGGCCGAGCGGTGGCAGCAGGGTCGAGAAAGTCTGCGCCGCGCCAAGACCGATTAGTCCGAGTACTACCGCCTGCGGGTACTGCAGCTCGGCGGCCCGGGCCAGCACGGTGCCGACCTGGTAAACGAATAGGATGGCCGCCAGCGTCAGCGTCACGCCGAGGAAACTTAACGCCATTTCACGCCAGACATATCGCTGCAGGATTCGCAAAGGCCCAACCCCCGGCGCCGCTTCGGCTAAACTGCCCGACCATTGAATCAGATTCAGGACGCCCGCCCGCAGCGGACCCCAAGATTAAGGGTAGGCCCGGGCGAGGCATCCGGCGGTGGCAGGTTATACCGAAACCCGCCCCCGGTGTCTTAACTGGTCATGGTACGGGCGCCGTCGATGGCCCGACTTGGGGATGGGGAAGCTACATGCAGTATCACGCCTTCAGCGGCAACGTTGCCGCCCAACGGAGCGATTGTCTGGTCATAGGCGTCACGGAGGAGCACGCGCTGGGACCGGCCGCCACGGCCGTCGATCGAGCGATGCGCGGACGACTGCGCGCCTGGCTCAAGCGCGGCGATTTTTCCGGCCACGCGGGCGAAACGCTGCTGCTGACCGAGCCGGCCGGCCTGCGCAGCACGCGCCTGTTGCTGGTAGGCCTCGGCGCAGCCAAGTCCTATAACCGTCGCAGCTGGCGGCGGGCCGTCAAGACGGCGGTGGCCGCGCTCGCGCGCACGCGCATCGGCGCCGCGGACCTCGCCATAGAATTGCCGGCGAACGAGGCACCTGATGCCTATTATCTCGGCCGCTCGGTGGCCGATATAAGTGGCGATGCGCTGTACCGGGTTAACGATCTTAAGAGCGGCCGGCGCCCGCGACCGGCCCCGCTTTCCCGGCTCGGCGTCGGTCCTCTACCGGCCCGCGAGCTAGCTGAAGCACGCCGCGGTCTGCGCGATGGCGCCGCATTGGCCGAAAGCTCGCGCCTGTTGCGCAATCTGGGCAATCTACCGGCTAACTTTTGTACGCCGCGCTACCTGGGCGATCAAGCGCAGAAACTGGCGCGCGCCTACCGCTCGGTGCGCGTGCGGGTACTGAACGAAGCGCAGATCCGGCGCCTCAAGATGGGCTGCTTTCTGGCCGTGACCCGCGGCAGCGAGCAACCGCCCCGCTTTCTGATCATCGAGCACCGCGGCGGCCGGCGGCGCAGCGCTCCGGTAGTGCTGGTCGGCAAGGGCGTGACTTTCGATACCGGCGGCATCTCGCTCAAGGACCCCGCCGCGATGGACGAAATGAAATTCGACATGTGCGGGGCGGCACCGGTGATCGCGGCGCTGGATTTTGCGGCGCGGTCGAAACTGCCGCTCAACGTGGTCGGGCTCGTCCCGTGCTGCGAAAATATGCCGGATGGACGAGCCATCAAGCCCGGCGACGTCGCCGTCAGCGCCAG
>DASWBL010000067.1:0-15048 GCA_036390615.1 Steroidobacteraceae bacterium | reverse complement strand
AAGTGGCGCAACAAACTGGCGGGCAGTGCCACATCACGAGTGGCGAGGCGTTGCAGCGCGAATTTCCGCTGGTGCACGCCGTCGGCCTTGGCAGTGCGCGGCCGCCGCGGCTGATTGACTGCCGTTGGCCGCGCGCCGGGGCGCCGCGCGTCACGCTCGTTGGCAAGGGCGTGTGCTTTGACAGCGGCGGTCTCGATATCAAGCCGGCCGCCGGCATGCTGCTGATGAAAAAAGACATGGGCGGGGCGGCCTGCGCGCTCGCGCTGGCACGGCTGCTGCGGCAACTGGATTTGCCGGTGCAACTTAGGGTGGTGATTCCGGCGGTGGAAAACAGCGTCGGCAGCAACGCATACCGGCCCGGCGACATCTGGCGCTCGCGTAAGGGATTGACGGTGGAGATCGGCAACACCGACGCCGAGGGCCGGCTGATACTGGCCGACGCGCTGAGCCTCGCTGATGAGGAATCTCCCGATCTGCTGATTGACATGGCAACGCTAACCGGCGCGGCGCGCGTTGCGCTCGGGCCGGACCTGCCGGCGGTATTTGGACCGGACGCCGCGCTGGTGCAGCAGCTGCAGCAAATCGGCGAGGAACTGCACGATCCATTGTGGCCGATGCCGCTGTGGGGCGGTTACGACGAGGATCTGGCCAGCCGCGTCGCGGACCTCAACAATATTGCATCGACGCCGTTTGCCGGCGCGGTCATGGCCGCGCTGTTTCTGAAGCGGTTCGTGACCGCAACGCCATCCTGGCTGCACGTGGATCTGTTTGCCTGGAATCCCAAGGAGCGCCCGGGGCGGCCGCTCGGCGGCGAGGCGCAGTGCGTGCGGGCCCTGTTCGCATTGATCTGTCGTCGCTTTGACCTGCGCGGCACCTAGGTGAGCGGGGGCGCCGCGGCGGGCGCGCCAACGCCTCAGGGTCTGACGGCGCAAGGTGCGTACCGGCGCGAGTGGCTGGCGTGGGCGCTGCTCGGCGTCGGCGTCGGTCTGGTCGACGGCGCGACGGTCGCGGTGCTGGTCAAGAAAAGTTTCGCGGGACTGGTCGCCCCACACTGGGTCAACCTTGCGGTCGCAGTGGTCAGTGGCGCGCCGGCGCTGGCCAACATCTCAAGCTTTGCCTGGGCCAATCTGGCGCACGCGCGTTCGCGCGTGCGCCAGCTGGTCTGGCTGCAGGCCGGCTTCGCGCTGGTGATCGCCTCGATTGCACTGTCGCCGCGCGGTGCGGCGGGGCTTTGGCTGACGATGGCTTCGGTGATCGGCGCGCGCATCGTCTGGGCCGGCGTGCTGACGCTGCGGGCTACCGTCTGGACTGCCAACTATCCGCGGCACGTGATGGCGCGGATGACCGGACAGATGGTGATGGCCGGCTCTATCGCCATGGCAGCGGTCGCGCTGCTCACGGGTTGGGTGCTCGATGCTCGCCTCTTTGCCGCCCAGTGGCTGTACCTGGTGGCGGGCGCCTGCGGTCTTGCCGCGGCCTGGCTATACCAGGAGGTGCGCGTGCAACGCGAGCATCAGCTGCTCGCGGCGGAAGCCGAGGAGGGCGCAGCGGGCGGCGCCTTCAGTCTGCGAATGCTGCGCGAGATTCTCAACGCTGACCCGTCATTTCGCCGTTACATGTTCTGGATGAGCCTGTATGGCTCGGGCAATCTGATTCTTAACGGGCAGCTGGTGGTGCTGTTCACCGACCGGCTGCACTTGGCGAGCGTGACGCAGATTCTGCTGCTCACCGTTGCGCCGTTGCTGCTGATGCCGCTGTTCCTGCCGGCGTGGGCGTCGCTCTTCGATCGCGGCCATATCATCGAGTACCGCGCGCGCCAGTGCTGGGCTCTGGTCGGTGCGATCGCACTGCTCGGCAGCGGGGTGCTGAGCGGTACGCTCTGGCCGCTGTGGGTTGGGTCGGTGCTGCTTGGGATCTCCTACGCCGGCGCCAATCTCGGCTGGAATCTTGGCCATAACGACTTTGCGACGCTCGGGCGCGTGCAGCATTACATGGGTGTGCACGTAACCTTAACGGGCGTGCGCGGGCTGATCGCCCCGCCGTTGGGTATGCTGTGTTACCAGTGGCTGCAGGCCTGGAAGCCCGGCTGGGGCGTAGCCGCGCTGTTGCTGCCGCTGGGGCTCGTGACCGCCGGCGCGATCGGCTTCTTACGAATGCGCGAGCAGCGTGTCCGCGACTTGAACCGCTGACCCATGACCGTGCGGCGCCCGGCCAGCGGCGGGCGAAATGATACGAGAATCAATATGAAAAAAGATAAGCAACCTATTGATACTAGAAAGTTTTCAAGGTTGGTTGTCGATGGCCTTCAGCAGGCGCCGGCGCGCGCGATGCTGCGCGCCGTGGGTTTTCAGGAATCGGACTTTCACCGCCCGCAGGTTGGCATCGCCTCGACCTGGGCTGACCTTACGCCCTGCAACATGCATATCGGGGAACTGGCACGGCAGGCCGCCGCCGGCGTCGACAGCGCCGGTGGCAAAAGCGTGCTTTTTAACACCATCACGGTCAGCGACGGCATCTCGATGGGTTCGCCCGGCATGCGCTTCTCACTGGTCTCGCGCGAGGTGATCGCCGATTCAATTGAGACTGTGGTCGGCGCCGAGGGCTTCGATGGACTGGTGGCGGTGGGCGGCTGCGACAAGAACATGCCGGGCTGCGCGATGGCGATGGCGCGGCTGAACCGGCCGGCGGTATTCGTATACGGCGGCACGATCCGGCCGGGCGTGCAGCGCCGCGACATCGTGACCGTTTTTGAGGCGGTCGGCCGGCGTGCCAACGGGCAGATCTCCGATGCCGAACTGCTCGAGGTCGAACGCACGGCAATTCCCGGGCCGGGCAGCTGCGGCGGCATGTACACGGCCAACACCATGGCCTCGGCGTTGGAAGCGCTTGGGCTGTCGCTCCCCGACAGCTCTTCGCAGGAGGCGGTCGGCGATCGCAAGCTCGATGACTGTCGCCGCGCTGGCGAAGCGGTGATGAATCTGATCCGGCTGGGCATCCGGCCCTCCGATATCCTGACGCGCCAGGCCTTTGAAAACGCCATCACGGTGGCCATCGCCCTGGGCGGCTCAACCAATGCAGTGCTGCATCTTCTCGCCATCGCCCATGCGGCCGGCGTGCGCCTGACGCTCGATGATTTCACGCGCGTCGGCCGGCGCGTGCCGGTGCTGGCCGACGTCAGGCCGAGTGGCCATTATCTGATGTCGGAACTCGTGGCGATCGGCGGCATACGCCCATTGATGAAGCGCCTGCTGGATGCTGGGCTGTTGCACGGCGAGTGCCTGACCGTGACCGGACGGACCGTGGCGGACAATCTCGCCGGCGTCTCTGATTATCCGGCCGGCCAGCACATCGTCCGGCCGCTGTCGGACCCTATTAAAAGGAGCAGCCACCTGGTCGTGCTGTACGGCAACCTCGCCGCCGAGGGTGCGGTGGCCAAGATCAGCGGCAAGGAAGGCACGCGTTTTGCCGGCCGCGCACGGGTGTTCAATGGTGAGGAGCGCGCCACCGCCGCCATTTTGGCGGGGAAGGTTAAGGCCGGCGACGTCGTGGTCATACGTTACGAGGGGCCACGGGGCGGGCCCGGAATGCGCGAGATGCTGAGCCCCACCAGCGCAATAACCGGCAGAGGTCTTGGCGGTTCGGTCGCCCTGATCACCGACGGGCGATTTTCGGGCGGCAGTCACGGCTTCGTTGTCGGCCATGTTTCCCCGGAAGCAGCCGTCGGCGGACCCATCGCCCTGCTGCGCAACGGCGATCGTTTAACAATAGATGCTGAAAAGCGTCGGATTGATGTTGAGCTGGGTGCTGCCGAGTTGAAGCGCCGCAGCAAGGCCTGGAAACCGCCGCGGCCGTTTGCCACGCGCGGTGTGCTGGCCAAATACGCCCGAGTGGTCAGCAGTGCCTCGCTGGGTGCGATAACCGGCGGCTGAGCCGCTTTTGCAGTTGTCAGCGTCCTAAGTTGCGGCTAAAGTTCATCGAACTGCGGAAAATGAGGCACATAGCCGCTTGGGTGGCTTGTGCGGAGCCCCCGCCGCGCGATGAAGAAGATGGCCGAAAAGGCGCTGCCCGGAGAATTTCGGCCAGCGAAGAAGGCTTTGCAAGACTGACCGGTCGGAGCAGAATAATTGAGGGCGGGACTGCAGCAGTGCCACTGCGCGGTCGCTGCGGACACCGGGAACGGGATTGAGGGGTTGAGGGTTAAGCGGATCTTTGCTGTGCGCACCGGGATGACCGGCGGCAATGATCAGTGCTTTGGGGCCGGACATCTTAAGTCACAAGATCTGAACACTTAAAGAAGAGATCATCGTCACCTATGGCTACCTATCGTCAACGCGATGCCGGCTATACCAAACGCATGGTGGTCGGATTTGCTGCGATCGTCCTGATTCACCTCGGGATCATCTGGGGACTGGCCACCGGACTGGCGCAGCGGGCGTTCCATGCCATCACCGAGGATGTGAAAGTCAACATCATCGACGAGAAGAAAGCCGACGATAAACCGCCGCCGCCGCCAAAACTCGACCTGCCGCCGCCGCCACAAATTCAAGTGCCGCCACCGATCATTCAGATCTCGATACCGGTAGAGGCGCCGGCCATCACTGTTACCGACAAGCCCGTGCCGCCGCCGCCGCGACCGGTCGCGATGGTGCCTTCCAAGCCAGCGCAGTTTGTGAAAGTTCCGAATCCGCAGGATTACTACCCGGATCAATCCAAGCGCTTGGAAGAGGAAGGCTCGGTAGTTTTGAGTGCGTGCGTCAATCCCGATGGCAAGTACGATGGCCAGCCGTCGGTGACCACCAGTTCCGGTTTCGCGCGCCTGGACGCGGCCGCAGTTCGGATGGTGGTCGAAAACAGAATGACGCCCGGCACTTTGGAGGGCAAGCCAATTCATTCGTGCAAGCCGCTTAAGGTCACGTTCAAGCTGGTTAAGTAATTGCAGGTGCCGGTACTGCCACTGACAGGGATCAAAGGACTCGATTAACAACGAAAGCCGGCACCCGCGCCGGATCTGAACTAAAGAAGCTAAAGAGGAAGACCATAATGAAGACCTTCATCAAACTCATGCTGGCGAGCGTCGTGCTCGCTGGTGGCGTGGCGCTGGCCCAGACGGATGCCGCCGCCCCGGTCGCCACCCCAGCCGCCGCCGCAAACCCTTATGGGCTCGCCGGGCTCTGGTTTGATGGGACCATCGTCAGCCGCTCGACGCTGGTGATTCTGGCGATCATGTCGCTGGGCTCCTGGTTCATCATGCTGACCAAGCTGTGGGAACAGCGCGGCATGAAGAAATCGGCCAAGATCGTGGAAAAGCAGTTCTGGACCGCACCTTCGCTCAAGGAAGGGGTCGAGCGGCTGGGCAAGGGCGATGACTTTCGCTACATCGCCGAGGACGGCCTGCGTTCGGCTTCGCATCACGAAGGCCGGTTGACCGACCGCATTGATCTGCACGAGTGGATCACGCTGTCGCTGTCGCGCGCCACCGAAGATGTCTACAGCAAGCTCTCAGGCGGCCTGGCGTTCCTCGCCACGGTGGGCTCAACCGCACCGTTCATCGGACTGTTCGGCACGGTCATGGGCATCCTCAAGGCGCTGATCAACATCGGCGTCGCCGGTCAGGTCAGCATCGACAAGGTGGCCGGCCCGGTCGGCGAGGCGCTGATCATGACCGCCATCGGCCTGATGGTCGCGGTGCCCGCGGTGCTCGGCTACAACTGGCTGTTGCGTCGTAACAAGGGCATTCAGGACAGCATCAAGAATTTCTCCGGCGATCTGCATGCCTACCTGGTGGGTGGCGCGCGCGTCGGCATGGGCGCGCAGCCCGCCAAGTAAGCGAACGCATCGCCTGGCCTAACGGATTCGAGGTGCTAACACCATGTCGATGACAGTTGGAATGGAAAGTGAGAGCGGTGAGGCCGTCCCGATGGCCGACATCAATACCACGCCGCTCGTGGACGTGATGCTGGTGCTGCTGATCATCTTCCTGATCACGATCCCGATCTTGACGAAATCGGTGAAAGTGACGTTGCCCAAGGCGGTGAATATTCCCACCATCACGAAACCGGAGAACATCAACATCAGCGTTGATTCGGACGGCAACATTTACTGGAACAATCTGGCGGTTCCGGACCGGGATGTCCTGATCCAGAAGGTGGTGCAAGAAGCCGTCAAGGTGCCGCAGCCCGAGTTCCACATTCGCGGTGACCGGGATGCGCGCTACGAGGCGATTGGCCGCGTGCTGTACTCGATTCAGCGTGGCGGCATCATCAAGGTCGGATTCATTACTGAACCCGACCGGGGTCTGGGTCGCTGAGCGGTGCCGGGCGGCGGCGCGTAGGCGTTTTGAATGTGGCCATTGCGGAGCGGCTGCCTGACAATTTTGGAGTGACGACAACATGTCAATGAGCGTAGGTGGTGACGAAGGGAGTGTGATGTGCGACATCAACACGACCCCGCTGATCGACGTCATGCTGGTGCTGCTGGTCACGATCATCATGACGCTGCCGATCCAGACCCACGCGGTCAAGCTCGACATGCCGCTGCCACGGCCGGATCAGCCACCCCCGCTCGTGCTGCCCGAGACCATCAATCTCGATATCGACTTTGACGACAGCATCTACTGGAACGGCAACAAGGTCGTGCTCTCCGATCTGGACGGGTATTTCCGCCAGGAAGCCCCAAAGGATCCGCAAGCCGAGATTCACCTGCGGCCTGATAAGCGGGCGCATTACGACATGGTGGCCAAGGTGCTGGCCGCCGCGCAGCGCAACCACATGACCAAGATCGGTTTCGTAAATACGACGGAATTCGCCAATTAAAGCAGCTGGCCCGACCGGGAACCTTTGAGCGGCTGCCGCATTCAAATCTCTTATCCGCTTGGCATCAGGAATCGAGTTATGAGTCGACAGGTTTTGACTATCGCCGCTCTGGTGTTGATGCTGGGTGCGGTCGGTTACGCCGCCGCCGACGAGCCGTCGGGGCCACAGGTCAGCAAGGCGATGGCCAAGCCGCTGAAGGCTGCTCAGGAAGCCGTTCAGGCAAAAAAATACACTGAAGCGCTGGCCAAGCTGAAAGAGGCCGATGCGATACCGGATAAGACTCCCTACGACCAGTTCGTGTTGGCTTATCTTTATGAGCAGATCTACGTGCCGCAGAACGATCCGGTCGCCGCGGCGCCTTACCTCGAGCAGCTGACCCAGTCCCAGTACACGCCCGCCGCCAGCAAGCTGTCGATGTACAAGGCGCTGATGAGCATCAATCTGCAGCAGAAGAATTATCCAAAGGCCGAGGAATTCGCACTGGATGCAATCAAGGCTGGCGATAGTTCTGATGAAACCGTCAAGACCCTGGGCCAGATCTATTACATCGACAACAAGCTGAAGGATTCGGCTGTTCAGTTTCTGGAGTTGATCAACCGCGCCGACCAGGGCGGGCACAAGCCCGACGAGAAGGTGCTGGTTTTTTACTGGGAAGTCAGCAGCAAACTCAAGGACGATGCGTCAGCTGGCCGGGCGCTCGACAAACTGGTGGCGCTGTATCCGAAGCCCGAATACTGGCAAAACGCAATGGTGTCGCTGCAGACCGGCAATATTCATGACGACCGGCTGCTGATCAACATCTATCGACTGAAGGCTGAAGTCGGCATATTGAATCAGCCCGCTGATTTCACCGAGATGGCGCAGATCGCGCTCGACCAGGGCAACCCCGGCGAGGCCCAGACAGTGATGGAGCAGGCCTTTAACAAGAAGGTGTACAGCGACGCGCACGACGTCGAGCGCAACCAGCGCCTGCTGGATACTGCGCGCAAGGCGGCGGCCGCTGACCGCGCCGCGATGGCCAAGAACGAGAAGGACGCGCAGGCCGCGGCCACTGGCGATGCGCTGGTGCAGATCGGGGCGGCCTACATTGGCTTTGGCATGCCGGACAAGGCGGCCGATGCTATCGATGCCGGGATCGCAAAAGGCTCGCTGAAGCGCCCGAATGAGGCCTATCTGCTGCTGGGTATTGCCCGCGCGCGGCAGAAAAATGCCGCGGAGGCCGGCAAGGCGTTCGGCAAGGTCAGCGGCGATCCGAAGTACGTGCGGCTCGCCAAGCTCTGGCAGCTGGCCACGCATTCCTGAGCGGCGCGGTCACCGCGGCGGCGCCCAAAGCGCGGACCGCGGCGCAGTACATTCCCGATGCGCTGAGCCGCGGCGTTGCCGCGAATTCAACGTGCGGCGCGCGTTCAATTGACGTCTGAAAGCAGCTGACAGCCCAAGGAGCCCATCATGAGCATCAAGGTCGGTGAGAAAATGCCGGCAGGCAAATTCAAGGTCATGGGTCCGCAGGGCCCGAAGGATCTCACTACCGATGAGCTGTTCAGCGGCAAGCGCGTAGTGCTGGTATCTGTTCCGGGCGCATTCACGCCGACCTGTGATGCCAAACACTTGCCTGGCTTCGTCAGACTGGCCGGGGAGCTGCGGGCCAAGGGCATCGATACCATCGCCTGCATGGCCGTTAACGACATATTCGTGATGAACGCCTGGGGCAAGAGTGTCAACGTCGGTGATTCTGTGAAGATGCTGGCCGACGGCAATGGCGAGTACGCGCGCGCGCTCGGACTGGAGCTCGATGCCAAAGGCCACGGCATGGGTATGCGCGGCCAGCGCTTTGCCATTGTTGTGGACAACGGTGTTGCTGCAAAGGTCGACATCGAAGCGCCGGGCCAGTTCAAGGTCTCCTCGGCCGAGAACATCCTCAGCCAGCTCTGAGCTGACCGCCGGCGGCGGCCGGTGTCAGCTGCGACCGGTTGTGCGGCACCGGCCGGCCCAGGCAGGTATGCTGCGCGCGTATGAACCCTGATACGCCAATCCGACCCAGTGAATCGCTCAAGAATGTGCGCTACGAGATTCGTGGGCGCCTCGCCCGCCGCGCGCACGAGCTGCAGCGTCAGGGTTACGAGATTGTCTCGCTGAATATCGGCAATCCCGGGCTGTTTGGTTTTCGCACGCCCGAGACCATGCGGCTGGCGATGATCGAGAACATGGCCGAGTCCGAGGGCTACTGTCATCAGAAAGGCATCTTCCCGGCGCGTGAAGCAGTAGTGATGCAGCAGCAGGCCCGCGGAGTCAGCGGAGTAAGTGCTGAAGAAGTATTCATTGGCAACGGGGTCAGCGAACTGATTGACCTGGTGCTGCGCGCGCTGCTCAATCAGGGCGAGGAAGTGCTGGTGCCGAGCCCTGATTATCCGCTGTGGACCGCGGCGGTGAATCTCAACGGCGGCCACGCGGTGCACTATCCGTGCCGCCCGGAAAACGGTTTTCTGCCGGATCCGGCCGAAGTCGCAGCGCTGGTCACCTCGCGCACGCGCGCCATCGTGATCATCAACCCGAACAATCCGACCGGCGCCGTCTGGCCGCGCCACGTGCTCGAGTCGCTGGCCCAACTGGCCGAGCGTCACCAGCTGGTCGTGTTCAGCGACGAGATCTACGACCAGATGACCTACGATGGCGCCGAATTCGTGCCCATGGCGACGCTGGTGCGCGAAACGCTGTGTGCGACGCTGTCGGGCCTGTCCAAGGTCTACCGTGCTTGCGGCTACCGGGTCGGCTGGGTGGCATTTTCCGGGCGCACCAAGGGTGCGGGCGATTATCTGCAGGCGCTCGAGCTGCTCAGTTCGTTGCGCCTGTGCAGCAACGTGCCTGCGCAGTGGGCGGTGCAGACCGCCCTCGGCGGCCATCAGAGCATCCGCGAACTGGTCAGCCCCGGTGGGCGCATGTACGAGTCGCGGCGCGCAATCCTTGAAGCCGTCGCGCGCAGCCAATGGCTGCGGCTCGATCCGCCCAATGGCGCGATGTACGGCTTCGTTGGCATCGATCGGCATGAGCTGCCGGATTTCGACGATCAGCAGTTCGCGCTCGACCTGCTGGAGCAAAAGCATGTGCTGGTCGCTCCAGGGGTCAGCTTCAACGTGCCTTACCGCACGCATTTTCGGGTCACGACATTGCCGGATGCGCCAACCCTGCGAATGGTGTTCGAGCGGATTGAGGAGCTGCTCCGTGGCTATGCGAGCCGCAGCGGCGAGCACGACAACGTGCTGAGCGCCAAAGATCGCTTCAAAAGAACTTGAAATTAGTTCAATAATCTATTGAATTGACAGGTAATAATAAGGCTATTTTGCAACGACTGGAGCGCGGCACGGTAGTGGTGCCGAGCGCCCAGCGAGCCGCAGCCCTGCGCTTGAGCTTCACGCGTGCGGCGCTGGCATCGGGCCGCACCGCCTGGCCAAGCCCCGATGCGTTCGCATGGACCGCGTGGCTGGACCGCGAAGCCGCGCTTCTGGAAGATGAGGGCGGGCAGCTGCGGCAGCTTTCGCCGACTGCGCAATGGTGGCTGTGGCGCGAGGCCGTGCGCGAGGCCACCGCTGATAATGGCCTGCTGCTGGCCGATTCCCTGACCGCGGGCATTGCGCGCGCCAGCGCGTTGCTGGACGAATGGGAGCTGCCGCTACGCGCGGCGCCGACCGAAGAGGCCGCCGTGCTGCTGCGCGCCCGGCGCAGCTTTGTTTCACGCTGCGCTGAACTTGAGATGGCGCTGCCACTATTGCCGGCGCGGCGAACAACCGGGGCGCTCACGGTAGCAGGATTTGGCGCGCCCGGACCGAAATGGCGGCGCGACCTCATCGCGCTCGGCGCCGAGTTCTGGCAATCGGCTACTGCAGACGACAGCGACATCGCAATCGAGGCCACCCGGCAGGCGGCGCTGGACTCGCAGGATGAGCTGCAACGCGCGGCGCACTGGGCCCGCATCTGGCTGCAGCGACAGCCCAGCGCACGGTTGCTGCTGGTGCTGCCGGATCTGGCGCGGCGCCGCGCTGCGCTCACGGCCGTTCTCGACCGCACGCTGGCGCCGGCGCAGATCCTATCGGGGCACGAGGCCGAACCACTGTTTGCCATCGAAGGTGGCCGGCCGCTGGCCGAACAGGGGCTGATCGCGATGGCGCTGGCGGCCCTTACGCTTGCGGTCGCTACGCTGGAATTTTCGGAATTTGCCGCGTTGCTGCGCAGCCCCTGGCTGGCCTGCGCGCCGCAGTCCTCGCTGCTGGCATTGGAGCTTTGGCTGCGCGAGCAGGGCGAGCATCAATTTGATGTCCTGCTGCTCGATCGTGTGATTCAGAGCCAGGCTTCCATGCCCGGTGCGGCGCGCGCGGCGCTGTTGGCCCTTCGTGCCGCCCTCGCGCTGCCGGCACAAAATCTTCAGCCGCCGCGCTGGTGGGCTGAGCAGTTTGCCGCGTTGCTGCAACGGGTCGGCTGGCCGGGCGCAGGCGCGCTAGGCAGTACGGCGCAACAGAGCCGTGACCGGTTCCTCGAGTTGGTCGGAGAATTCGCATTGCTGGGTCCGCTGTGTGGACCGCTCAGCGGCCGTGCGGCGGCGCTGCTGCTGGCCGATCTCGCTGGCCGCCGCGCCTTTGAGCCTGCCAGCGAGGATGTCGCAATAACGGTGACCGACCAGCTTGGCGATCCGCTCGTGCACTACGAGGGCATCTGGGTTGCCGGGTTGTCGGCCGAACAGTGGCCGCCGCCGGCGACGCCCGACCCATTTATTCCACTGTCCTTGCAACGCGCAGCAGGGATTCCGCAGGCCAGCGCTGCAGGCCAGCTACAACTCGCGGCGCAATGCCTGGTGCAATGGCGCGCCTGCGCCGGTGAGCTGGTACTGAGTTTTGCGCAACGCGTCGACGATGTGGAATGCTCGCCGAGCCCGTGGCTGCGTGGCGCAGACACAGCGACTTTACCTAGCGGTGTCGATCCGCTGACGCAGTTCCTGCGCGGACAGGCGCAGCCGGTTGAGCGCAATGATGTCCAGGCGACTCCCTGGCCAGTGGGACAGGCATTGCCGCGTGGCACGAAGGTGCTGGAGCTGCAGTCGCAGTGCCCGTTCCGGGCCTGCGCGCAGCTGCGCTTCGGCGCCGAGCCTTTACCTGAGCCGTCTCCGGGCATAAACGCGCTGGTGCGCGGCCGAATCTTGCACCGTGCGCTGGAATTGTTGTGGCAGGAACTCGGCGGGCGAGCGGGGCTGCTGGCGCGCTCGTCGGAGCTGGATTCTCTGTTAGCCAATTTCGCCCATGAGGCTGTTGCCGCAGAGCGGGCTCGCGCCGCCTGGCCCGGGGAGGCGCGGCTTTTCGACATCGAAGCGCGACGCGTCGCCGGTTTGCTCGGCCAAGTGCTCGAGCTCGAGCGCGAGCGGGCGGAATTTGTCATTGAGGCGTTGGAACGCGATAGGCTGCTGACGCTCGCCGGGCACGCCGTGAATCTGCGACTCGATCGGGTCGATCGCTTGGCTGACGATCGGTTCGCAGTGATCGATTACAAAAGCGGCCAAGCGAAAAGCTTCCAAGCCTTCTCGGAGCGACCCGAGCGGCCGCAGCTGCTCGCTTATGCAGTGGCGGTGGGCGAGCAAGTGGCAGCGGTGGCCGCGCTTCACGTGCAAACCGGAGCGATCAACTGGAGGGGCCTCGCCGACCAGCCTGATCGATTGCCCGGCGTCGGCGCGCCGCGCGCCGGCGAACGCAGCTGGCCACAGATGCTTTCTCATTGGGCACAGCTGATCGAAGGGCTCGCGGCAGAGTTTGTCGCTGGCCGCGCCGACGTACAGCCGTTGCCGGGAGTTTGCCGTCACTGTCACCTGCCGCTGGCATGTCGCATTGGCTCGGCGCCTGACGGCGCGGAACTGCTTGAGGCTGGCGACGATGAATGACGAATCCGCCACTGCGCTGGCCGCCGACGAGCGTGCGCGGCGCGAAGCGCTCGATCCGCAACGCTCGGTGCTGCTGCAGGCGCCGGCAGGATCCGGCAAGACCACGGTGCTGGTGTGCCGTTTTCTGTCACTGTTGGCCCACGCGAGCGTGCCTGAAGAGGTACTGGCTATCACCTTCACGCGCAAAGCAGCCGCCGGGATGCGCGCGCGGGTGCTGCGGGCATTGTCCTGCGCCGCTGGCGGCGAGGGCAGCGACAAACCAGAGTTCGTTCCCGCGGTGGCTGCCTTGCGACGCAGCCACGAGCGTGGCTGGGAGCTGCTCGCCCAGCCTTCGCAGCTTCGGATCCAGACGATCGATTCGCTGAACTTCACGCTGGCGGCGCAGCTGCCGGTTGCGGCGCGGGCGGGCGCCGAACTGCAATTGACGCTGCCGGCGACGGCACTTTACCGGCGCGCGGCGCGCGACACGCTGCTCGCCGCGCTGCAGCAGCCCGAGTCCGCAGCGGCGCTCGACCTGCTGCTGGTGCGTCTTGACAATCGCTGGGAGAGGCTCGAGGAGCTGCTCAGCCAGATGCTGGCGGAACGAGCCCATTGGCTGCCGCGGGTGCTGGGCGCCACCGATCCAGAATTGGACCGCCAAGTCGCCGCGAGCGTGCAGCACGTGGTGCGCGAAGCGCTGACCACCGCTGCGGCCGCGCTGAGCGAGCCGCTTCTACAGCAAGGCGTCGCGCTTATCCGGCAACTGCTTAAGGAAGCTCCACCCGGTGATCCTCCTGCTGGCTGGAGGGCGTGGCAGGCCGCCGGCGCAGCGCCGCTCAGTGCCGAGCCCGCTGATCTGCCGCGCTGGCGAGAGATCTCCGAGTTCGCCCTGACCCGCGAAGACCAGTGGCGGAAGCAACTGACTAAGCGACAGGGTATTGAAGCGACGCAAAAGGCGCTAAAAGCGCGGGCGATCGAGTGGCTCGAAGCGCTGCAGCGGCGGCCGCAGCTAGAACAGCTGCTGGCGGAAGCGCGCTTGCTGCCGGAGCCTGCGTCGCTTGCCGATGATGTACCGGCGCTGCGGGCACTCGCCGCGCTGCTGCGCAGCGCAGCTGCACAGCTGCACTTGGTATTTGCCGCAACCCGACGAGTCGATTACGCCTACGTCGCCGGTGCGGCGCGCCAGTCACTGCTGACCGAAGGTGAGCCGACGGATCTTGCGTTGCGCTTTGGCGCTGCCATCCGCCACATCCTGATTGACGAATTTCAGGATACCTCGATCGAGCAGGTGCAGTTACTGCGGGCATTGACCGCGGGCTGGGAGCAGGGAGATGGGCGGACCGTATTCGCGGTCGGCGATCCGATGCAGTCTATTTATCAGTTCCGCGAGGCCGAGGTTGGGTTGTTCCTGCAGGTGCGCGACTACGGCCTCGGCGCACTGCGCCTGGATCGGCTCGAGCTACGGCGCAACTTCCGTTCTGCGCCGAAGTTGGTCGACTGGGTCAACGCGCAGTTCGCAGAACTGTTCCCGAAGGTCGACGATGCGCGCTTGGCGGGCGTGCGTCACTTGGCAGCATTGCCGGTGGACGAAAACATGCCGGGCAATATTGCTGTGCATGCGCTACCCGATGACCGACCTGCCAGCGAGGCGCAGCGCATTGTAAAGGTCGTGCGCGATGCGCGCGCGGTGCAGCCGAACTGCACTATCGCCGTGCTTGTGCCGGGGCGAGCGCACGCTGGCCCGATCCGCACGGCACTGGTGTCGGCCGGATTTCCCGTACGGGGCGTCGATCTCGAACCGCTGGGCAGCCGCCCGCTGGTTGGCGATCTGGTCGCTCTGGCCCGCGCCCTGCAGCATCCGGCCGATCGACCCGCGTGGCTTGCGCTGCTGCGCGCACCGTGGTGCGGGCTGACTGTCGCTGAGATGCAGCGACTGGCGGAATCTTCAGCTCTTCTATGGGATTCGCTCAGTGAGCCGCAGCGAATAGCCGATTTCGAGCCGGCAGCGCGCCGCGGCGTGGAGCGGCTGCGCGCGGCACTGGCGCCTGCGATCGATGGGATTGAGCGCCATGAGCCGTTATGGCTGCGGACCGATCGCTGTTGGTTGCGCCTCGGCGGACCGGCGCTCGCCGCCGACGATGCCGATCTAGAGGACGCGCGAGCGTTAATCGAGGCGCTGGCCGAGGCGCCGCAATCCGAGGCGCTGGCAGCCGGACAAATTGATGCACTCGCTGCCGGGCTGCACGCGGCGGCCGGCGCCGACACGCACGCGGTGCAGATGTTGACCATGCACGGCGCCAAGGGACTGGAGTGGGACGTCGTGATCGTACCGGCGTTGGG
>DASWBL010000066.1:0-24740 GCA_036390615.1 Steroidobacteraceae bacterium | reverse complement strand
CCGCTGACAGCGGCGCTGGCGCAGGCGCTGAACTCCGGCGCGGCCAATTGAGCCGGCGCGACGCTTAGGCGTACAGGCGCTGCAGCAGTTCGAGCAGCTGCTCGTACTCGGCGCGGTTGAAGCGCGCATTCATTTGCTTTTCGACCTGCTTCACCTGAACGGCAAGCGATTCGAGTTCGGCGCCGCCGGCGGCGGTAAGGAAAATACCCTGCCGGCGCCGATCGCGCGTCGAGCGGCGTCGCTCGATCAGGCCAGAATGCTCCAGACGATCGAGCAACGCGACCACGCTCGCCTTGTCGACCCCTAGGTGCGTGCCAAGTTCTATCTGCGCAATGCCGGGATTGGCCCGCACCAGCATCAGCATGCTGAACAGGCCGGGTCGCAATTTACTCTCACCAATGGTGCTGACGTAAACGCGCCAGGACATCTGATAGGCGCGCCGTAGGTTATAACCAAGCAGCCGGGTCAAACAGGCCAGATCAACTTTGGCGCCGCGCGCACGTTCCGCGCCCTTCTCGACCGCGCGATGCGCACGCTGCCGCCCCGATACCGCGCCCGGGTGTCCGCCGGCAGCCATTTCCGTCATCGCGCCTCCAATCCTTGGTCGGCCGTGTGCATGAAAATCAGTATATTTTCTTTACTGTTTGAACTGCAAATGAATTGGCTAACCCCCGAATGTGCCGATCGGCCCGTACAGCTCCGGCCGCCGGTCGCGAAACAGGAACCAGCCGTCACGTTGCCGGCGCAGTGCATCGAGGTCGAATTTCGCGCTGATGACTTGCTGCTGGTCTTCTGATGCACTGCATACCAAAGCGCCGTGGGCATCGGCGATAAATGAGCTGCCGTAGAACCTGATATGCAACCCCTCGGGGTTCTGCTTGGAGCGCTCGACACCAATTCGGTTTGACGCCACCAGCGGCATCAGATTGGCACCGGCGTGACCCTGTTGAACCCGCTGCCAGTGGCCGCGCGAATCGACAGGCGGCGCCGGCGGCGGCTCGCTGCCGATGGCGGTCGGGTACAGCAGCAGCTCGGCCCCGAGCAGGGCCATCGCCCGCGCGCTCTCCGGGAACCACTGGTCCCAGCAAATGCCGACGCCAATGCGACCGACCCGCGTGTCCCAGACCCGGAACCCCGTGTCGCCGGGACTGAAGTAAAACTTCTCCTGGTAACCGGGTCCGTCGGGGATATGGGATTTTCGGTAGACGCCGAGCCGCGTGCCGTCGGCATCAAAAACGGCGAGCGAGTTGAAGTAGGTATTGTGCGCCCGCTCGAAAAAACTCACGGGCAGCACTACCCCAAGCTCGCGTGCGAGTGCCTGGAAGCGTTGCAGTAAGGGACTTTGATCGGCAGGCTCCGCGAGCCGCAGATAGCCGGGATCCTGCTCGATGCAAAAATACGGCGTGGCGAACAGCTCCTGCAGCAGCACCAGCTGTGCGCCGCCGCGGTGCGCCTCGCGTACCAGCTGCTCGGCCCGGTCAAGGTTCGCGGCCAGGTCCCAGCTGCAGGCAAACTGGGTCGCTGCGACCTGCACCGTCCGCCCGGCGCTCACCGGGCCACCCGGCCGACCGCTTCGGTAATCGCCACCGCCATGCGCAGTGCCCGCAGGCCTGCCTCACCCGAGACCGCGACCGGGCGCTCGCCGCGGCAGCTCGCCAGGAATGCCTCGATTTCAGCGGCCAGTGCATCGCCTGGCTCAAAGGACTGCTCCTGAATGCTGACCGGGAGCGGTGCATTCGGCGGCAGCGGATCGAGTTTGCGGATCACCGTGAGAATTTTCTGGTGCAGGTCCATCGACAGGTACGCATCGCCCTGGAAGATGCGCAGTTTACGCTCGGTCTTGAGGCTCACGCGACTGGCCGTCGCATTGGCAACGCAGCCATTGGCAAAACGGATCCGGGCGTTGGCGATATCGATTTCGCGCGAAAACACTGGCGTACCAATTGCATCGAGCGAAACCACCTCGCTCCCGGCAATGCTTTGCACCAGATCCAGGTCATGGATCATCAGGTCGAGCACGACATTGACGTCGGTGCCGCGCTCGCGAAACGGCGCCAGCCGGTGGCATTCGATGAAGCCCGGCGTCGTGAGCATGGCCTCGGCGCCGACAATGACCGGGTTGAAGCGCTCGAGGTGCCCGACCTGCAGCACCTTCCCGCGGCGCCGCGCGGTATCGATCAGCCGCTGCGCCTGCTCGACGGTTTCCGTGATCGGCTTTTCCAGCAACACGTGCAGGCCGGCTTCGAGGCAGAAATCGGCAATCTCGAAATGCAGCGGGGTCGGCGTCACGATGCTGACGACATCGACCTTTCCGGGCAGCTGCCGGAAATCGCTGTAGGCGGCCGTACCAAGCTCCCGGGCCAGCGGCTCGAGTGCCTCGGAGCGCGGATCCACCAGCGCCACCAGGCGGCAATCGGGCAGCGCGGCGTACTTCTGCGCGTGAAAGCGGCCCAGGTAGCCGACGCCGATAACGGCTGCTCGAAGGGTGTCCACGGCAGGTATTATGCCCGGATAGCCGCGTCGGACGGCGCCGGCGTTCGCTGCCAGAGGTCAAGAGCTGATGAATTGGAGCATCCGGGGCTGGTCGGAGTATCGCGGCAGCCGCGCCGAATTTAAGCGGGCAGGCATCTGCCTTGCCATTGGCGTGATCATTGTGCCGGCGCTGATCTGGGTGGCCGGTCGCGGCGTACTCGGCCCCTATACCAACGGCGGACTGTTCGCCATGTGGCGGGATTTCTTTCTGGGTCTCGCGGCCGGATCCGAGCCGTTCTGGTTCATCGCGCTCGGCCCGTATCTGTTCATCTTATTCCTACGCCTGAGCCGCCGGCTCGCCCGCCGGGCGCCTTAAGCTACGATTTGACTCAATCCGCCGTGGCGGCACGAATCTGTGCAGTCCGTCACACATTTTGTCGAATTCTGACCGACCAGGTCGCTGCCCATGCGAAAATGTCGCGAAACGGTGACAGTGCCTATTGTTCAATCGGCAGCAGGGGTAATTTGGTAATGGATCGAATCGAATTAGAAGGGCGGCGCATTGTACAGACGGTCGTGGACGACACGGCGCCGCTCGAACATCTGGTGCAGCGGGTCAAGCTCGCGTTGTTGATTCAGGCCCCACTGCCGGGGACGCGCCAGCGCGATGCGGGCGTCGATCCTTACGAGGCGCGCTGCGGCAAGAAAGTGCGCAATCCCTGGAGCCAGAACGGGCGCCGCTGAGATCCGGTTTGCTCAGGCGGGCCAGAACACCCAGGCCATCGCCACCATCAGCACGCCTAGTACCCCCTGCACTGGCCAGCGCCAACGCCGCCTGCGGATTTCGCCCACTAAACTGAACGCGCCGATCACCGTCAGCGCCCACGACCAGGCCAGACCGTGCAGCAGCGGCAGCCGTTCGGGCTCCAGGCGCACGGCGTACTCCGGCAACAGCCAGAAGACCACGGCGGCCATGCTCAGCGACACCGAAATGGCAATCGCCGAGCCGGTAATAATCAGCAACACCACCAGCCAGGGCCGCATGCCGGAACCCGCCTTTGCCGATATTCTGTCACGTCGCGCCAGCAACCCGTGATATCGACCAGGCCCTGCCGCAGGAGCGGTAAAAATGTCACACTGCCCGCCTCAAGCTTAACCGAAACGACACACCGGTAGACCGCATGCCCCGATCGCCCCTGATTCCTGCCCGCATCCTGACCCGCACCGCGCTGTTGGGTACGTGCCTGATTGTGCTCGCGGCGACCGGCTCGACCGGCGTGCTCAGCAACCCGGACCTACTGCCTGACGGCGCGCTGCGACCCACGACCCGCGAGCGCGTGCTGGCGCCGCGGATTGCCAGCATCCTCGAGCAGGCTCACTACAGCCACCGAGCCATCGACGCGGCTTTTTCCCCGCAAGTACTCGATCGCTTTCTCAGCACCCTCGATAGCCAGCACGGCTACTTCACGGCCGCCGACATCGCCGAATTCGACCGCTGGCGCGGCGCTTTCGACACCATGATTCACACCGGCCAGATCGACGCGGCATTCGCGATCTTCGACCGGTTTCAGGTGCGCAACCGCGAGCGCATGCACTACGCACTCGAGCTGCTCGATACCGAACCGGACTGGACTGTTAACGAGCAATACACCTTTGATCGCGACAAGGCGCCGTGGGCCAAGGACGATAGCGAGCTCAATGAACTGTGGCGCAAGCGCGTCAAGGCCGACGCGTTGTCGCTGATGCTGACCGGCAAAAAATGGCCGGACGCCGTCGTCGTGCTGCGCAAGCGCTACCAGCGGGTACTGACCCGCGCCGAGCAGGTCGGCGCCGATGATGTGTTCGAGTCGCTGATGAACGCCTACGCCGCGGCCTACGATCCGCACTCGGCCTATTTTTCACCACGCAATTCCGAGGAATATCGCATTCAGATGAGCCTTAGCTACGAGGGCATCGGCGCCTCGCTGCAGCTGATCGATGATTACGTGACGATCAGCTCGCTGCTGCCGGGCGGACCCGCGGCCGCGGCCGGCACCATCCATCCGAATGACCGGATTATAGCGGTCGGTCAAGGTCACGAAGGCACCAGCCAGGAAGTGATCGGCTGGCGGCTCGATGAGGTCGTGCAGCTGATCCGCGGCAAGGGCGGCACGGTGGTGCGCCTGCAGCTGTTGCCGGCCGGCGCGGCGCCGGGGAGCGAAGAGCGGACCATTGAGCTGGTGCGCGGCAAGGTGACGCTGGAGAACCAGGCCGCCAAGAAAGAGGTGCGCGAGATCAAGCTGCAGGATCGCACGCTACACGTCGGCATCATTACGGTACCGAGTTTCTATGAAGACGTGGCGGCCCGTGCCGCCGGCGACCGGGATTACCGCAGTACGACCCGGGATGTGCGCCGGCTGATCGGCGAGCTGCAGGCCGGCGGCGGCATCGACTCGCTGGTACTTGACCTGCGTGGCGATGGCGGCGGCCTGCTGCAGGAAGCCACGACATTGACGGGACTTTTCATCGGCCGCGGGCCGGTGGTTCAGGTCAAGGATCGCGATGGCCGTATTGAAGTGCTCGATGACAGTGACGCGGTCGTGGCCTACAACGGCCCGCTGACCGTGCTGGTCGATCGCACTAGCGCTTCAGCCTCGGAGATATTCGCCGCCGCGATCCAGGATTATCATCGCGGCCTGGTGGTCGGCCAGACCACCTTCGGCAAGGGCACCGTGCAGAGCCTAGTGCCGCTTGATCGCTGGTCGAGCCAGTCCGCCGACGGCCAGATCACGGTCACGATCGGCAAGTTCTACCGCATCACCGGCGAGAGCACGCAGCTGCATGGCGTCGAGCCGGATATGGATCTGCCTTCGGCAATCAGCGGCAAGGATGTCGGCGAAGGCTCGCTAGACCATCCGCTGCCCTGGGACCGGATTGCACCGGTCGATTTCCATGAGCTGCCGACTCTGGCCCCGCAACTGCCGTCGCTGGTGCACGATCAGCGCCAGCGTGAAGCCGCCGACGCCAATTATCGCTGGCTGCTCGACGGCCTGGCGGCACTCGAGAGCACGCGCAAGGAACGTTCGCAGTCGCTGAACCTGAAGGATCGCGAGCGCGAGCGCGCCGCACAGGAGCAGGAGCGTCTGACGAGGGAAAACGCCCGGCGCGCCGCCAGTGGCCTGACGCCGCTCAAATCGACTGAAGACATGAAGGTCGACGAGCTGCCCGACGTGGTGCTGGCGCAGGCTGCCGGAATCGCGGCGGATCTGGCTAGCGAAACGGGCCGAACTCAGTACGCCGACGCCCAGCGCACGACGCGCACCCACTGAGCGCTGCGTGTTAGCGCAGCAGCAGGTGGTAGATCTCCCAGGTATCGTCCACTAGCACGCGGCAGCTGGTGAGCGACTCGACCGTGGTCAGGCTTTCTGGCTGCGGCAGCGTGTCGGTCGCCTCGCGATAACGGGCGCGACCCTTGAGCGTCTCGACCTGTTCGCTCACCTCTTGCTTGAGCGTCTGGCGCTGCTGTAATACCAGTCTGGCGCCCTGGATATCCTGGATCAGCCGCTCGCAGCCGGCCCGATCGCCGTAATCATCAGCAGGCGGTTCACGCCGCCCGCTTGCTTCGCTTGCAAGTTGCAGCAGCCCGGTGCGCGCTAGCCGGTCGCAGAGCACCTGGGCGTAAGCAATTGTCGCCAGGTTAATCGCCCGCCGCGCTTCGACCGACAAGCCAGGAAACTCCGGCTCCGGCTCGGCCAGCACTGCGTCGCGGCCCTGGCGGGCGGTGTCCATCTCCTGCTCGCTAAGCAACGCCCGCAGGTTGGCCGCCTGCAGTTGCCGGCGCAGCTTGCGGCGCGTGAAGTAATGCCAGAAGCGGCTGCGCTCGGCCAGCGCCCGCTCCAGCTCGTGCGTGGCGCCGCGCTCGCTTACGGCTTTGCGCTCCGCGTCGACGTAAAGGGCCTCGACCGCTTGCCGGCGGGCGAATTGCTGGCGGTTGTACTCGGCCAGAAACTGCCGGCGCTCGCGCTCCTCGCGCTGCCCGACCAGATCCACCAGCAGTTGCTCAAGCAGCGTGTGACCGGCCTGCCACAGATCGCGCAGCTGGTAAAACACCAGCGCCGGATAGGCGGTCTCGGGCCGGCCGAGCCGCGCTTCCAGCGTGCTGAGCATTTCCTGCACGCGCGCGGTGGCACCCTCCTGCTGCTTGACCCGATCCTTGGTACGCAGTAACTCATCCTGAGTACCGCTGAATGCTTTCTTGAGCTCCGCGCGGTTGCGGAACAAGTGCAGTACGCGGCCTTCTTCGGCCTCGGTGCGCCGCGAAGGCCCGAGCGCGATGCGCAGGAGTCCCAGTTGGTCAAGAAATTTTACGATCGGCGCCAGCAGATCCATGGCGTGAAAACCTTCTGCGCAGGCGCTTAACCCGTCGCCGCCACGGCGAATCGGTGCCCCCGCTCGGTGCAGTACTCAAGCCACTTATTTAGCATCATGTTACGGCGCCAGCACTGCTGCAGTTCACGTTCCGCAGCCCGGGTCTGGCCGCGTTCATGCGCCTCGAGCAGATGGGCATCATGATAAAGTCGCAGCCGCAGGTCCGGCAGCCGGGCGAGCGGTGCCGGGCTGCTTGCCGCCGCAGCCGGATCCGGCAGCAGGTAGGTCAGATCCAGCTCGCTGGTGTACGGTGCGCGTGCGCGCATTTCGAGCACCAGCTCACAGTCGCCGGGCACGCGCGAGCTCATCCGGCCGCGCAATGCGCCAAGATCGCCCACCAGCCGGACAAAGCGCAGGTAATTACTCTCGTACAGGCCCATTAGCGCGACAAACCCGCGCCGCGGGACGCGCCACGAGACGATCAGGTTGCTGTCACAGATCACCAACCGAATATAGCACGCAGCCGCGCCGCGCCGGCTCCAGCTGGTGAGTTAGCGACATTCGTCACAGCGTCTTGACGAACAGGTGCTCGCGGTAGTAACGCAGCTCGCCGATCGATTCATATATATCAGCGAGTGCCTGGTGCGCTGATTGCTTGGCGTAGCCCGCGGCCACCGCCGGCTGCCAGCGGCGCGCCAGTTCCTTGAGCGTGCTGACGTCGAGATTGCGGTAGTGAAAAAAGCGCTCGAGCTGCGGCATATAACGGGCGAGGAACCGCCGATCCTGGCAGATGCTGTTGCCGCACATCGGCGAGGCGCCGGCTTTAATGTGCGGGGCTAGAAAGCTGATCGTTTCACGCTCGGCCAGTGCTTCATTCACAGCGCTCGCGCGCACCCGCGCCAGCAAGCCGCTGCCACCGTGCTGGCGCTGATTCCAATCATCCATACGCGCCAACACCGCTTCGCTCTGATGCACGGCGAACACCGGGCCATCGGCGAGCACGTTCAGATCTTTGTCGGTGACCACTGTGGCAAGCTCGATGATCAGATCTTCGTCCGGCTTCAGCCCGGTCATTTCCAAATCGATCCAGATCAGATTCTCGTCACTATTCATGCCGCGCCTCGCACTGCCACCACAATGATAACAGGACCGCGCCCGGCGGCCGCGCCGCTCGCCGCGCTGTTGCCCGTGCTAGATTGCGCGCCAGCGCCGGCCGCTGCCGGCCGTGTCGCAAGGATTGGCACCGCCTGACGCCATGACCGCACCGCCTACTGCGTCGTCGCCCCCGGCAACGGTAGCCCAAGTTGTCGCCTGCCACGGACGGTTGCTGCGACTGCGCCTCGCCGATGGCAGCGAAATGCCCGCCCGGGCCTTGCGGCGCGATGAGGCGATCGTCTGCGGCGATGAAGTCAGCTATGGCCACGATCTGCAGCACGGGGAACTTCGCATCACGCGGGTGCACCCACGGCGCACCGCGCTTTTTCGCAGCAGTGCCCGTGGCGAGGGCGAGCTGGTCGCTGCCAACCTGACGCTGCTCGTGGTGGTGATCGCGCCGGTGCCGCAACCGGATCTGTTTGTGGTCGACCGCTACCTTGCGGCAGCGCGCAGTGCGACGCTTCGCGCCGTCATTGTGCTGAACAAGTGCGAACTCGGCTGCGATGAGCGCGACCGACCAGAACTCGAAGCGCTTGCGGCTGCCGGCTATCCTCTGCTGCCATGCTCGGCACGACTGGGCACGGGCCTGACCGAACTGACCGCAAGTCTGCACGGTGAATGTGCGTTGCTGGTCGGTCAGTCCGGCGTTGGCAAATCATCGCTCCTGGCAGCGTTGATCCCCGGCAGCGCTGCCCGTGTTGGCGAGCTGGTGCGGCGCGAGGAAGGCCGGCACACAACTACCACGGCGCGCATGCATCAGCTGCAAGGCGGCGGCGCGCTGATAGATTCGCCGGGCGTGCGGGATTTTGCGCCGGCCATCGCGCGCCTTACGCCGCCGGCCTTTGGTTTTGTCGAGATCGAGCGGCTTGCGCCGCAGTGCCGTTTCGCCGACTGCCGGCATCTGCAGGAGCCCGATTGTGCGGTCCGCGCGGCTGTGGCCGCGCGGCAACTCAGCCCGCGCCGCTACGAAAGTTATCGACGCCTGCAGCGGCTGGTGCGCGAGCTGGCGCAGCGGCAGGGTCGCTGAGGCAACGCTGCGACGCGATCTCAGCTCAACACGAGGCGCCCGGCCATCGCGTGCGCCAGCGTACCGCCATCGACGTACTCCAGTTCCCCGCCTACTGGCACGCCGTGAGCGATGCGGCTCGCCACGATGCCGCGTTGGCGCACCAGCTGGCGCAGAAAATGCGCTGTCGCCTCCCCCTCGACCGTCGGGTTCGTTGCCAGGATCGCTTCGCGGATCTCGCCACTTGCGAGCAGCGCTTCAAATTGCGCGCTGCCGAGCTCTTCGGGCCCCACGCCGTCGAGCGGTGAGAGGTGCCCCATCAGCACGAAGTAGCGGCCGCGATAGCCGCCGGCCTGCTCGATCGCCATTACATCGACCGGGGATTCGACCACGCAGATGACCGCGCTGTCGCGCAGCGGATCGGCGCACACGCTGCACAGCTCGCTTTCTGTCAGCATCCGGCAGCGGCGGCAGCCACGCACGCGCTCGAGCGCCTGAGTCAGAGCGCCGGACAGTGCCTGGGCGGCGGGCCGCGCCTCCTGCAGCAAATGAAAAGCCATGCGCTGGGCGCTCTTCGGTCCGACGCCGGGAAGTGCCCGCAGCGCTTCAATCAAACCCGCCAGTGCCGGAGAGTGTCGCATCAGGTGCCGCGGCTGCTCAGAACGGCAACTTAAAGCCGGCAGGCAGTTGCAGCCCGCCCATGAGGCCGGCCATCTTCGCCTGCGAGGCGGCCTCGACCCGGCGCATCGCGTCATTGACCGCAGCGCCAATAAGATCCTCGAGCATTTCGCGATCCCCACTCACGACCGCCGGTTCAATCTGCACGCGCTTGACCTCGTGGCGGCCATTGACGGTGACCTTGACCATGCCACCGCCGGACTCACCGGTCACCTCGAGCTGAACCAGCTCCGCTTGCGCCTTTTGCATATTGGCCTGCAGCGCCTGCACCTGTTTCAGCATATTGTTCATGAGGTGCCCCTGATCGCAGTCGGTGATTCGGGCCCGGCAGGGTCAGGCCGGCTTTGCCGGCCGAACTGAATCGGGATGAATGCTTGCACCAAAGCGCTCCTGCAGTGCCTGCACCACTGGATCGGCTTCGAGCGCGGCTCGCGCCGCGTGCTGCAATTGCCGGGCGTTGCGCTCGGCGGCCTGCGCCGGAGTTTCGGCCTGCGCTTCGCGCAGCTCAATGGCCACCCGCGTCCGTTCGCCAAAGTGGCGCGTGAGCGCCTGCGCCAGCTTCTCTTCCATCGCGGGCGTGCGCACCAGGGTGCTGCGCGGGTCGATTGCCAGACGCACCACCCCGCGCTCATGGCCGAGCAGCACGCAATGGCCGGCCAGCTGTCGCGCCGCGCCAGTCAGATCGAGCTCTGCAAGCAGCCTTGGCCAATCCGGCAGGCCTGCGGCTTCTCCGGCTACCGCCGGCGCGGCTGCCACCGGCGAGGTGGCCGTGATCCGCGGCGTTGTGGCACGGTCGGCGGTACGGGCGCCACCGCCAATGGCGCCCTGGGCGGCGCCAGCCGGTCGGAAAGCCAGCATCCGCAGCAGGGTCATGCGAAAGCCGGTATGCAGATCGGGCGCAAGCCCGAGATCTCGCCGGCCGCAGATCGCCGTCTGGTAAAAAAGCTGAACATCTTCGGCCCCTAGTGCAGCGGCCAGTGGCGCCAGCAATTCCGGCGGATGCAGTTCATCGCCTTCAAAGCCAGGAACGAGCTGTCGCAGCGCCACCCGCTCAAGCAGCGCAGCCAGCTGCTGCAGCAGCTGCTCGTAGTCCGGCGACCACTGCTCGAGCGCGTTGGCTACTGTCACCACGGCGGCGGCATCGCCCGTGGCCAGTGCCTGTACGAGCTGCACCACCCAGTCGCGCTGCACCGTGCCGAGCATGGCGCGCGCCGCCGTCTCGAGCGCCGCGCCATTGCCGAAAGCCAGCAGCTGATCGAGCAGCGACAGCGCATCGCGCAGGCTCCCGTCACCGGCCTCGGCGAGCAACTGAATCGCCGCGGGCTCATACTTGATCTGCTCGGATTCGAGGATGAACTTAAGCCGCGCGGCAATCAGCGTTACCGACAGCCGCTTCAAATTGAACTGCAGGCAGCGCGACAGCACCGTGACTGGGAGCTTTTGCGGCTCGGTGGTTGCCAGCAGAAATTTGACGTGCGGCGGCGGCTCCTCCAGCGTCTTGAGCAAGGCGTTGAACGAGTGCGCCGACAGCATGTGCACTTCGTCGATCAGGTAGATCTTGAAGCGGCTGCGGGTCGGAACATACTGGACGTTGTCGAGCAGCTCCCGCGTATCATCAACCTTGGTGCGCGAGGCGGCGTCGACCTCGATCAGATCAACGCTGCGGCCAGCATCGATTTCCGTGCAGCTCGCGCACACTCCGCACGGCTCGGGGCTGACCCCGCGCTCGCAGTTCAGGCACTTGGCCAGAATGCGCGCGACCGTGGTCTTGCCGACACCGCGGGTTCCGGCAAACAGGTAGGCGTGGTGCAGCCGGCCGCTGGCCAGCGCATTACTGAGGGCCTGTACCACGTGCTCCTGACCGGTCAGCTCGCTGAACCGGTGCGGTCGCCATTTACGGGCCAGTGCGGTGTAGGCCATGAATCCTCGCCCGAGCAGTGGAGGCAGTCCGCACCAGCCGAACTCCGGCGCCCGCACGGTCCGCTACCGTTGCTCCCTTCCGGGCCTGGCGGGATTCACGGCGTGTCGTCGCGAAGGAACTGGCGCGGACCACCAAAGGTCCGCGGTGGCGGAGAGGGTGGGATTCGAACCCACGAACACCGGTGAAGATGTTACTGGAATTCCAGTCCAGCGCCTTCGACCGCTCGGCCACCTCTCCGTTCAATAGGTTACGGAACATATTTAATGTGAATACTGGGTAAAGGATCGGGCCCCAAAATGCCGGATCCGCAGGCCTCCAGTGTACCAGAGGCCCTCGCCCCGCCGCCGGCCGCTCACTTATATGGCGGCGGTCTGGTCAGGCATGGGTCGGTCACGGCGCGCGGCGTCTCAGGCTCGGCGAGCTGCGGGACTTTAACGCCGGTGCGCGTATCAGGCGCATCCAGTCCCGCAGGCACCTGCAGTTGCGGGAGCGATTGCACCCGCGGGTCGACTTGCGGCTCCTTGCAGCCCCTTTTTGGATTGGTGGAGTGATGCACCCACGGTATCCAGCTGCAAGCACTCAAGGAGCCGATCAGCAGCAAGAGCACTAGGGCACGGGAGCTCAGCCCGGAGGGCGGCCTCATGCGCTCATGGCCCGCGCCGGCGCGACATCGTGCAGTGCCTGGCGCAAGGTCCGCCCGAGCTGAGCCTGAGCAGGCTCACCCAGCCAGGTCAGCGGCAGCCGGATACCTTGGCGGATCAGTCCCATGTCAGCCAGCGCCCATTTGACGGGAATCGGATTCGGTTCAATGAATAACTCCTGATGCAGTTTCCTTAACGGCGCATCGAGCCGCTCGGCCGCCACGCGTTCGCCGCGCAACGCGGCCCCGATCATCGCGGCCATCGCGGTCGGCACCACGTTCGCCGTCACCGAAATGACCCCCCGCGCGCCGCCCAGCACTGCCTCGCGGGCCGTCGGATCGTCGCCCGACAGCACCGCCAGCCGATCGTCACTGCCGGCGCGGATCTGCCCAATGCGCTCCAGCTCTCCGGTGGCCTCTTTGACCGCGACTATGGGCGACAGTTTCGCGAGCTTCGCGATTGTTGCCGGCAGCAGGTCTACGGCGGTACGCGACGGCACGTTATAAACGATGATCGGCCGCGCCGTGGCCGCCGCCACTGCGGCAAAATGCTGGTACAAGCCTTCCTGGGTCGGGCGGTTATAGGCCGGGGTGGTCACCAGGATGCCGTCAATGGGCTCGGCCGACATGGCCCGCACGCGTTCGGCGACGGCCGCAGTACCGCTGCCACCAATTCCGCCGATTAGGGGCACGCGGCCCTTGAGCCGCACCTTGGCCCGGCGCAACAGGTCGAAAACTTCCCGCTCGGACAGGGTCGTCGACTCGCCAGTGCTGCCGGCGACCACGATGCCGGAGGTCCCGGACTGAGCGTGCAAATCGAGCAGCGCGTCCCAGGCCTCAAAATCAATAGCGCCGTCCGCTCCCATCGGCGTGACGATTGCTACCAGGCTGCCTGAAAACATGGAATCCTCGCGGCTGATGCACCAGGCCGGCCGCGGCCGCGCCCCACAGAGCGCGCGATGTTACGGGTCCGGCCGAGTCCGAGGCAAGCACTCTAACCGATACGCAAGCCGACCGGACCCCGGTACACTGCCTGCCTGTGAGCGATCCAAACGGACCGATGAAGCAGTACCTGGCCGTATCCGCCATCGGCGGTGACCATACCGGCATGGTGCACGACCTGACCCGCATCATCAGCGAATGCGGCGGCAGTATCGCCGAGAGCCGCATGGCGGCCCTCGGCACCGAATTTGCGATGCTGCTGCTGGTCTGCGGCAACTGGCACTCACTCGCCCGGATCGAATCCGAATTGAAGCGCCTGGCCGAGGGCGGCGCACTCAGCGTGCACTTAAGGCGTACCGAACCGCGGCTCTCGCGCCGTGATCTGGTGCCCTATTCGATCGACATCGTGTGCCTCGATCAGGCCGGCATCGTGGCCGGGCTGTCCGGTTTTTTCGCCAAGCGCAACATCGACATCAGCGAAGTGGCAACCCGCTCCTATGCAGCCGCGCATACCGGTGCGCCGATGTTCGGCGTGCAGATGATCATCGGCGTGCCCGGCAAGACGCACGTCTCGCAGCTGCGTGAGGAGTTCATGGATTACTGCGACTCGATGAACCTCGATGCGATCCTGGAGCCTGTCAAGCCATGACCGGCGTTGCCCGGGGCGACGCCGTCGCTGATTTCAAGCTTCCCAGCACCGCCAAGGCGCCGTTCAGGCTGCGCGCGGCCCGCGGCAAAACGCTGGTGCTGTATTTTTACCCGCGCGACAACACTCCAGGCTGCACGCTCGAGGGCCAGGATTTTCAGCGCTTGCTTGCGGCCTTTGGGCGCGCCGGCGCGCGCATCTGCGGCGTGTCGCGCGACAGCCTGGCCGCGCACGGCAAATTCTGCGCCAAATTCGGCTTTGGCTTCGAGCTGCTCGCCGACGAAGATGGTGCGGTGTGCGAGCAATTCAGTGTCATCAAGGAAAAGAACATGTACGGCCGCAAGGTCATCGGCATCGAGCGCAGCACCTTTCTTATCGACGCACGCGGCGTGCTGCGCCGTGAATGGCGCAAAGTCAGGGTCCCGGGTCACGCGCAGGAGGTTCTGGAGGCGGTCAAATCGCTGTGAATACCAAACGACGACGTATATTCGTCCTCGACACCAATGTGCTGATGCACGACCCGACCGCGATCTTCCGCTTCGAAGAACACGACATCTATCTGCCGATGGTGGTCATCGAAGAACTCGATGCCAACAAGAAAGGCATTTCGGAAGCTTCGCGCAACGCCCGCCAGGCCAGCCGTTTTCTTGACGACATCATTCGCGGCGTCAACAAGGAGCAGATCGACGCCGGACTGCCGATCCCGTCGGGGATGAGCGGCAACCATGGCAAAAAGCCCGCGGCCGGGCGCCTGTTCTTTCAGACCCGCAACCTCGCCGGCGTGCTGCCCGAAGGCCTGCCCGGGCACGGTGCCGACAATTTGCTGCTCGGCCAGACGCTGGCGCTGCAACAGCACGAATCCGGCGCCCAGGTCGTGCTGGTGTCCAAGGACATCAATCTGCGCATCAAGGCAGCGGTCATCGGCGTGCGCGCCGAGGATTACTACAGCGACAAGACCATTGAAGACGCCGACGTCCTGTACAACGGCACCGAGCAGTTGCCGGCTAATTTCTGGGAGCGGCACGGCAAGGACGTGCGCTCTTGGAAGGAAGGCGACCGTACCTGGTATGAACTTTCGGGTCCGGCAGTGCGCGGCTGGCACTGCAATCAGTTTGTGCACGAATCTGCCGACGCGGGGATCGAGGCCATCGTGCGCGCCGTGGACGGCAGCAGCGCCCGACTGGAACTGGCGCGCGACTTTCGTACCGAGCGGCACAGCATCTGGGGCATCTGCGCGCGCAATCGTGAGCAGAATTTCGCCTGCAACCTGCTGCTCGACCCGGAAATTGATTTCGTCACCATTCTAGGGCCGGCCGGCACCGGCAAGACGCTGCTGGCGCTTGCCGCCGGCCTGTACCAGACACTGGAACGCAACCGTTTTGCCGAAATCGTCATGACGCGCGTAACGATTCCGCTCGGCGAGGACATCGGTTTCCTGCCCGGCACGGAAGAAGAGAAAATGGAGCCCTGGATGGGCGCGCTGATGGACAACCTGGAAGTGCTGACCCGAAGCGATGAAGGTGGCAACTGGGGACGCGCCGCCACCAATGATTTGTTGCGCAACCGCATCAAGATTAGATCGCTGAACTTCATGCGCGGTCGCACGTTTCTGAATCGCTACATCATTCTCGATGAAGCGCAGAATCTCACGCCCAAGCAGATGAAAGCGCTGGTCACGCGCGCCGGCCCGGGCAGCAAGCTGATCTGCCTCGGTAACATCGCTCAGATTGATACACCTTATTTGACCGAGACCACCTGCGGCCTGACTTATGTTGTCAACCGCTTTCGCGGCTGGCAGCATTCTGGTCACATTACCCTGGTGCGTGGCGAGCGCTCGCGGCTCGCTGATTACGCTTCCGAGGCGCTGTAGCGGAACCCCACCGGCTGCCCGTGGTCTTAATGAGAATGCCCCGCGCGATCTGGTTTTGCCGAATCCTCGTGACGCTGGTCGCCTGCGGGCTGACCATCGACGCGATCGCGGCCAGTGACAACGCCGCAGTCGCCAGCCAGCTGCCCGACATGGGCTCGCCGGAAAACGCCGCGCTCAGCAAAGCCGATGAATTTCAGGTCGGGCGGATGATCATCCGCGAAATGCGCGACCAGAATCTGCTGCTCGATGATCCCGAAATTGCCGACTACGTGCAAAATCTCGGCGCCCGGCTGGGCGCGCAGACCAATCGCGACGAACAGAACTACCAGTACTTCGTCATCAAGGATCCCGAAGTCAACGCCTTTGCGCTGTACGGCGGATTTGTCTGCGTACACTCGGGGCTGATCATGCTGACCGAGGATGAGTCGCAGCTGGCGAGCGTGCTGGCGCACGAGACCGCCCACGTTCGCCAGCGGCACCTGGCGCGTGCCTACCAGGCCGAATCCAAAATGTCGCTGGCCTCGACCGCGGCGCTGCTGGCCGCGGTACTGATCGGCGCGCTCGCTGGCGCCAACGGCGGCGCGATGGAAGGCATGATCGCGATGAGCCAGGGCGTGGCACTGCAGCAGGCGATGAATTTCACCCGCGCCGAGGAGGCCGAGGCCGATCGTGTGGGTATCGGCCTGCTGGCCAATGCCGGCTTTCGCACTTCGGCGATGGCCGATTTTTTTGAGAGTATGGCTCGTGGCGAAGGCATATCCGAAGCGAGCAGCCTCGATATGCTGCGCAATCACCCAGTGACCCGCGACCGCATTGCCGAGGCGCGCGAGCGCGCGGCGCAGGTTGAGCAGCAACCGGTGGAAGAGTCGGGCCTGTTCCCGTGGATGAAGGAGCGGCTGCGCGTGGTGATTGCGCCGCCGGAGATCAATGCCACTGTGTATTACACTAAACTTGCCGAGCAGCGGGCATTGACCGATCCGGAACGTTACGGACAGGCACTGGCGCAGCTGCGCGCCGAAAACCCGGCGCCGGCGGTGCAGACTTTGCGTGAGCTGGTCGCGGCCCATCCGGATATCACAACTTTGTACGCCAGCCTCGGGCAGGCCGAGCTTGCCGCCCATGAGCAGACTACGGCGCTCGCGACCTTCAGCCGCGCGATGCGCTTGTTTCCCCGCAACGTGCCCATCACGGTGCGTTACGCCGAGGCGCTGATGAAAGTCGACCAGCCGAAGCCGGCCCATACACTGCTGCTCGACCTGTTCAACAACGTCGAGCCGACGCCCTACCAGATCCGTCTCACCGCGCTCGCGGCGAGCGCCGCCGGCGATACCGGCGATGCCTACTACTACATGGCTGAGTACCACGTGACCGGTGGCGATCTGCCGCTTGCCAACCAGCAACTGGAACTGGCCCTGGCCTCGCCCGATCTGACTACCGTGCAGCGCCAGCGGTTCAGAGCCCGCCTCGAACAAATCCGCGACTGGTTGCGCGAACAGCAGCGCGACCAGCGCCGCCGTACTGGCGGCATCTGATGAACCTGGCCGGCTTGCGGGTGCGAACGGTGCGCGGCGCGCTGCTGCTGCTGCTGGGGCTCGCGGCGCTCCCCGGCTGCGCAACGCTGCCGAACGGTAAACCCGATTCGCGCGATCAGTTCGAGCGCGTCAATCGCACCGTATATCGCTTCAACGTGGCCGTGGACAAGGCGGTCGTGCGGCCGGTGGCGGTGCAGTACCGCAAGCACGTACCGTCGATGGTGCGCACCGGGCTCAGCAATTTCTTTGTCAACCTCGGCACGCCCGACGTCATCGTCAACGAACTGTTGCAGGCCCGCTTCCAGGACGGCGTTCACGATACCATCCGCCTCGCGGTGAACACGGTGTTCGGTTTCGGATTCTTTGATCCAGCCAGCCAGGCCGGGCTGACCCGCCACCGGCAGGACTTCGGTCTGACACTGGCGCACTGGGGCGTCAAGCCCGGCCCCTACCTGATGTTGCCGGTGCTCGGGCCGTCGACACTGCGTGACACGGTCGGCCTGTTCCCGGATGAATATGCCACCCCGCGCCATTATCTGAATTGGTACGCCGATTACAGCTTGTACCTGCTCGAATACCTGGGCATCCGCACTGACCTGCTCGACAGCGACTCGCTGCTCGACACGACCTACGATCCGTACGCCTTCGTTCGCAACGCCTACCTCACGCATCGGCAGTTCGAAGCCGAGGGCGATCAATCCAAGGACATCGATGTATTGCCGGAGATGCTGGACGATCCGGGCGCTGACACGCCGCCCGCGGCGCCACCGGACGCGGCTGCTCCTCCAGACGCGACCAAGCCGGCACCAGACGCCGCGCCCAAGCCCTGACCCGTGGCGACCATGCGCGGGTTGAACCGGCGTGGGCCGGTGTGAACCTTTCGTGACCGCTCGACGGCGGTACTCCCGCCGGGGATCGATAAAGCAGTGCGCCGTCAATGAGTTATCCGGTCATGCCGCAGAGTTGGATTTTGCCGCCGCGGTAACGTAACTGGGGCAGGAACTTATTGATCATGTTGGTATGGCACACTGGGAACTTTAATCCCCTGCG
This sequence comes from Steroidobacteraceae bacterium, assembly GCA_036390615.1. Lineage (GTDB taxonomy): Bacteria > Pseudomonadota > Gammaproteobacteria > Steroidobacterales > Steroidobacteraceae > FEN-1191. Next base: position 6,481 of record DASWBL010000066.1, on the reverse strand, counting down.
GACTTGGGCGTTGTGGATCAATCGGAGTTAATCAAGAAGCTGCGTATCGACAGCGGCCAGCGCGACGCCAGCGGCGAATCGCACCGCTGGATGTGGGTGCTGGCGATCGTCACCGCCTTGCTGATCGCCACCGGCGCGACGGCCTATTACGTCGTTGGTGGCACGCGGCTGGAAGTGACGGTCGTCACGGCGGCGGCGCCAAGCGCCAGCGGTGCGGACACGGCGGTGCTGCAGGCCACCGGCTACGTGACCGCGCGCCGCGAGGCTACCGTGTCGGCGCAGATCACCGGCACGCTGACGGACGTTTTGATCGAGGAAGGGGACCATGTGACCGCCGGACAGGTGCTGGCACACCTAGACAGCACGGCGCAAAAAGCGGCACTCGAGCAGACCGAGGCGCAGTTGCGCGCGGCACAGGCAACGCTGAGTCAATACCAGGCGCAGCTCGAGCAATCGCGCCGGGACCTAATCCGGCAGCAGGGTCTGATCGAGCGCAAGCTCACCTCGCAGCAGGCGCTGGAGGACGCACAAACGCTGGTCGACACCGGGGTTGCGCAGGTCGAAGCGCAGCGCAAGCAGGTAGACTTGGGTGAGGCCAGCAAGCGTGCCGCCCAGGTGCAGTTCGATTACGCCACGATCCGCGCGCCCTTCACCGGAGTGGTTATCGCCAAGGCAGCGCAGGTCGGCGAAATCGTTTCGCCTTTTTCCGCTGGCGGCGGCTTCACGCGCACTGGGGTCGGTACAATTGTCGATATGGACTCGCTCGAAGTCGAAGTGGATGTCAACGAAGCCTATTTAAATCGCGTCACGCCGCTGCAGCCGGCGCAGGCGGTGCTCGATGCCTATCCGAACTGGACTATTCCGGCGCATGTCATTGCTATCATCCCAACCGCCGACCGCGGCAAGGCGACCGTCAAGGTGCGGGTGGCGCTCGAAGTGAAGGATTCACGGGTCCTGCCGGACATGGGCGTGCGGGTGTCATTCTTTGAAAAGTCACACGCTGCCACCAGCGGCCCGCCCGCGGGTGTACTGGTGCCGGCCGCTGCGATCGTGCAACGGGACGGCCACAATATCGTGTTTGAGATTGACGGCGAGCGGGCCCGCGCCAAAGCGGTAACTCGCGGAGCGGCATTCGGGGACCTGCAACTGGTCACAGGCATCAGCGCCGGCGCGCAGGTGGTCAAGCAACCGCAGCCGGAACTGACCGACGGCGCCAAAGTCAGTCTGAGCAAGCAACCTTAAGTTGGACGCAACGGACCGAGGATTACACGATGAGTGATCTGGTAGAGATTCAAAATGTCAGCAAGGTGTACGTGCGCGGCAAACAGAAGGTCGAGGTGCTGCATCACATCGATCTGCAAATTGCCCAGGGCGATTTCCTCGCGCTGATGGGCCCGTCCGGATCGGGCAAGACCACGCTGCTGAACCTGATCGGCGGCCTCGATGTGCCCACGACGGGGAGCATTTCGGTCGCCGGCCTGCGCATCGACCAGCTTGGTCAGGGCGCCCTGGCCCGTTGGCGCGCCTCCAACGTCGGCTTTATTTTTCAGTTCTACAATCTGCTGCCGATGCTGTCGGCACAGAAGAACGTCGAGCTGCCGTTGCTGCTGACCAAACTCAGCGCAAGCCAGCGCCGACAAAACGCCTCAGTTGCGTTGGAACTGGTGGGTCTTGCGGACCGCGCTAGCCACAAGCCAACCGAGTTGTCGGGTGGTCAGCAGCAGCGCGTGGCCATTGCCCGCGCCTTTGTCTCGGATCCTGCGCTGCTGGTGTGCGATGAGCCGACGGGCGATCTTGACCGGCAATCGGCGGAGGATGTGCTGAACCTGCTGCAGACGCTCAACCGCGAGCACGGTAAGACGATCGTCATGGTGACCCACGACCCCAAAGCCGCCGAGCATGCGCGCCATATCCTGCATCTGGATAAAGGCACGCTGGTCGAGCAGGCCGTCAACGCCTAGCGGACCGCACCGATGAAATATCTGCATCTGATCTGGGCGGCGCTGTTCCGGCGCAAGACCCGGACCATTTTGACTTTGGTATCAATCATTGCCGCGTTTCTGCTATTCGGTCTGCTCGATGCCGTGCGCTCATCGTTTGACCAGGTGGGTCGATCAGCCGCAGGTGCCCATCGCCTGCAGACCCAGGCGCGCCTGTCGTTTATCGATACGTTGCCGCAGGCACTGGGCGCCGAGATCGAGGCGGTGCCGGGCGTCAAGGCGGTGGCCTACGCGAACTGGTTTGGCGGCGCCTATAAGGATCCGCACAATCAGATTTTTACGTTTGCGGTCAGCCCCAATTACCTGGATCTGTTTCCTGAGATTGAAGTCGCACCTGAACAGCGCAAGACCTTCGATTCAACCCTTACCGGCGCGCTTGCCGGCGAAGTGATAGCCCAAAAATATGGCTGGAAGATCGGCGACAAGATCCCGCTGCAGTCACAGATTTTCCCGAACAAGGAAGGCAGCAAAAACTGGAGTTTTGATCTGGTGGGCATCCTGCATGCCAAGGACAAGAAGGCCAGCGGCTTCTATGACGGCCTGTTTCTGCTGCATTGGAAAAACTTCGACGAGACCACGCCGTACAATGACGGTACGGTCGGCTGGTACGTCACGCAGGTGGCTGACGTCAATCAGGCCGACAAGGTCGCCAAGGCGATCGATACCCTGTCGGCCAACTCCGATCATGAGACACGTACCATGACCGAGCAGGCCGCGACTGCAAGCTGGATGAAGCAGTTAGTCGACATCGGCCTGCTGGTCGGGTCAATCATGGGCGCGGTCTTTTTCACGCTGTTGCTGCTGACCGGCAACACCATGATGCAGGCGGTGCGCGAACGGACCGCGGAGCTCGCCGTGCTGAAAACCATTGGCTTCTCCAACGCCAGTGTGCTCGGGATGGTGCTGGCAGAGTCGATCTTGCTGTTGTTATTGGGCGGCCTGATAGGCGTAGGGCTGGTCAGCGTGCTCGCACCAGTGATTACGAATGGGAGTAATCACTTCGTTAACCTGCCGAGCGTGGGGCTTGGCACCTGGTCACTTGGCATTGCGCTGATGCTAGCGATCGGACTGATCGTCGGTGCATTGCCGGCCTGGCGCGCGATGCGGCTGAATGTTGTCGATGCCCTGGCCGGGCGTTAGAGGAATTTTCATGAGGTTTCTGATTAATTGCCTGATGCTGCTCGCGGTCATCGTGGCGATTGTGCTGCTGTTTAATCTGCCGTGGCCGATACTGCTCGGCGTGGCTCTGGTGGGCGCGGCGTGGCTGCGACTGACACGCACCGGACGCCAGGCCGCTTCGGTCGCTGCGGTCGGCATCAGCACACTGAGACAGCGCGCCGGCTCATCGGCGGTCATTGTGATCGGCATCGCGGGCGTGGTCGCAGTGCTGGTGGCGTTGCTCGCGATGGCGGGTGGTTACAGTGAAACTCTGCGCCGCACCGGCGATAAAGGATCCGCCCTGGTTCTGCGCGGCAGCTCCTCGGCCGAAGTCTCCTCAGTCCTTTCGCACGACAGCGCCTTGGTCGTCGCCCAGGCACCGGGCATTGCGACGGACGAAGACGGCAAGCCGATTGTGTCGCCGGAACTCGTGGTCGCTGCAACGCTACCAGTCAAGGGTGCCCGGGACGCTGATGACGTGGCAAGCGTGCAACTTCGGGGTGTGAGTACTGAGGCGTGGAAACTCCGTAGCAACGCCAGGATCATCGCTGGCCGAAAATTCGAGCCCGGATTGCACGAACTGGTGGTAGGCAGCGGCGCACGACGGCACTTTGACAATTTCGAACCCGGCCGCGAGGTCAAATTGGGTAATCAAGTCTGGCAGGTGGTGGGCGTGTTTGAATCCGACGATGCACTGGCCTCGGAAGTATGGGCGGACGAGGCAACGGTAGGAGCTGCGTACCGGCGAGGCTCAAGCGTCACATCGGTGTTTGTACGCCTCACCAGCCCCGCAGCGTTCGACCAGTTCAAGGCGTCGCTGACCAGTGACCCGCGGTTGCAGGTCGACGTCACTACCACACTCGATTATTTCAGCAAACAGTCCGAGGTGATTACCAAGGTGCTGACAATCATCGGCATTGTGGTCGGCTCCATCATGGCCATCGGCGCAGTATTCGGCGCCTTGAATACCATGTTCGCCGCAGTGGCAGCGCGAGCGCGCGAAATTGCAACATTGCGGGCGATCGGGTTTCGCGGCCTGCCGGTCGTGGTAGCCGTAATGCTGGAAACCATGCTGCTGGCGCTGATCGGCGGTGCCATCGGCGGGTTTCTCGCCTGGATCATCTTCAATGGTTATACCGCTTCGACGATCGCCGGCGGCACCGGCCAGCTGACCTTCGCCTTCAAAGTAGTACCGGCACTGCTTTGGACGGGACTTAAATGGGCACTCGCGATCGGCTTTATCGGCGGACTTTTTCCGGCACTGCGGGCGGCACGGCTGCCGGTGACGACAGCACTGCGCGAGTCGTAGGCGCAGGATCAGGGCGCTGAGGGCAATGGCGCCATCAGCAGATCCTCCACTTCACTCAGCCGCGCCAGGGAGCGCAGCGCCCGTGGCACACCGCCGAAGCGCAGCGAGCGGTGCTGGGCTTCGGCCCAGGCCAGCCAGTCAATCAGCAACGCCAGCCCAGCGCTGTCGACCTGCGTGACGCCTGAGAGATCCACGGTTAACACTTTGCCAGCGGCGGCAAACTCAGGTAGTGCGCGCGCCCGCAGCCCCGTTGCTGTCGCCACAGTCAGCGGGCCGCCGATCTGAAACTTTCCGGGCGCGGGCTGTTGCATGGTCCAAATCAAGCCGCTTTGATCGGACACGGTCAGCCAGCGTGTGAAACTGTGGGTCCGAACTGCGATTCGAGACGGCTGATCACTTCGTCGAGACCCTTCTGGTCAATCTCGGCGCCGAAATCATCGCGAAAGCTCTTGACGTAACTGATGCCCTCGATAATCACGTCATAGGCTTTCCAGCCCTCGTCGGTGCGGCGCAAAGTGTAATTGACGGCCACCTGCACACCGCTGCTGCGCCGGACAAACGTTCGCACCACCGCGACCGTCGCCTGTGGGTCGCCTTTGTACGGCAGTACCTGTAGCCGGCTCAGATCGAAGTCCACCAGTTCATTGCCGTAGTTATAAAGCAGCGAATGATAGAAGCCGTTGCGGAAGCGCTCACGCTGCTCGGCCGTCGCCGCCGGCCAGTGCGTGGCCAGCACCAGACGCGCGGCGTATTCGGTGTCAAAATGCGGCAGCAACAGGCTGCTGACCAGCTTATCGAGCTTCACTGAATCCTTGCGGTACTCGGCCCGATGCGCCTCAATGTCGGTCAGTATCGCGCGGGCGACCGAATCAATCAGCTGGCCCGGGTCGGTGGCGACGATCGCCGGCGCATCCGCCGCCGCGCCGATCTGCAGCGGCAGCAGCGCCAGCAGCAACAACGCCGCGCCGCGCAACCGCCCGCTATTTACTGCTGCCGTTCGCATTTTGATCCTTCTGGCCAGCAATGCTGGCAAATAATTTGTTGATCAGGCTCTCCAGGACGATCGCCGATTGAGTGTTCTGGATTGTCCCTCCGGCAGCCAGGTAAGTCGGCGAACCACCAGGATCGATGCCCACGTACTTGGCGCCGAGCAGCCCCGAGGTCTGGATCACCGCGAAACTGTCATCGGGAATCTCTTGAAAGCGGCGGTCGATCTGCATTCGCACGACCGCCTTGTACTCCTTGGGATCGACCACGACGCCATCGACCTGACCGATGCGAACGCCTGCCATGGTGACCGGCGCGCCGACTTTCAAATCGCCGACATTGTCAAAGCGGGCAGTGACTTCAAAGCCCGCCCCGGGGGCACGCAGCCGCAGCCCGCTGCTCGGCAGTTGCGTAGTCAGAAATGCCAGTGCCGCAAAGCCCAGCAGCACGAAAAGCCCAGTGCCGATTTCCAGCGAACGGTTTTCCGATTCCATAAGCTACTCTCCGGCCAGTCAGATGAACATGGCAGTAATAATGTAATCGAGCAGCAGTGTCAGCACTGCTGAACTTACGACCGTGCGAGTGGTCGCGAGGCCCACGCCTTCGGCGGTCGGCTCGGCGTAATACCCTTCGTACACCGCCATCAAACTACAGGCGAGCCCAAACACGACGCTTTTCACCAAACCCTCGCGAATATCCTTCATATCCACGGCACTTTGCATCTGTGACCAAAAGGCGCCCGCATCGACCCGCAACAAACCGACGCCGACCAGCTGCGCGCCGAAAATGCCGATGCAATTGAACACCGCGGTCAGCAGCGGCATGGCCACCACTCCGCCGATGAAGCGCGGCGCGATCACGCGCCGCACCGGGTCGACAGCCATCATCTCCATCGCCGTGAGCTGATCGGTCGCCTTCATCAGGCCGATTTCCGAGGTCAGCGAGGTGCCGGCACGTCCGGCAAACAGCAGCGCGGTAACCACCGGTCCAAGTTCAGTGATCAGGCCAAGTGCCGCGGCGACACCGA
>DASWBL010000065.1:0-1715 GCA_036390615.1 Steroidobacteraceae bacterium | reverse complement strand
GAAGTCGAGGTCAACAAGGGCGTCAAGGCCGGCGATCAGGTCATCCTTCAGCCACCGGTCAATCTCGGCGATGGCGACAAAGTCCACACAATCATTGTGCCGCCGTCGCGTAATTGCTCACCCCGGCTGTTCGAGGCCGATGCTGGATGGTGGGGCTGCGAGCACGCTGCGTAGGTCGTCGAGGATGGCGCGGCGGTTGGCCTTGGCGGTGCTGACGACGGAGCGGAATGCGGCGTAGGTCTGGGCGCCCCATTCGGAGCGGAAGCCGTTGGTCACTTTACGGAAGATCACGCTTGGGCGCAGCGCGCGCTCGGAGCAGTTGTTGGTGGCCGGCACGGCACGGTCGGTGACGAAGATGAACAGATGCGCGCGGTCGCGGGCGATGCGGCGGCGCAGTTTCTCGGCCACCGGCCCGCAGCGCGGCAGCGCCAGCACGCGGTTGAGCCTGCGGTCCAGATCGGCGCGATACTGGGCAAGCGTGCCGTCGCGCAGCGCCTCGCGTCGTCGCCCGATGGCCATCGCGCGCAGCAGCAGCCATTTCAGCGCGAGCGCGAAGCCCGCGTCGCCGCAGTCAATGGCGTACTGCGCATCGCGCAGCAGATGCGCCAAGCACATCTGCCACAGATCGGCATGGCCGCGCTGGCTGCCCAGGCTGTCGGACACCCACGCGCGCGGCCGGATGCTGCCGAACAGCGCCCGCACCACCTCGGCGCCACGGCTGGGGCGGATGATGTGCAGCACCGCGAAGGCGGTCACGAACACCCATTCCCACTGCGTTTTCTTCATCACCCGCACCGAGGTTTCGTCACTGGCGACCACCTCGGCGGCGGTGACCCGGGCTGCGATCGCCTCGGCCGCGGCGGCCAGGGGCGCGGTGGCGCGGGCGAGGATGTTGCACAGGGCACCCTCGCTGATCGACAGGCCAAAGATCTCGCCGAGCAGGCAGCGCAGCCGCTCCAGCCCGATGGCGTGGGCATAGTGCAGATAGACCACCAGCGCCTCGATCGAGGTGCCGAACGGCGAGCCGGGTTCCAGTCCCGCCGGCGCGACCGCGACGGCGCGCGCACCGCAGCAGACGCAGCGCCCGCCGAACAGCCGCACCCGGGTGACATCCGGCCTGATCGGCGGCATCTCGATGCGGTCATAGACCTGCTGCGGCGACTGCGCCGCGTCGGCCCATTCGGCCGCGCAGTGCGGACAGGCGTCGAGCCTGGCATCGATGATGCGATCGGGATTGGGCTCCAGCAGGCGGGCGACACCAGGGCGGCCTTTGCGCGGCGGCTTGGCGCCGGGCGCGGGTCCGTCGGATTTCTGTCCCTTGGACGGCGGCAGCGAGGAATTGTCCGGCGTTTTGGCCGGCCGCTCCAGCCGGGCCAGCCGCGCCTGCAACTCGGCATTGTGTGCCGTCAACTCGGCATTGCCTGCTTCCAACACGGCGATCCGCGCCAGTGCTGTCTCCAACTGCCCCACCAGCGGCAACAGCGACAGGATCAGCGCGTCCTTCTCCGCGACGCTCAGCTTGGACAGGTCGACGGCTTGTGTCACAGGCGCAGCGAATCAAGTCGCCCGTGACCGCGTCAAGCGCCATCTCGCTCACCAAACCCGCGGCTGTCGCGACCGATCTGGCGCTACCCAGGTGAGCAATTACTGATTTCTGCACCCGGCGCACCTATCTTACTCGACGCGGATTGCGGTGATCCGTGCTTTGCTCGAGG
>DASWBL010000064.1:0-3410 GCA_036390615.1 Steroidobacteraceae bacterium | reverse complement strand
GCCCTGGCTGAGCGCCGATTGGCTGGAGCGCTGCACCGTGACCCCATCGGCCATCGGATCAGTAAATGGCACGCCAACCTCGACCACGTCGGCGGCTTCGGCAACAGCGGCCAGATCCGCCGTGAAGCGCTCGCGACTTGGATGGCCGGCGGTCAGAAATCCGACCAGTGCCGGACTGCCCTTGGCAGCGGCGCGGCGCAGCGCCTGGGTGATGCGCTCGCGCGGCAACTCGCTCATCGGGCCGGCACCGCCAGCCGCGCAATCACCGTCTGCGTCAGCGTCAGCAGATCCTTATCGCCGCGGCCGGACAAGCCAATGAGTATTCGCCGGCCCGCGTGCTTGAGCGCCCAGCGTCTGGCGCCACTGAGCGCGTGGGCGCTTTCCAGTGCCGGCAGTATGCCTTCGGCCGTACAGCACTCGCTCACCGCCGCGAGCGCCTCCTCATCACTGGCCGATTCGTAATGCACGCGCCCGGTGGCGCGAAGCAAAGCGTGTTCGGGACCCACGCCCGGGTAATCCAGGCCCGCCGACACCGATTGAGTTTCCTGGATCTGCCCGTCCGCGTCCTGCAGCAGCAGCGAGTAGCTGCCATGCAGCACGCCCGGGCGACCGTGCACGAGGGTCGCGGCGTTCTGTCCCAGCCCGTCGCCGCTGCCACCGGCCTCGACGCCAAGGAGTTGCACCGAGCGGTCGGCCAAAAACGGATGGAACAACCCAATCGCGTTGGAGCCGCCGCCCACGCACGCGACCACGGCATCGGGCAGCGCGCCACGCTGCTCGAGTATCTGTGCGCGCGCCTCCTGTCCGATCACGGATTGCAACTCCCGCACCAGGTACGGGTACGGGTGGGCGCCGACGGCTGAGCCCAGCAGGTAATAGGTGCCGACGGGGTCGGCCACCCAGTCGCGCATCGCCTCATCGATCGCGGCGCGCAGTGTCTTATCGCCACTGGTCACGCCGACCACGCGCGCGCCGAACAGCTGCATGCGGCCGACGTTCGGGGCCTGGCGCTCCATGTCAACGACACCCATGTACACCGTACAGGGCAGCCCGACGCGGGCGCACGCGGCGGCGCTCGCGACGCCGTGCTGTCCGGCGCCGGTCTCGGCCACGATACGCCGGGCGCCCAGGCGTTTGGCCAGCAGCGCCTGGCCCATGGCGTTGTTGATCTTGTGGGCGCCGGTATGCGCGAGATCCTCGCGCTTGAGCCAGACATCGGCGCCCCAGCGCGCGGACAACCCAGGCGCGTGCGTCAGCGCCGTGGGTCGCCCGACCCAGCTGTGCAGCTCGCCATTGAGCTCGGCGCGAAACTTTGCATCCGGCAGCCAGCGCTTGACGCCCTGCTCGAGCCGTTCGAGTGCCCCGACCAGCGTCTCGGGCACATAACGGCCGCCGAATGGTCCGTAGCGGCCGCGCTCGTCCGGAAAACGCCCGGCCAGCATCTGGGTGAGCAGCAGCTCACGACCGGCATCGCCCATGGTTTCATTCATTTTGAGTACTCAACAAACGCCGCGCGTGCGGCGCTCACAAATTCAGCCATCAGCGCGGCGCTCTTGATGCCCGGCGCCGACTCGACACCGCTTGAGGCGTCCACGCCTTCCGGCCGCACCGCGCGGATCGCCGCGGCCACGTTGCCCGCCGTCAGCCCGCCGGCCAGTATCAGCGACGTCTGCGCCGCCAGCGTTGTCGCCTGGGTCCAATCCGCCGTTTGCCCGGTGCCACTTCGCGGGCCCTCAAACAAAACGCGCGCCGGCCAGGGTGGCCGCATCGGGCTGCCGGCGCGCAGCACCGGCAGGCGCTGCAGCGTAGCCGGAAGCGCAAGCCTGGCAAAGTCATCAAGGTCGGTTTGCAGTGCATCGGGCGCAAACTGCTGCACGATCTCGTCAACCTCCGCCTGCGTCGGGTGCAGGCACACGGCCACGCGCGCCAGGCGTCCGCGCGCCGGGGCCGCAAGGTGCGCTGCGCGCGCCGGCGTGACCTGGCGCACCGACGGCGCAAAGACGAAGCCGATCGCATCCACGCCCAAGTTGAGCGCCGCATCGACTGCCGCGGCGCTGGTCATGCCACAGATCTTCAGCCACATCAGGATTGTATCCGTCGCAGCTTCACCGCCTGGCGGCCCGCACTCAGCATGCTGCCGGCAAGCTCTGCCGGATCCTCGGCACTCATCAGCGCGCTGCCAATCAGTGCCGCCTGGTAACCGGCCGCGGCGACGCGGGCCGCGGCCGCCGGCGAATCGATACCGCTTTCTGCCACGCGAGTGACGCCCTCTGGCAACCGGCGCGCCAGCGTCTCGAGCCTGCCCGGCACGACCTTGAGCGTCGCCAGGTCACGGCAGTTGACCCCGAGCAGCAGCGAAAGCTGCGCACCGTAGCGGCCGCAAAGCTCGGCGGCCCAGTCGATATCCTCCTCATCAAAGGCTTCAAGCAGCACAAACATTTTCAGCTCGGCTGCACGGTCAAGCAGCGCTTCGAGCTCTGCATGCGGCAGCATGCGCAGGATCAGCAGTACGCCGCCAGCGCCGGCGGCGCGCGCCTCGGCCACCTGGTACGGATCAACGAGAAAATCCTTGCGCAGCGCCGGCAGCGCCCCGCCAAGCGCCGCGGTGACCTGCTCAAGGTGTGCCAGCGAGCCGTCAAAGCGCTGCGGTTCGGTGAGCACCGAGACCGCCGCGGCGCCGGCAGCGGCATAGCTGCGGGCACAGGCCGCGACATCGGTCGCCGCGTCCGCCAGCGACCCGGCGGCCGGCGAGCGCAGCTTGACCTCGGCGATCAGATCAAAGCCTAGCGGCGAGAGCTTAAGGGCCGGTGCCGCGGGAGCGGCGCGCGCGCGTGCGAGCAGCGCGGCTTCGGATTCGGCAGCGCGTTGCGCCGCAAGCCGCGCGCGGCTTGCGGCCGCCATGCCGGTGAGAAAATCCGGCGCATTCATAAGCGGCTCATCCCAAAGCGGGCGAGCGCCGCCAGCAGCGAGGCCGCGGCGCCATGATCGATGGCGTAGCTCGCCCGGGCGAGCGCAGCGCGCGGGCTCATTTTCGGCGTCATGACCTCGAGCGCCAATGCCGCGCTGAGCAGCAGCGCGTCGCGGTGCGCGCCCCGATCCCGACCCTCGAGGACGGCCCGCAGCGCGGCAGCGTTATGCGCCGCGTCGGCACCGGCGAGGTCGGTGGCCTGGCAGGCACTCAAGCCGTAGTCGGCCGGCTGCCTGAGTTCGCGATGCACCTGGCCCTGGCGCACGTCAAACAGCTCGAACGGCCCGATCGGCGTGGGCTCGTCCCAGCCCGCGGCACCATGAATTACAAAGGCGCGCTTGATGCTCATGCCCGCAAGCGCATTGGCCATCAGCTCGGCGGTGGCGAGGTCATAAGCACCGATGACATGAAATTCGGGCTCGGCCGGATTGCTGAGCGGCCC
>DASWBL010000063.1:0-20420 GCA_036390615.1 Steroidobacteraceae bacterium | reverse complement strand
GTACGGCATCCTCAAGCGCCCAGACGAAAAATTTGTGACCGAGCGGGCCTACGACAATCCGAAATTTGTCGAGGACATGGTGCGCGACGTGGCGGTACGGCTCGATGGCGAAGCGCGGATCGGTGCCTTCGTGGTCGAGAGCGAGAACTTCGAGTCGATTCACAACCACTCGGCCTATGCGCGCATCGAGCGCGAAAAGGCGGGGTAAGTTGCGGGCTAAGCCCGGCGGCCGCTAATCAGGTGGTACGGATCTCGGCGCCCTGCAGGCGGCCGATAAGCGCGCGCAGAAATACGCGATTGAAGCGCAGCTGACAGGAAGCCGATACTTGCTCAAGCAGCGTCGAGCTGACCTTGAGCACGGTCACCGGATCGGCGGCACGAATGGTGGCGGTTCGCTTGGCGCCCTGCACGTAGCTGGTCTCGCCAAAGCATTCGCCGGTGGACAGCAGGCCCACCGACTGACCGTTGCGCTCGACCGTGCAATTGCCGCCGACCAGAATGTAGAAGCGATCGTCCATCTCGCCTTCCTTGACGATCTCCTCGCCGCCAGCGTAGTCCTGCCAGTGACTGGCGCGCATCACCTCAAGAATCTCACCGTGCGAAAAGTCATGGAAGAACTTCAGCCGGCGCAGCACGCCGAACTGCTCCTGCTGATCCATCCGCGAGTACTGCGCGCGCAGCTTTTGGTGCACGCGCGTGAGTTCGGCAGCCATGTCGAGGCCGGTTTTCTGCCGGCGTTCCGGATCCTTCTGCATCGCTACGGCAACGACGTTTTCCAGGTCCTCCGGCACTTCCGGACGCAGCGTGTGAATCGGCGGCGGCGTGGCGTATACGATCTGGTGCAGCAATTTGGCGAGGTTTCCGGCGCGGAACGGCCGGTTGCCGGTCAGCAACTCGTACATGACGGCGCCGAGCGAATAAATATCCGAGCGGCCGGTCAGCTCCAGGCTCTGCACCTGCTCCGGCGACATATAGCTCGGCGAGCCAGCGATGCCCTCAATGCGTGAGATGTCGGAGTCCGCCACCAGGGCGATGCCGAAATCGATGATCCTGACGTCGCTGTCCTGGGTGAGCATGATATTGGACGGTTTGACGTCGCGATGGATCACCCCGCGGGAGTGCGCATAGTGCAGCGCCTTGACGCACTTGAACATGATCTCAACGACATCATCGACGCGCAGCAAATTGTCGGGGCGGCAATAGGCGGCGAGCGTACGGGCACCATGCACGTGCTCGGTTACGATGTAGCAGTGGCCGTTTTCCTCACCGGCATCGTAGATCGGCAGGATATGCGGGTGCTGCAGCATCCCGACCATGTGCGCTTCGGAAAGGAACATCTTGCGGGAGATGCGCGCCCGATCATCGTCGCCGCTCGCCTCGATGTTATAGACCTTAATGGCAACATCGCGCCCGTAATACGGGTCATGCGACAGGTAGACCACGCCTGTGCTGCCACGGCCAACCTCATTGATGATGAGGTACTTGCCGACGCGCTCAGGAATGGCACGCGCGGAGACGGGTTGGGTTGCCAGCTCTGCCATCGATTTGGTGTCCGTAGACGACGCCGATCAGGATACGGGCCGCGAGCCCGCAGGATCTGTGATGCGGATCCCGGATCGTCCCGTGCCGGCATTATTTAGTCGCGGTGCGGCTGAAAATGGTCAAATGGCGCGGCCGAGAACTGGATCACACCTGCCGACCCGACCAGTTCCAGGCCGGTTTCCGCGCGTACGACCCCGCAGGCCGTGCAGGCCACACCGAGCCGCTGGCTGAGCTGCGCGAGCTCCCCGGCACGCGCCGGCGGCACCGTAAAGCACAGCTCATAATCCTCGCCACCGAGCAGCGCATGCTGCCAGGCGTTTTCGCCGAATGCCTGACGCAACGCCGCCGACAGTGGCAGTTGACCGACTCGCAGCTGTGCGCCGACCCGGCTGGCCGTCAGTAACCGCGCGGCATCGGTCAGCAGGCCATCCGAGATGTCAATACACGCACTGGCCACAGCGCGCAGCCCGCTGCCCAAGGCCAGCCGGGCGGTTGGATATTCGAAGCGCGCCAGCAGCGCCGCCGCTGGCTCTGCCGCCGCGGCCAGCCGCCCGAGTTGCAGGTCGAGGCCGCCGCGCGCATCGCCCAGCGTGCCGCTGACGCACAGCAGATCCCCGGAACGCGCGCCGCTACGCCGCAAGGCCGTTCCCGCCGGCACCAGCCCGGCCAGCTGCAACGTGATAGCAAGCGGCCCGCGCGCCAGATTGCCGCCGACCAGTGCCACCTGGTGCTCGCGCGCCAGAGCCGCGAAGCCGGCCATAAAAGCTTCCAACCAATCGGCGTCGGCGGCCGGCATGGTCAGCGACAGCAGCGCCCAGGCAGGCAGCGCGCCCATGGCGGCAAGATCACTCAGGTTGATGGCAAGCGATCGGTGGCCGAGCGAGCGCGCCGGACTGCCCGGCAGAAAGTGCGCGCCTTCAACCAGCGAATCGGTGGTCAGCACCAGCTCCTGCCCGGCGGGCACCTGCGTGATCGCCGCGTCGTCGCCAATACCGAGAACGACGTCGGCGCGCGGCGCGCCCGCGTGCGTTAAAAAGCGCTCGATCAGCTCGCTCTCGTTCATGTTAGCCATTTGGCCACTGCCGGCCGAACGCTTCGCTCAGTGTTCGTTGGGCCGCCATTCGCGGGCGGCACGATCCAGCACGCCATTTATGAATTTGTGTCCGTCGGTCGCGCCGAAGCGGCGCGCAAGACTGACCGCTTCGTTAATGATCACCCGGAACGGTATATCCGGCCGCTCGCGCATTTCAAAGGTGCCTATGAGCAGTACGGCATGTTCGATCGGATCCAGGTGCGCTGCCTGCCGGTCAAGCAGCGGGCCCAGCAGCTCATCGAGCGTCGCGTGCTCGGTGCAGATTTTCTCAACCAGCTCCTGAAAGTAAGCGCGGTCCGCCCGCGCCATGTCCGGATCGGCGGCGAATTCCTGCACGACGTCCTGCCACGGGCAGGGATTGACCTGCCAGCGATACAGCGCCTGTAGCGCCAGGCGGCGCGCCAGCGCCCGCGCCGCTGTGCGCGCTGAGAAAGCTTTGGCCACGCTGCGCGCCCCTAGATCCGGCGCAGCAGCCGCGCCATCGCGATGGCCGTGTCGATGGCCTCGGCGCCCTTGTTGTGCGGTCCAGGCGCGGCCCGCTGTTCGGCCTGTTGCAGTGTCTCGGTCGTCAACACGCCGAAGCTGACCGGCACCCCGGTTTGCAGCATCACCTGCTGCAGGCCGCGCGCGCACTCGCCAGCCACATACTCAAAGTGCGCCGTTTCACCGCGTATCACGCAGCCGAGCGCGACGACGGCATTGAAGGCCCCGCTGAGGGCCAGCTGCCGGGCCGCCAACGGCAGTTCAAATGCGCCTGGGACCCGCTCAATTCGCAGCGCCGCTTCACTCCCGCCACGGGCCGCCCACGCGGCGCGGGCGCCGGCAAGTAATTGCCCGACGATCTGCTCATTGTAAAGCGCCGCAATGATGGCGACTTTAAGGTCGCCCGCCGCCAGCGACTGATCCGCCGCAGAAACTGTGCCCATACGAATAAGTATATCGCAAGGCTCAGCCGGCCTCGTCGATGTAATCAATGATTTCCAGGCCAAAAGCTGACAGCCCATGCAACTGACGCGGCGCCGAAAGCACTCGCATGCGGCGCACGCCTAGGTCACGCAAAATCTGCGCGCCGATGCCAAAGGTTCGCAGTACCGCGCCACTGTGTTGCGCCGCGCCTTCGGCGTGCGCGCCGCGCCCATCGAGTGAGCGCACCGCATCCGCCAGTTCACGCGGCGATTCATTCTGGCGCAGTATCACCACCACGCCACACGGCGCCTGTGCCACCCGCGCCAGCGCCGCCTGCAGCGTCCAGGCTCGCGAGTCGTCACGTACGCCCACCACATCGCGCAGCGTGTCGGTCAGATGCACACGGACCAAGGCTGGTTCGGTCGGGCCCGGCGTGCCGTGGACCAGCGCCAGGTGCACGTCGCGATTGACGTGATCCTCGTAGCAAACCAGTTTGAAGGTGCCATGGGCAGTCTGCACTTCCCGCTCGGCAATTCGCTCCACCGACCGCTCAGCTTGCAGGCGATGGCGGATCAAATCCGTGATCGTGCCGATCTTCAGGCCATGGGTGCGCGCAAACTCCTCGAGCTGCGGGCGCCGCGCCATCGTGCCATCTTCATTCATGATCTCGACGATAACGGCCGCGGGTTCCAGGCCCGCGAGCCTGGCCAGATCGCACCCGGCTTCAGTATGGCCGGCGCGCGTCAGCACGCCGCCCGGTTGCGACATGATCGGAAACACGTGCCCCGGCTGGCGCAGATCTTCCGGCCGCGCATCCGGCCGCACCGCCGCGCCTACGGTGCGTGCCCGATCGTAGGCTGAGATCCCGGTCGTGACGCCCTCGGCCGCTTCGATTGAGAGCGTAAAATTCGTGCTTTGCTGCGCGTCAGTCTCGCTGACCATCAGCGGCAGGCGCAACTGCGCGCAGCGCTCGCGCGTCAGCGTCAGGCAGATCAGCCCGCGACCATAGCGGGCCATGAAATTGATATCGTCAGGCTTGACCAGGGTCGCTGCCATCACTAGGTCGCCTTCGTTTTCCCGATCCTCATCGTCCATGAGCACGATCATGCGGCCGGCCTTAAGGTCAGCGAGAATCTCGGCAATGCTGTTTAGTTTCATGGCCGCGCATGATGCCACAGGAGCGGCTACTTCATCGCCGCGGACCCAGTGCCGCCGTGGCCGTGGGCACGCCGGCTGCCCGCGGTGCCGCCGGATACCCTGATACGCGACGCCAGTGGCCGCCCGGATTATTGATTACGGTGCCGTGGCCGGCTTTAATCGCCGATTCAAGTTTCGCCCCGCATCATTTATGGAGTTCAGAGAATGGGTAAGCGGCTGGACCTTTCAGTGATCAAGACCGTCACCGGCTCACGATACCCGGCTCCTTTTGACCAGCCGTGCCGCTCGCGCCAGCGACAGCGGTTAGGGGATGCCGCGGCGCTCACGCAATTTGGCGTCAATCTGCTGCGCCTGCCCGCCGGTGCGTGGTCGAGCCAGCGTCACTGGCATACGCATGAAGATGAATTTATCTACGTCCTGTCGGGTGAGGTGACGCTGCTCACCGAGCAAGGCGAGGAATTACTGCGCGCCGGCGACACCGCTGGCTTCAAGGCCGGCGAGCAAAACGGCCACAGCCTGCAGAATCGTTCCGCGGCCGAAGCGATGCTGCTTGAGATCGGCAGCCGCACGGCGGGCGATGTGGTGCACTATCCGGACATCGACCTCGTAGCCCGGGCCGAGGGGGCGGGGGCAGCGTTCACGCACCGCGACGGTACGCCCTACCGCTAGCGGCCGTCGCTTCAGTTAGGCATCGGCAGCGCACCCGGCTATGATTAACCTCTGGCGTTCGCTCCGCGGATGCCGATTGGGACCGAGCAAATATATAATTTTGCAGGATAAGCAAATGACATACATCGGCGCCATCAAGTACTGCTACAGCCATTACGCGACGTTTGCAGGTCGCGCGTCGCGGTCCGAATACTGGTGGTGGACGCTGTACGCCATAGTAGCGCTCATTGCCGCGGCCATCATCGATGGCATGTTGGGGACACAGTTTGCGGGGGTCGGGGGCATGGTCGTGCGGCTGCACTACGGCTACGTCTACTCGCTGGTGTCTCTGATCAATCTTTTGCCCGGATTATCGGTGCTGGTCCGCCGCCTTCATGATCGGGATAAATCGGGGTGGTGGTTCTGGCTATTGCTGGTGCCCTTGGTCGGCGCGATCGTGTTGCTGGTCTGGTTTTGCATGAAGGGCACAACGGGACCCAACCAGTACGGCGAGGATCCGCTTGTCCGCTCCGGGACCGGAGCGTAACGCTTAGCGTGCCGTCAACAGCCGCTCGGCGTAGCGCGCCATCAGATCCACTTCCAGGTTCGCGCTCTGCCCTACTTGCAGCTCCCCGAAGGTTGTGACTTCGAGCGTGTGCGGGATCAGGTTGACGCCAAAGCGGTCGGCGGTCACGTCATTGACGGTGAGGCTGACGCCATCGAGTGCCACCGATCCCTTTGCTGCAATGAATTTTGCCAGCGCGGCGGGCACGCGCCACTCGTGCCGGCGCGAGCGCCCCTCCGCCATTGCGCCGACCAACTCGGCCAGGCCGTCAACGTGCCCGCTGACCAGATGGCCGCCGAGTACATCACCGAGCCGCAATGCCGGCTCGAGGTTCACGCGCCTGCCGGCCTGCCAGGAGCCGGCAGTCGTCAGGCGCAGCGTCTCGGCTGAAACATCGCACTCGAATGCCGCATCCGTCAGCGCGACGATGGTCAGGCAGACACCGGCCACTGCCATGCTGTCGCCGATCTGGTAGCGGCCAAGGTCCATCCCGGGCGCGCGAATGCTGACGTGCGCGTCGACGCCCCGATGCTGGTAAGCCGCGATTTCGCCGACCTGCTGAACGATGCCGGTGAACATGGTCTCAGGCGGCCGGCCGCGGCTGCGCGGTGATGCGCAGGTCATCGCCCAGCAGTACGCATTCGCTAAACGTCAGCATCAACCGGTCAGTGAGCGCATCGATGGCCGGCAACTGGGCGAGCGGCCGTGCGTCCGGCCCCAGCAGGCACGGGGCCAGATAAAGCACCAGCTCATCAACGAGACCCGCGGTCAGCAATGCGCCGCTCAGCGTCGCCCCGGCTTCAACCCAGACCTCATTGCACTGCAGCTCGGTAAGTCGCCGCAATACGGCGCGTAGCTCAAGGCCAGCCCCTGCGGCGCGGGCCAGCTGCTCGACCTGCACGCCGTCGCGCTCCAGGGCGGCGCGCCGGCGCGCGTCGGTCGCAGCCGTCATGACTAAGGTACGCCCGGCATTGCTGAACAACCTGGCGCCGGGCGGCACGCGCAAGTTCGAATCCAGCACAACCCGCAGCGGTTGGCGGGTCGCGCCTGGCAGACGCACATTGAGCGCCGGATCATCGGCCAGCACCGTGCCGATGCCGGTCAGCACCGCCGAACTGCGCGCCCGATACTGCTGCACATCGGCCCGCGCCGCCTCACCGCTGATCCAGCGGCTGGCGCCATTGGCAAGTGCGGTGCGACCATCCAGGCTCGCCGCCAGCTTCATCCGCACCCATGGCAGACCGTGCTCCAGCCGCCGGAAAAACCCTACGTTCAGCTGCCGGGCCTCGGCTTCGAGCAATCCGCCGGCAACGTTGATCCCGGCGGCGCGCAGCACGCCGGCGCCGCCGCGCATGATCGGATCCGGATCGGCCGCCGCATACACCAGCCGCGCCACGCGAGCGCCCAATAGTGCGGCTGTGCATGGTGCCGTGCGGCCCGTGCCGGCGCACGGCTCGAGCGTCACATAAGCCGTGGCGCCGTTCGCAGCGGGACCCGCCACGGCCAGCGCCCGCACTTCGGCGTGCCCCTGCCCCGCCCGCTCGTGCCACCCCTCGCCGACCAGCCTGCCGTCGCGCACCAAAACGCAGCCTACCCGAGGGTTCGGATCCGTGGTGGCAAGTCCGCGCGCGGCCAGCACCAGCGCGCGGCGCATCCAGCGCTCATCGGCTTCGCTGAAGGCAGTCATGACTTTGGCTTGGCGCGGGCGGTTGGTTCACGCGGCAGCAATGGCAGCTGATCGGCATTCGGATCGCGCTTGCGGCGGTGGTGATGCAGATGATCGATGGTTTCGCGAAACGCCTCGACGTCCTGGAAGCTGCGGTACACCGAAGCAAAGCGCACGTAACCGACCTCGTCCAAATGCCGGAGTTCCTCCATCACCATCTCGCCGAGCGTGCGCGAGGGCACTTCGCGTTCTCCCAGCACCCGCAGCTTGTGACAGACACGCGCCACCGCCGCGTCGATCGCCTCACTGCTGACCGGCCGCTTCTCCAGCGCCCGGATCAGCCCGGCGCTGAGCTTGCGCTCGTCGAATGGTTCGCGGCTGTCGTCGCGCTTGATGACCCGCGGCATCAGCAGCTCCGCGCTTTCAAAGGTGGTGAATCGCTCGCCGCAGCGCAAGCATTCGCGCCGCCGCCGGATCTGCCGGCCGTCGCCGGCCAGCCGCGAATCGGTCACCTTGGTTTCCTCATGGCCACAGAACGGGCAATGCATGGCGCGTCCTTGCGGCGGCCTCAGCCTCTAGCCGACATAAACCGGATAGCGGCGGCACAGTTCCAGCACCGCTCCCCGCACCCGCTCAACTGTCGAATCAGCGCCGCCAGAATCGATCACGTCGGCGATCCAGCCGGCCACCGTGCGGATCTCCGGCTCGCCAAAGCCGCGCGTGGTCGACGCCGCCGTGCCGATGCGAATGCCGCTGCTGACCATCGGCGGGCGCGGGTCGTTTGGCACCGTATTTTTATTGAC
This sequence comes from Steroidobacteraceae bacterium, assembly GCA_036390615.1. GTDB lineage: Bacteria > Pseudomonadota > Gammaproteobacteria > Steroidobacterales > Steroidobacteraceae > FEN-1191. Next base: position 12,039 of record DASWBL010000063.1, on the reverse strand, counting down.
GGTGATGTTGGCGCGCCCGAGGGCGGCATCCGCGTCCTTGCCGGTCATGCTCTTATCGCTCAGATCGAGCAGGAACAGATGATTGTCGGTGCCGCCGGAAACAATGCGGTAGCCACGCGCGGTCAGCGTCTGACACATGGCGCGGGCGTTGCGCACCACCTGCTGTTGGTAGGCGCGAAATTCCGGCTGCAGCGCCTCGAGGAAGGCGACCGCTTTGGCCGCGATAACGTGCATCAGCGGGCCGCCCTGCGTGCCGGGGAAAACCATCGAATTGAGCTTCTTGGTGATCGTCTCGTTAGCGCGCGCCAGGATCAGCCCGCCGCGCGGGCCGCGCAGCGTCTTGTGCGTGGTGCTGGTGACCACGTCGGCGATCGGCACCGGGTTGGGATACTCGCCCGCCGCCACCAAGCCCGCAACGTGCGCCATGTCGACGAACAGCAGCGCACCGACTTCATCGGCCACGGCGCGGAATTTGGCCCAGTCGATCACCCGCGAATAGGCTGAAAATCCCGCCACCAGCATCTTCGGGCGGTGCTGACGCGCAAGCGCCGCGAGCTGCTCATAATCGATCAGGCCGGTGTCAGCGCGCACGCCATATTGCACGGCATTGAACAGCTTCCCGGAAAAATTCACCTTGGCGCCGTGGGTCAGGTGTCCGCCGTGATCGAGGCTCATGCCGAGAATCGTCTCACCCGGCGCGACCAGCGCCAGGTACACCGCCGCATTGGCCTGCGACCCTGAATGCGGCTGCACGTTGGCGTAATCGGCACCAAACAGCTGCTTGGCCCGATCGATCGCCAGCTGCTCGGCAATATCCACGAACTCGCAGCCACCGTAGTAGCGCTTGCCCGGGTACCCCTCGGCGTACTTGTTGGTCAGTTCCGAGCCCTGGGCCTGCAGCACGCGGGGACTGGTGTAGTTCTCCGAAGCGATGAGCTCGATATGCTCCTCCTGGCGGACGCGCTCGCCGTCCAGCGCACGCTGCAGGGCCGGGTCAAAATCCGCGATCGTCATTCGGGTCGGATACATACAAGATGAGCCCTGAATAGAGTGGGTACGAAACGGCTTTATAGTTCGGATCGAAAAAGAGGCCGCGGATTGTACCCGAACCGTGGGCGGCGCCTGCAGCGCAGGGTCGATCTCAGGGGCGTGTCCGGCGCGGCAGCAGCAGCGCTTCGACCACGCCGGTCCAGGCTGCCGCCAGATTGGCCCGATCGTACCCGCCACCCCCCAGCGCGAGCACATGACCGTCGCAGACCCGGTCGGCCAGCTCGCACAGCTCGCGGGCGGCGCGGGTGTGACTGGCGGCCGACAGCTGCAGGTGGGCCAACGGATCGCCGGCCAGGCTGTCGGCGCCACATTGCAGCAAGATAAATTGCGGCTGCAGCCGCTCGACGTGCGCCAGCATCTGCGGCCAGACCCGCGCAAAATCCGCATCGCCGGCGCCGGCCGGCAGAGGCACGTTCAGTTTGGTTCCGGCCGCCGCGCCACGGCCGGTTTCGCTCGCCTCGCCGGTTCCCGGATAAAGGCTCTGGCCGTTTTCGTGTAAGTCCGCGATGATCAACTCTGGATCATTCTCGTAGGCGTAGAACACGCCATCGCCGTGGTGCGCATCGATGTCCACGTAGGCGATGCGCCGCAGGCCGTAGCGGCGCCGCAGCGTTTCGATCACCACGCCGCAGTCATTGAACACGCAGAATCCGGCGGCGCGCTCGCGCGTGGCATGGTGCAGTCCGCCGATCGGCACGAACGCGCGTCGGTAGGGCTCGGCCATGATCCAATCGGTGGCCGCAAGACTTGCGCCGACGACGCAGGCAGCAGCCTCGTACACGCCGCGGTACGCGGGCGTATCCCCGTCATCGAGGGTCCCGCAACCGGCCAGGGAGCGTTCCTGTACCAGCCGTACATGCTCGGCTGTATGGAACAGCAGCAACGATTCTTCCGACGCCTGCACCGGCTCGAGCAAGATGGTGGGCTCGCGCAGCTCGCGGCTGTCAAATTCGCGCAGGAAGGCCCCAAAGCGGTCCGGCCCAAACGGGTGGCCGTCGGGAAAGCCATAGCGCGCCAGGCGCTCGCCCAGCAGCACACCCACCTGTGAATTGCTTGCCTTCACTTCCTGCGCCGGAGCTGCTACCCAAAGCGGTTGGCAGTCGAAAGCCTACCACAGCAAAGCGACCGGGCCCGAGCCGGCGCGGCGCGAGTGCCGGCCGGCCCGCTCGGGGCATCGCCTTGCGGGCAGTGGGCGTGGATAATACGGCCCCTTTTGGCCCCACCGGGCCGCACACTGGGTCGTAAAAGTCCGAGCTCATGGCGCAATACATTTATACGATGAACCGGGTATCGAAGGTGGTACCCCCGAAGCGCACCATCCTGCGCGACATTTCACTATCGTTCTTTCCCGGCGCCAAGATTGGCGTGCTTGGGCTCAACGGCTCCGGCAAGTCCTCGTTGCTGCGGATCATGGCCGGGATCGATACCGCAATCGACGGCGAAGCGCGCCCGCAACCGGGCATCCGCATCGGCTTTCTGCCGCAGGAGCCGGAGCTGGATCCAGCGCTGGATGTGCGCGCCACCGTCGAGCAGGGGCTCGGCGATGGCATGAGGCTGCTGCAGCGATTCAATGCGATCAGCGAGCAGTTTGCCGAGCCCATGGACGATGAGCAGATGGCCAAGCTGCTGGAGGAGCAGGCGCGGCTGCAGGACGCGATCGATGCTTCCGGCGGCTGGGAGCTGGAGCGCAAGCTCGAGATTGCCGCCGACGCGCTGCGCCTGCCACCGTGGGAAGTCAAGATCGAGCTGCTTTCAGGCGGTGAACGCCGCCGCGTGGCGCTGTGCCGGCTGCTGCTCTCGGCTCCGGATATGTTGCTGCTCGATGAGCCGACCAATCATCTGGATGCCGAATCGGTCGCCTGGCTGGAGCGCTATCTCGAGGAATATCCGAGCACGGTCATCGCGGTCACCCACGATCGGTATTTCCTCGACAACGTCGCCCGCTGGATCCTCGAGCTCGATCGCGGCCATGGCATTCCCTGGCAGGGCAATTACTCCTCCTGGCTGGAGCAAAAGGAGCAGCGGCTCGCGCTCGAGGCTCGCGAGCAGGACTCACTGCGCAAAACCCTGGCGCGCGAACTGGAGTGGGTTAGGGCCAACCCCAAAGCCCGCCAGGCCAAGAGCAAGGCGCGCCTGCAGCGCTACGAGGAACTGGCATCGCGCGAGTTCCAGGAGCGCAACGAAACCAACGAAATCTATATTCCGCCGGGGCCAAGGCTCGGCGAACTGGTGGTTGAAGTCGCTGACCTGCGCAAGGGTTTCGGTGACCGGCTGCTGATCGATGGTCTGAACTTCAAGCTGCCGCCTGGCGCCATCGTTGGCATCATCGGCCCGAATGGTGCCGGCAAGACCACGCTATTTCGCATGCTCACGGCGGTGGAGAAACCCGACAGCGGCCAGATCCGCATCGGGCCGACGGTGCGGCTCGCCTACGTAGATCAATCCCGCCAAAGCCTCGATCCGAAAAAAACTGTGTGGGAGGAAATCTCTGGCGGCCAGGATATCCTGCGCGTCGACGGCTACGAGACGCCGTCGCGCGGCTACGTCGGGCGGTTCAACTTCAAGGGCACCGCCCAGCAGCAGCTGATTGGCGAATTGTCGGGCGGCGAGCGTAATCGCGTGCACCTTGCCAAGGTGCTGCGCAGCGGCGGCAACGTACTGCTGCTCGATGAACCGACTAACGATCTTGACGTCGAAACGCTGCGCGCACTGGAAGACGCCCTGCTGAGCTTTCCGGGCTGCGCAGTGGTGATCTCCCACGACCGCTGGTTCCTGGATCGAATTGCCACGCACATCCTGGCCTTCGAGGGCAATTCGGAACTGGTGTGGTTCGAAGGCAATTACCAGCAATACGTCGAGGACCTAAAGCGCCGGCGCGGCGAGGACGCCGCCCAGCCGCACCGCCTCAAGTACAAGCGCCTCACGGGTTAGATGATCAGTATTATGTAACCCCGTGCCCTGGTTCAGTATTGTCGTGTCAAACCGGACCCATCTTTGGGCTACACTGCACCGTAGCAGGGACGGCCGCGGGGATGGCCGAGGCGCACGACGAGCAAGCCAATTATGGCCACGTACATCGATTCATCTAGTCAACTGCATCAGGCACAGGCCAGCAGCCTGGCGTTGACCTGTCCGCACTGCCACGTGCTCGCGCATATCACGCCGATCGCCGTACCCTCCTTTACGGAGCTGAGCACGCACCGACCCAAGTACGTCGGCATCGTCTACCGCTGCGATGCCTGCAACTCACCAGTGTTCCTGCGCATCGCGGCCAAGAGCTATCTGCCGTCGCGCATTGAACTGGCCTCGCAATTCATCGAAGTTGAGCGCGCCAAGGAGAAGTTCAGCTACACGTATCTGCCCGAGCCGGTCGAGCTGCTGTTTCGCGAAGCGCTCGCCTGCTACTCAAGTAGCACTTTCAACGCCTTCGCGGCAATGTGCCGGCGCACGATGCAGGCCACGTTCATTCATCTGGGCGAGGCCGGCAAGCTCAGGGTCTTCGACCAACTGAATGATGTGCGCAACATGGCTGATTTGGACAGCGCCACTTTCCTCGATATCAAAAAAATCATTTTCGGCAGCGATGCCGACCCGCCCCCGGGCATGCCGATAGTCGAGGACCAGATGGCCGGCGTGCTGCTCGAGGTAGTGAAGGACCTGCTCTACCAGGTGTACGTGCGCAAAGGCCGCCTGCAGCAGGCGATGATGATGCGCAAGTTCTTGTCTGAGGAATCGCTCCGCAAGATCGAGGCCGCGCACAACGACCAGCCGGCCTGACCTGCGCCAGCTAATCCAGCGTGCTCAGCACGTCGCGGTTCTCCAGTGCGAACTGCAGCAGACTGTTGCTGCCCTTGAGGCCGAGCTTGCTGCAAATCTTGGCGCGGTGTGATTCCACGGTCCGCGGGCTGACAAACAGTTCCGTCGCTATGTCGCGCGTGGTCTTCTTTTCCGCCACGCGCTTGAGCACGCGCCGCTCCGCCAAGGTCAGGTCCTGCAGATTCGGCTGCCGGCTGACGAGCGCAGCGGCCCGGTCCCGGCGGTGCAGCAGGAAGCCCGACATCGACGGGCTGACGTAAGCCGAACCGGCCGCGACCGCGACCATGCAGCTGATTATTTCGCTGGCGGCATTTTCCTTCAGCACATAGCCGCGGATGCCAAGGTTCATTGCTTGGTTGAAGGCGTGCTCGTCCTTGAACATGGTCAGCACCACAAACTGCGCACTGCACCTCTCCGTCTGCAGCGACGCGACGACTTCCAGTCCGTTCATGTCCGGCAGATTAAGATCGAGAACGGCAAGATCGGGCTTTAATTCCCGGATCTGCTGCAGCGCGAGCTTGCCCTGATCGGCTTCGCCGATCAGATCAAAGCGCGGATCGGCTTCGACCACCTGGCGCAGCCCCTGACGGAACAGCGGGTGATCATCGACGATGATGAGCCGGATGCCTGGCCGCGCGCTTGGCATGAGTCAATAATACTCGGCGCCTGTAGCTCGGTCACGCCGCCGCCTGCCGAGCCGCAGCCGATATCAGGCCAGCCAGACGCGCGCGTTGCGAAACATACGCATCCAGCCGCTGTCCGGGCCGGCATCGGCCGGACGCCAGGAATTTTGCACCGTGCGAAACACGCGCTCCGGGTGCGGCATGATGACGCTGGCGCGACCGTCCGGCGTGGTCAAGGCGGCAATCCCCTGAGGCGTGCCGCTCGGATTGGCCGGGTAGCGCACGGCCACCCGGCCTTGATTGTCTATATATCGCAGGCCGATCAGGCCGGCGCGCTCGCAGGCTTCCTGGTCGGCAGGCGTGGCGAACTCGGCCCGCCCCTCGCCGTGCGCCACAGCCACCGGCAGCCGCGAGCCTTCCATGCCGCGCCAGAAAATCGAGGGCGAAGCCGCGATCTGCACCAAGCTCAGGCGCGCTTCATATTGCTCGCTGCGGTTGCGGCGGAATCGTGGCCAGTGCTCGGCCCCGGGAATCAACTCCTTCAGCACCGCCATCATCTGGCAGCCATTGCAGACGCCGAGCGAGAAAGTGTCGGTGCGGGCAAAAAAACGGCCGAATTGTCCGCGCGCCCGCTCGTGCAGCAAAATTGAATTCGCCCAGCCGCCGCCGGCGCCCAGCACATCGCCGTAGGAAAATCCGCCACAGGCGATTAACCCCGAATACCCGTCAAGGGTGGCTTCGCCGTCGAGCAGCTCGCTCATGTGCAGGTCGCAGGATTCGAATCCGGCCCGCTCGAGCACCGCGGCCATCTCCACCTGGCTGTTGACGCCCTGCTCGCGCAGCACGGCGACGCGCGGGCGCTTGCCGGTGGCGATGTACGCCGCCTCGATGGGCGCCTGTGCGTCATAAGAGAGTTCCCAGCGCAGGCCCGGATCGGCTTCATCGGCGGCGGCGGCGTACTCCTCGGCGGCGCAATCCGGATCATCACGCAGCCGGCGCATCTGGTAGGAAGTAGCCGACCAGGCGCGGCGCAGCTCAGCCCACGACTCATCGAGGATTGACTCCCCACAGCTGACCTGTACCCGCAACGTGCGCTGTGGCTCACCGATCTGTTGTATGCATGCGTCCAGTCCGTGACGGTTCAGGCAGGCTCGCACCGCCGCCAGTTGCGCGACCTCGAGCTGCAGCAGCGCGCCTGGCTCTTCGGCGAACAGCTGCCGCAGCGGATCGCCGCGGCCGGGATCAAGCGTCAGGCGCAGGCCGCAATGTCCGGCAAAGGCCATTTCCAAGGCGGTCACCAGCAGGCCACCATCGGAGCGATCGTGGTAGGCGAGCAGTAATCCTGCCCGACGCAATTCGATCATTGCCGCCGCAAATTGGGCGAGCAGCGGCGCCTCATCCAGGTCGGCTGGCGCACCACCACTGCGGTTGAATACCTGCGCCAGCGCCGAGGCACCCAACCGGTTACGGCCGCGGCCCAGATCCACGAGCAGCAGCACGCTCGGGTGCGGGAGCGGCTGCAGCTGCGGGGTCAGCGTGCGGCGCACGTCGGCGACCGGAGCAAAGGCCGATACGATCAGCGACACCGGCGCGATAACCGAGCGCGGCTCGCCACGCTCCTGCCAGCGCGTGACCATCGAGAGTGAGTCCTTGCCCACCGGTATGGCAATGCCGAGCGCCGGGCACAATTGCTCGCCGACGGCGCGAACCGCGGCATACAGCGCGGCGTCCTCGCCCGGTTCCCCCGCGGCGGCCATCCAGTTAGCCGACAGTCGCACCTGCGCCAGGGAGTCAATGTCAGCTGCCAGCAGGTTGGTGACGGCCTCGCTGACCGCAAGGCGCGCCGCGGCCGGCGCATCGAGCATCGCTACCGGCGTGCGTTCGCCAATACTCATCGCCTCACCGTGATCGTGGCGGTAGTCGGCGAGCGTCACCCCGACGTCACTGACCGGCACCTGCCAGGGGCCGACCAGCTGATCGCGACTGATCAGTCCCCCGACAGTGCGGTCCCCGATGGTTATCAGGAATCCCTTGTCAGCTACCGACGGCAGCTGCAGCACCCGATAGACAGCTTCACGCAGCCGGATGCCGGCAAAATCCTCGCGCGCCGCCGGTGCCGGCACCGCGCTCGCGTTGCGCGTCATCTGCGGCGGATTGCCAAGCAGCGCGGCAACCGGCATCCGCACCGGATCATTGTCAAAGCGGCGATCGTGCACCACCAGCCAGCCGTCATCGGTGATGCGGCCAATTACCGCAAACGGCGCCCGTTCGCGCCGCGCCAGCGCTTCGAACGCAGGCAGCCCGTCCGGGCGCAGCACCAGGACATAGCGTTCCTGCGCTTCGTTGCACCAGATCTCGAGCGGCGACATGCCAGGCTCCGCATTCGGTATGTCACGCAGCTCAAGCCGCGCGCCGCGGTGCGAATGCGCAACCGCTTCCGGCACCGCGTTGGACAAACCGCCGGCCCCCACATCGTGAATCAGTTCAATCGGATTATCGGCGCCGAGCTGCCACAGGCCATCGATCACTTCCTGCGCGCGCCGCTGGATTTCGGGATTGCCGCGCTGCACGGAAGCAAAATCAAGCGCTTCGCTGCTCTGGCCGCTGCCGAGCGAGGAAGCCGCGCCGCCGCCCAGGCCGATCAGCATGGCCGGCCCGCCGAGCACGACGATCAGCGAGCCGACTGATACTTCGCCCTTGTGCGCGTGATGGCGCCGTACGCTGCCGAGTCCACCGGCGAGCATGATCGGCTTGTGGTAGCCGCGGGCGTGGCCGGCAGCATCGCCGGGCAGCTGCATTTCCAGTGTGCGGAAATACCCACAGATGCTCGGCCGGCCGAATTCGTTGTTGAACGCCGCCGCGCCAATCGGCCCGTCGATCATGACCTCGAGCGCCGAGGCGATGCGGCCCGGTCGGCCGATGCTGGTCTCCCACGGCTGCAAAAACCCTGGAATCATCAGGTTGGAGACGGAAAAGCCTACAAGCCCGGCCTTCGGCTTGGCGCCGAGGCCGGTGGCGCCCTCGTCGCGGATCTCGCCGCCCGAGCCCGTGGCAGCTCCCGGGAAAGGCGCGATCGCGGTGGGATGGTTGTGCGTCTCGACCTTGAGCAGAATGTCGATCGGCTCATCCACGTAGCGATAAACGCGGCTGGTGGGATCCGGGAAATAGCGCGAGCCTGTGATCCCGGCAATGACGGCGGCATTATCGCGGTAGGCCGAGAGCACGCCGGCGGGCGATACCGCGTGCGTGTGGCGGATCATCTCGAACAGCGAGCGCGGCTGCGCCTGCCCGTCGATCAAGAAGCGCGCGTTAAAAATCTTGTGGCGACAATGCTCGGAATTGGCCTGCGCGAACATCATGAGTTCCACATCGCTTGGGTCGCGCTGCAGGCGCTGAAAGCATTCGAACAGATAATCGATTTCCTGCGCAGACAGCGCCAGCCCGAGTTCCTGGTTGGCACGCTCGAGCGCGCTGCGGCCGGCGCGCAGTGCCACAACCCGCAGCGCCCGCGGTGGCGATTCGGCAAACAGCACTGCTGCCGCGTCAAGTTCACCGAGCACCGCCTCGGTCATCCGGTCGTGCAGCACGGCATCCAGCGCCGCGACCGGCACGGCGCCGGAAGCTGCATCCAGCTGCAGCTCGTAGGCCGCGCCGCGCTCGATGCGCCGAACTACCTCGAGGCCGCAGACCTTGGCAATGTCGGTCGCCTTGCTCGACCAGGGCGAGATCGTGCCCGGCCGCGGCACCACCAGCCGCAGCAGGATTCCAGGTACGGCAGCGCGCGCCGCGCCGCTCGCCGTCACTTCGAGCAATTGGGTCAGCCGGTTGATTTCGCGCGTATCGAGCGGCCGCGCGCTGTCAATAAAATGCATCAACGTGGCCCGCAACGTACCGATGCGCGGCTCGACAGTCTGTAACCGGGCGAGCAAACGTTGCAGCCGAAACGCCGACCAGGCCGGCGCCCCAGGCAACACCAGCATCGTGTTACTTCTTCGGGCCGGTGCCACCGGCCGGGGCGGGAAACAACGGCGTCGGAAAGGCAGTCACATTGCCGCCTTCCAGGGCTACGACCTTGCTGATGCCCTGCTTGCGCACTTCGTCAATGCGCAGCACCGACTGCAGCGGCAGGTAGCTGCGCTTGACGCCCTCAAACTCGGTCTTGATTCGCTCCTCGCCCGGATCCAGGACCACGGTAGAGCGCTCGCCAAAGACCAGTTCCTCGACCTCCACGAAGCCAAACAGGCTCCCGTGGCTGACCTTGCGGGCATAGATCTCGTAAACCTTGCCCTGGTTCACGAACATCACCTTAAAAATGTGGTTTGCTGCCATTGTTATCCGGGGAGCGGGTGGGTACCTGCCCTGTCCGGACATTATATATGGGGTTGGCACGCCAGTTTTGACTGCCGCGGCGGGCGGCGGCCGGGGAAGCAGACCGAATTCTATGGGCCTTAGGCTGACCATAACGAGCGAGCAATGCCGCCGGCTGGGCGAACGATCGAGCTTCGTCTTCGACGGCTCGGGCGGCAGTATTGGGCGCGCTCACGACAATCACTGGGTGCTGCCGGATCCGCAGCGCTACCTGTCGGCCCATCACGCCCGCATTCAATATCGACACGGCGGCTACTTTATTGAGGATACCAGCAGCAACGGCCTGTACCTCAATAATGACGAGGCGCCGCTCGGCCGGCGCGGACCGCAGCACCTGCGGGCCGGCGATACGTTGCGCCTCGGCGAATATCTGGTGCGTGTTGCAATCGATTCCACCGAGGCGCAATCGGCGGAGGCCAGCGCCATTACGCCACTGCGCGCTCCGGGAAGCGTCGAGGCGCCCGGTGAAGCGGACCTTGGCACTGAATTGAAGCTGCAGGATCTGCTGGTGGTGCCAGATCCGGATTCCGGCGCGGTGCCGCGCTTAAAGGATAATCAGGAGCTGCCGCCGCTGCTGCAGGATCCGGGACTGCTTGAATTTGACAGCGGACCCCGCGCCAAACCGCGAGCGCAGCAGGCTGCGCCGCCGTCGCGCCGCACGCCGGCAACTAATGGCGAAGTTCCGGCCGATAGCTTCTGGCGTGGCGCGGGCATCGACGCGACGAAATTACCGGTTGCGACGCAGCCGCAGCTGATGCATGTGGCCGGGCTGCTGCTGCGTGAGGTACTGGTCGGACTCAAGGATCTGGCTGCCACGCAGCGCAAGCAACGCCAGAGTCACGGCTTGAGCACCGCGGCGGAAGAAGCAGAATACAGCACGCTGCAAAACCTGTCGGTCGAGGAGCTGTTGGAGCGGCTGCTGCTCGGGCACGAGCGGCACGAGCTGGATGCAGTGCAATGGCTGCGCGAGTTACTTGCCCGTGCCCGGCGGCAGGATGAAGCGCTGCTGCAGGCACTGCGCCCCGCATTGACGGAATTCAGTCAGCATTTGGATCCCGGTCCACAGCATGCCGAACGGTTCCGCAGCATCACTGATATGAACGGCGGGCGCCTGCCCCATTTGTTTGCCGAGGCCTTGGCACGCGCGTTTCGGGAAGAGTTCGTGCGACCCGCAGCCGAGGAATGACTCGCGCTGCGGGTCGCAGCTACATCAGGCAATCAGTTTAGCGGGACCAGTGGCCTTCGTGCATCCGCCAGCCACCGCCCTCGCGTACCCAGGTATGCGGGACCCAGCGGTACCCAGGACGCCCTTGGTGCCAGCCGCCGCCGACCCAAACGTGTGCGCCGCCGGCCCAGTTCCAGTAGCCCGGGAACCAGACCGCGCCGACGTACGGCGGCGGCCCATAGACCTCAACTTGCGGTGCAGGCGGCGCTACCGTTACGACCCCAGGGCCGTAGTAGGCGGGCCGAGCGGTCACGACGCAGCCACTCACCGACACCGCCAAGCCGATGGCACAGGCGGCGAGAATTGCGGTACGTCGAAAACTAAATTGACTCATAACAGAACTCCGGTTTGTTTCAGAACCCGTAAGCCTTAAAACGGCCAGACTCACTGACCGTTGACACCCACTGCTCTCGCGTTCAGCAGCCGCTGGATTATTGTCACGCGCGGCGCTGTCGTGCGGGCTACCCGCTGGGCAGCATAACGCGCAGCAAATATCCAAAGTTTGCGATTCGTCGCAAATTCCTGCATTTGCGACTTCGGCTCCAATCGCTGAGATCCACGGCACGGAAAATTGTTGCTAAAAAACCTGCCGCCGCCGACGCGGTCCTGCGCATCGCGCTGCGCGCAACTGCCATGCACAGCGCCGGCTCAGCGGCCGCGATGCTCATTGTCCGGTCGGGCACCGTGCGGTGGGCGCGGCGGTGCGCGTCCTGCGTTATCACTGCGCGGCGCGCGCGGCGGGTTGCCCGGCCGTGCGCCTGAGCCTGGCCGTGGTCCTGGTTCCAGTCGTGGTCCTGGTCCTGTCCCCGGCCTTGGTCCTGTCGCTGGCCCTGGTCGCATCGCATTGCGCTGCGAGCGCTGCGGAGTGGCAAACTGCCCCGCTCTGGCCGTGGCCGCCATTTGCGGCGCGCCGTGGTTAACCGAAGCCAGCAGATTACGCTGAGTGCTCGCATGTGT
>DASWBL010000062.1:0-9040 GCA_036390615.1 Steroidobacteraceae bacterium | reverse complement strand
TGATCCGCAGCCTCATGGGCCGTCAGATCACTTTGCGTCTTGCTGAGCTGTGTCTTCAGACCGTCTATGTCTGCTTGCATCGGCTTTAGGTCCTGACAGCCAGCCAGTGCGAAGACGGCTGCGGCAGCGGCCAGCGTTCCTACAATTGCCTTGTTCATCATGAATCCCCTTTGACTATTACTTCCTGTGGATCAACAACCGCGCCATGGGAGCTTAACGCTGCCACGTCTCTTTGGCGGAGCAGCAACTTGATCAAAAACGCGACCATAAAGCAATAGGACGAGGGCTAATGTCGTCGCATGACGACAGCGCATTACAAAGAATTAAAGATCGCGCGAAATCTCATCGCGCAGTGTTGTGTTCGGTCGGCGACAGAGCAGTGTATGTCCTTGCAGGCGGCCGTAAACTGTATATAATTACAGTTATGAGCGACCTTACGCCCCGCCAATCCGAAGTGCTCGATCTGATCCGGCGCGCGATTGTTGAAACCGGCATGCCGCCAACCCGCGCCGAGATCGCCCGCGAGCTCGGCTTTCGCTCACCGAATGCCGCCGAGGAGCACCTGCGGGCGCTCGAGCGCAAGGGCTGCGTGCAGCTTTTGTCGGGCGCCTCGCGCGGCATCCGGCTTAAGGACACGATTCGGGAGCAACTCGGGCTGCCACTGGTCGGCCGGGTCGCCGCCGGGCAGCCGATCCTCGCCGAAGAGCACGTCATCGATCATTTGCGGGTCGATCCGGGGTTGTTCCAGCCCAAGCCGCACTATCTGCTTAAGGTCGTAGGCATGAGCATGAAAGACGCCGGTATCGTCGATGGCGATCTGGTCGCAGTGCACCGGACCCCGGAAGTGCGTAATCGCCAGATCATCGTGGCGCGGCTCGAGAACGAAGTGACGGTCAAGCGTTACCGGCAGGAAGGCTCGGTCGTGTGGCTGCTGCCCGAGAACGAAGCGTTCAAGCCGCTGCGCGTGGATCTGCGCGAAAAGGAATTGCTGATCGAAGGGGTGGTCGTCGGCGTGCTGCGCCTCGGGGCCGAATCGGCCGCCACGGCGCGGAGCCGTTCGCGCTAGCGTGGCTTGCGCTGCTGGCGCTTTTCGGACCCGCCATCGCCGATATCGTAATCGTCAAAGTCGCTGATCAGCTCGGCGGTGTGCTTTTGCTCCATGCGCTGCTCGAGCCGCCGCCAGGCAGGTTCGCCGGATTTGGCGGAGCGGCGCTTGGCAATCTCCATGTCCTTGATGACCCGATCCAGGTCCACATCGTCGTCGCCGACGATCTCCTCGACATCGTCGTCTTCAAAGTCATCCGAATCCGAATTCCCGCCCATGGCCTTGCGTGAACCCTCGGTGCCCGATGCGCTGTGAACCTAAAACCCGCTCCGCACCGGTTTAGGGTTTGGCTGACCCCGGCCGGCACGGTTCGGGCGGAAAATAATGCCAACCCGCCGCCGATGCAACGGTCAACTTAGTGAATCAGGGAATTCATCTCAAAAATAGGCAGCAGCATCGCAAATACGATGCCCATCACAATCAGGCCCATGGCGACGATCAGCAACGGGCCCAAAAGCCCGGTCAGGGCCGTGACCAGGGCCTCCAGCTCCTGTTCCTGGTTCAGCGCCGCCCGATCGAGCATGTTCTCGAGCTGGCCGCTGGATTCGCCGCTCGAAATCATATGGATGGTCATCGGCGGGAACAGGCGGCTGGCGGCGAGTGAGCGGCCGATGGCGGCACCCTCGCGCACCCGCTCGGTGGCCACGGTGACCGCATCGCGCATCGGCAGGTTGGTCACCACCTGGCCGGCGATGCGCATGGAGTCGAGCACCGGCACGGCGCTCGCGGTCAGGATACTGAGCGTGCGGGTGAAGCGCGCGGTGTTGAAACCCCGCTGCAATCGGCCCAACAGCGGCAGGCGCAGCAGCAGGTGATGGATACGTCGCCGGTTCTCGGCATTTCTCGCCCAGTAACGCACCGCGAAGAACAGCACCACCAGCGCGATCAGCAGCCAAAAGCCATAGGCGCGCAGGAAGTTGCTGGCGCCCACCAGCACGCGGGTGGCGAGCGGGAGTTTTGCCTTGTTGGTCTCGAAAACCTCGACCACCTTTGGCACGACGTAGGTCAGCAGGATCGAGACGATGCCAAAGCAGAAGAACGTCAGCACGATCGGATACAGCATCGCGCCGAGGACCTTTTGCCTGATCTGTTCGCGGCCCTCGGTGTAGTCGGCGAGCCGCTCGAGCACCGTATCAAGATGTCCCGACTGCTCCCCGGCCGCCACCGTGGCACGGTAAATCTCCGGGAATACCCGCGGGAAGTCCCCGAACCCGGTGGCGAGTGGGTGGCCTTCCATGACGCGGGCGCGCACGCCGAGCAGAATGCTCTGCACACGCGGCTTCTCGGTCTGCTGCGAGACCGCGAGCAGCGCCTCCTCGAGTGGCAGCCCGGCCCGCACCAGCGTGGCGAGCTGCCGCGTCATCAGTGCCAGGTCCGCCGCCGAGACGCGCCGCGCGAGCGAAAAGCGCGCCAGGCTCGAAGCCGCCTTGGTTTCGCTGCTCGAGACCTCGGTGATCAGCGTCGGCAGCAGGCCGCGATCGCGCAGCGCCTGGCGGACGTGGCGGGCGGTGTCGCCCTCCAGGACCCCCTTGCGTTCGCGCCCGCCGGTGTCGAGTGCGCTGTATTCGAAGGCACCCATGGCGCGGGCTAAGCTGGCGTCAGTCCTCGCGCGTGACGCGCAGGACTTCCTCGATCGTCGTTTCGCCGCGGCGCACGCGGATCAGCCCATCCTCGCGGATCGAGTGAGTGCTGCGGCGGGCGTGGTGTTCAAGGTCCTGCTCGCTGACGCCATCGTGAATCATGGTACGCATTGCGTCGTCGACCACGATCAGCTCGTAGATGCCGGTGCGGCCGCGGTAGCCGCCGCCGTTGGTGTCGCGGCCCGGGCGGTACAGCGTCGGTGACGGCGCATCGGGCTTAAGGCCCATCAGCCGCCGTTCGTAATCGCCCGCCACGAATGCCTGGCGCGTATCCGGATCGAGCACGCGCACCAGCCGCTGCGCCAGCACGCCGATCAGGCTTGAGGACAGCAGGAACGGCTCAATGCCCATGTCGCGCAGGCGCGTCAGCGCGCCGGCCGCGGTGTTGGTGTGCAGCGTCGAGAGCACCAGGTGGCCGGTGAGGCTCGCCTGCACCGCGATCTGCGCGGTCTCAAGATCGCGGATCTCACCGACCAGCACCACGTCCGGATCCTGCCGCAGGATCGCGCGCAAGCCGCGCGCGAAAGTCATCTCGACCTTGGTGTTGACCTGCGTCTGGCCGATGCCGTCGATGTAGTACTCGATCGGATCTTCCACCGTCATGATGTTCTGCGTGTTGTCGTTCAGCCGCTCGAGGGCCGCATACAGCGTGGTGGTTTTGCCTGAGCCGGTGGGCCCGGTGACCAGGATGATGCCGTGTGGCTTGTGGATCAGCTCATCCATCAGCTGCTGCGTGGTCGGGTCCATGCCTAAGGCGCCGAGCTCGAGCCGGCCGGCCTGCTTGTCGAGCAACCTCAGCACCACGCGCTCGCCGTGGCCGGAAGGAATGGTCGAGACGCGCACATCCACCGCCCGGCCGGCGACTTTTAAGCTGATGCGGCCGTCCTGCGGCAGGCGTTTCTCGGCGATGTCGAGCTTGGACATGACCTTGATGCGCGAGACCACCAGCGGCGCGACTGCGCGCTTGGACTGCAGCACCTCGCGCAGGATGCCATCGACCCTGAAGCGCACGACCAGGCGGTTCTCAAACGGCTCGATATGGATGTCCGAGGCGTTTTCGCGCACCGCCTGCGTCAGCACCGCGTTGATCAGCCGTATGATCGGCGCATCGTCGTTGCTTTCAAGCAGGTCGGCCTGTTCGGGCAGGTCCTGCACCAGATGCGCGAGGTCGGTGGTGCCCTCAAGGCCCTCGACCGCCTGCATTGACTCGTTGCCGGCTTCGTAAGTGCGGCGCAGCAGCTCATCAAAAGCCTCGGCCGAGATGGCCGTGAGCTTGAATGGCATCCGCAGGTGGCGCCGCACCTCGGCGATGGCGGTGGCGGCAACCGGGGGCCGGTACAGGCATTCGGCGGAGCCATCCGGCGCGACCTGCACCAGTAGGCCGAAGCGGCGGGCAAAGGCAAACGGCAGGCGCGCGTTGGCCTGCACGGCCGCGTTCAAGGCGCGCCTCCGGGGGCGGGCGGCTGGACCGGCGCGGCTGGCGTCGATGCATCCGGTGTGCTCGTTGCCGGTGCGGCCGGAGCCGGCCGCGTCACCGGCGGCAGGTTCGGCAGCAGGCCGGAATCCTTGTCCTGCTGATCCGGCGGGGCCGGCGGCGGCTGCTGCAGCGGCGCCATCGGCGCGACTTTCTGGAACGGCTGCGCCGGCAGGATGGTCGAATCCTTGTTGAGGCTCTTCTGCTGCTCGCGCATGTAGTCGTATTTCTGCTGCGTCGCAGTCGCCGCGTCTTCCTCGTTGCGCAGGATGTGCGGGCGGATGAATACGATCAGGTTGGTCTTGGTGCGCGAAGTATCGCGGGTCCTGAAGAACTCGCCAATGAGCGGGATGCTGCCGAGGAACGGCACGCGCTGCTCGGAGTTCGTGGAGCTGTCCTGAATCAATCCGCCGAGCACCAGTGTCGCCCCGTCACGGATCAGCACACTGGTGGAAATCGTGCGCTTGTTGGTAATAAGGTCGACCGCACCGGCGGAACTGCCGGCGAGGCTTGAGCTTTCCAGATCGATTTTCAGCAGCACCGCATCGCCCTGGTTGATCTGCGGCGTCACATCGAGGATCGTGCCGACTTCCTCGCGCTGCACCGTCTGGAAGGCGCTGCTGGTGCCGGTGCTGCCGGTGTAGCTGCCGGTGATGAACGGCACTTCCTGCGCCACCGCCATCTTCGCTTCCTGGTTGTTGTTCGTCACTACCGAGGGCGTGCCGATGATGTTGGTGCGCGAATCGCCCTGCAGTGCGCGCACGATCGCGGCGAAATTGATGCCGCTCGAGGCGAGCCGCCCAATGGCGAGCGTCGTGCCGGTCAGCGCCGAGAGGCCCGCAGTGCCGGAGCCGACGCCGGTGCCGCCAATCGAGGTGGTCGAGCTGCTCGGCAGCGCGCTGACCACGCCGGTGTACAGATCGACGATCGATGCGCCGCCGACCGGCTCGATGAAGCCGCCGGCGCCGACGTTGGAATTGGATCCGTCCAGCACCCAGTTGACGCCCAGGTCCGCGGTCTTGTCGACGTCGACCTCGGCGATGATGGCCTCGACCAGCACCTGCGGGCGGCGAATGTCGAGCTTGTCGATAATCTGATTGAGCGCGCGCAGGGTGCGCGCGCTCGCGGTCATGATCAGCGAATTGGTTTCCTTGTCGGCCAGAACCGTGGCGGTATAGCCGCCGAGTGTGACCGTGCCGCCGGCGGAGCCTGCCGATGAGCTCGAGCTCGGGCGGTTCTGCACGGTATTGGGTATCTGGAAGTTGCTGGACGAGCTCAGGCTTGAATTGTTTTGCTGGCCAAATGCGGATCCGGCGCTCGGAGCGCTGCTGGTGCCGGAGCTCGAACTGCTGCTCGACTGGCCCTTGAGGCGCGCCGCGAGATCTTCAGCAGTCGCGTAATGCAGGTAGCGCACGTAAGTCTCGGCGCCCGAATCGATGGGCGTATCGAGGTGCGCCACCAGCGCGCGCACCCGCAGCCGCTGGTTGGCATCGCCGCTCACCAGTATGTTGTTTGAGCGCTCGTCGGCAACGATCTTGGCGTTGGCGCTCGCATCGCCGCCGGTCGTTGTCAGCAGCGAGTTGATGGTCTTGACCGTGTCGGCCGCGCTCGCGCTTTTGAGCTCAATCACGTCGATGTCCGAAGTGCCGGCCTGATCGATGCGATCAATGATGCGCAGGAAGCGGCTGACGTTGCTGGCCCGGTCAGAGATGATCAGCATGTTGGCGCCGGTCACCGACGAAATCTGCGCATTGGCCGGCTGCAGCGGCTTGAGCACCGGCACCAGCTGCGAGGCGCTGACGTTACGCAGCCCGATCACCTGGGTGACGATTTCATCCGAGGTCGAGCTGACCTGCGACTGCAGATCATTGGCCGGAATCTGCCGCATGTTGGTGTCGGGCATCACCTTGATGATGTTGCCCGACGGGACTGCCATGAAACCGTAGACCTGCAAGATCGCAAGATAGGCCTGGTAGAACTGCGCCGCGTTCATCGGCGTCGACGACAGCAACGTGACGTTGCCACGTACGCGTGGATCGATGATGAAGGTCTTGCCCGTCGCTGCCTGCACCGCCTCGGTCACGACCTGAATATCGGCGTCCTTGAAGTTCGGTGTCACCTCGCTGTCATGGCTGACACGCGGGCCGGGCTGACCCGGCGTCGGGCGCGGGCCAGCCTGCTGCGCCAGGGCGGCGGCGGCGATCAGCAGCCCGGCGCTTAGGCAAAGGGCACGCCGCGCTTTGGCGGCGATCGGAGACTGTCTGCGCATTAGGCGGTCGGTTCCTGCATTTTAATTAATCCGGGCTGCGCGCTGCTGAACCTTACTCGGCATCAGACCGTCGCCCGGTCGGATCGTTCGCCCGGGGGCCGGCCGGCTCGCGCACCGGATTCACTGTTCGGGGCCGGCGGCGATTGGGTCGGGTAGCGGCGGGATCGCACCGCTGCGCGCCGAGTCGGGTTCGACGGGTGCTGGCGGCACCAAAGGCCCCGCCAGCGAAGAATCCCTGTTAGCGCCGAAACGGCCGCCGAAATTGCGGCCCGGAGGCTGGACAGTTTGGCTGGCCGCCTGCGTCGCGCTCTCGGCTTCGGTCGCCACGGCGTCGAGGTTGAGGTTCATTTCCTGCGCAACGCCGTTGCGCACAATGGTGACGCTCGCGGTCGCCGAGGATGACAGCGTCTGCAGCACTGCATTGGAATTTTCGGCGTCATTGAGCGGTGTGCCATTGACCGCAGTGATCTCGTCCCCCGGCAAGAATCCGAGTCTGGCAAAGCCGGCCGCCGCGCCTGGGCCCGGATACAGCCTGAAACCCAGTAACTTGCCCCGATTGTGCAGATCCTGCAGCGGCATCACACGGATCAGGCCGTTCAGCAGCTGGTTGTTCGGGCCGCGAGCAATGTTTTGCAGCCGCTGCACCGGCGAGTTTTGCAACGTCGCATTTTGCAGCCCAGGCTCGCCGCTGCTGCTTTGCTTGGGCAGATACAGGGCTTCCAGCGCCCCGTCGCGTTCGAGCAGCACACGGTCGTTGTAAATCGCGTGCAGACGGGCGCCGCCTGGCAGCGCGCTGCCGGCCATATAAAGCTTGGCCGCCGCGGCGCTCGGGCCAATGATGGCCATGCCCTGTTCGGGATTGCTGACCGCGAGCACGCCCGATAGCACCAGCGACATCGCGGTCTGCGGCGCGTTGTCCGGGTTAGTGTCGGCCGGCCGGCCGAATAAGTGGGCATTGACGATGCCGGGAAGGTCAAAGCTGCTCACCGGCTGAGCGCCCGGCCGGCGCAGGCTCCCAGGCACGGCGATGCCGCTGCGCGCCGCGGGCACCGCAACAGACGGGCTGGTCACGATGATCCCAGCCTCAGCGGCCAGCGCGCAGACCAGCAGCACCGTGGCCAGCTGCGGCCCGTGTTGCAACAATGCCTTCTGCAGGTCCTCGACCGATTTGACCTGCGCCAGCCACGCGAACGAGTTCAGAAGCCCTCCGGCGGCCCATCAGGCCCGGCCTCAGATCCCGACATCATACGGCCCCGCTGTTGAGTCGCTCAACTGTCTGTTTCTTCAGACTTCTTTGCCTTAACGTCGGCAGGCCGATCGGCCGCTGCGCGCTGCTGCCGCGCCGCCCTATAATTCTCGATGGCGGGAATCATGATCGGAATTGTGACGGGGCTAACGATAAGTGAGCGAGCAACATCCGCAGGATAGGCCCGATCTGGGTATCGTGGTGGAGGAGACCACGCCGCGGACCAAGGTGCCGCCGCTATATCGGGTGGTGCTGATCAACGATGATTTCACGCCGATGGAGTTCGTGGTGGATGTGCTGGAGCGATTTTTCGCCATGAACCGACCGGCAGCCACGCGGGTGATGCTGGAGGTGCATACTCGGGGCAAGGGTATCTGCGGGGTCTTTACCTATGAGATCGCAGAGACCAAAGTAGCGCAGGTGACGAGTTATTCGCGTGAGCATCAGCATCCGCTGATGTGCACGCTGGAACAGGCCTGATTCAGAGCAGGGCCACAGCCGGCCAGGAGCGTAGGCGGTGCTATCGAGTGAACTGGAAATCTGCCTCAACCAGGCGTTCCGCCAGGCGCGGACGCAGCGGCACGAATTTCTGACCGTCGAACAGCTGCTGCTCGCGCTGCTCGACACCGCCAAAGTGCGCGAGGTCCTGGAAGGCTGCGGGGCGCAGCTCGACCGGCTCGGCGCGGAACTGCGCGAGCACATCGGCACCAACACGCCGCAACTTGAAAATGGCGAAGAGCGCGAAGTACAGCCCACACTTGGCTTTCAGCGGGTGCTGCAACGCGCGGTATTTCACGTGCAGTCGAGCGGCCGCAAGGAAGTGGGCGTCGTCAACGTGCTGGTGGCGATTTTCAGCGAGAAGCAGAGCCATGCGGTGTTTCTGCTCAGCGCGCAGAACATCAGCCGGCTCGATGTCGTGCATTTCATCTCCCACGGCCTGGCACGCGGCAGCGAGAACAAGCCCGAGAGCGAGGAGACCGCCGCTGGCGATGGCGAGCGCGAGCCCGACGGCAGCGGTGCGCTCGATAAATACGCCACCAACCTTAACCAGCGCGCCCAGGAAGGCAAAATCGATCCGCTGATCGGCCGGCAGCTCGAGGTTGAACGCACCATCGAGATACTGTGCCGGCGCCGCAAGAACAATCCGCTGTATGTCGGCGAAGCCGGCGTCGGCAAAACCGCGATCGCCGAGGGGCTCGCGCGCCTGATCGTCGAGGGCAAGGTGCCCGAGGTGCTGAGCGACTGCACCATCTGGGCGCTTGACATGGGGGCGCTGATCGCCGGGACCAAGTATCGCGGTGATTTT
>DASWBL010000061.1:0-3168 GCA_036390615.1 Steroidobacteraceae bacterium | reverse complement strand
GGCGGTGTCGCTCCCGCTGCGCGCTTCGGTGGTGAGCTCGAGCAGCTGCCAGGGGCCGCTCCTTCGGCTCGCAGCACCAGCGCCTCGATGTCACCGTCGAACAATTCCTTCTTGCGGTCGGCAAGGGCCTTGAAGGCCTCGAATACGCGATTGAGTTCGGCTTCGTCGAGCTCAAAGCCGAGCTCCTGCACGCGCTCGCGGAACGCATGACGGCCACTGTGTTTGCCGAGCACCAGGTTACTGCGCAGCAGTCCCACTTCTTCGGGCCGCATGATCTCGTATGTTGACTGGTGCTTGAGCATGCCGTGCTGGTGCACGCCGGACTCGTGGGCAAAGGCGTTTTCACCGACTACCGCCTTGTTGCGCGGGATCGGCTGGCCGGTAATGCTCGACACCAGCCGGCAGGTCGGGTACAGGCGATTGGTATGCACGCCGGTCTTGAGGTTGAAGAACTGCTTGCGGGTCGCAAGCGCCATCACCACTTCCTCGAGCGAGCAGTTGCCGGCCCGCTCGCCGATGCCGTTGATCGTGCACTCGACCTGGCGCGCGCCGGCGACAACCGCCGTCAGGCTGTTGGCCACCGCCATGCCGAGATCATCGTGGCAGTGCACCGACAGCGTCACCCGATCGATGCCGCGCACGTGCTGGCGCAGGTAGCGGAACAATTCACCGAATTCATCCGGCACCGTGTAGCCGACGGTGTCAGGAATATTGATGGTCGTGGCGCCGGCTTCGATCACCGCCTCGACCACCTGGGCGAGGAAGTCGAGCTCGGTGCGCGAGGCGTCTTCGGGGGAGAACTCCACGTCGCTGCTGAACTCGCGCGCTATCGACACGCCCTCGACTGCACGACGGACGATCTCATCCTGGGCCATGTTGAGCTTGAACTGGCGGTGGATGGCGCTGGTGGCGAGGAACACATGCAGCCGGTGGCGGTGCGCCGGTGCGACGGCGCGCGCGGCACGCTCGATGTCCTCGCGGTCGCAGCGCGCTAAACCTGCAATGATCGGACCCTGCACTTCGCGCGCGACGGCGTGCACTGCCTCCCAGTCGCCGCGCGAAGCGGCTGGAAAGCCCGCTTCGATGATGTCGACGCCCAGGTCGGCCAGCGCGCGCGCGACCCGCAGCTTCTCTTCGTGATTCATGCTGCAGCCAGGCGATTGCTCGCCGTCGCGCAAGGTGGTGTCGAAAATCAGTACCCGCTCATCGTTGGGAGCCATGCTGGCCTCCGTATCTTCGTTGCGACGTGGCGCGCAGCGCGCCGGCCCTAAATCCTAGCGAGCCTCGCTCAGCCACGGCATGCGCGCGCGCAGCTTCTCGCCGACGCGCTCGATCGGCTGGCTCATGTCGGCCTTGAGCATGCGCCGGTAATTCTTGGCGCCGCTTTCGCTCTCGCGAATCCACTGGCGGGCAAATTTGCCGCTCTGGATCTCCTTGAGGATCTTGCGCATCTCGTTCTTGGTGCCGGCATCGACAATGCGCGGACCGCGCGTCAGGTCACCGTACTTGGCAGTGTCGCTGATGTACTTGTGCATCTTGGTGATGCCGCCCTCGTGCAGCAGATCGACAATCAGCTTCAGCTCATGGAGACATTCGTAATAGGCGACTTCTGGCTGATAGCCGGCCTCGACCAGGGTCTCAAAGCCCCTGACGACCAGCTCGGTTGCGCCGCCGCACAGCACCGCCTGCTCGCCAAACAAATCGGTTTCGGTCTCCTCGGCAAAGCTGGTGTCGAGCACGCCGCCGCGTGTGCCGCCGATGCCGTGCGCGTAGGCCAGTGCCTTGGCGTGCGCCCGGCCGGAGTGATCCTGCGCAACGGCCAGCAAACATGGCACACCACGGCCCTGCTGATACTGGCGCCGCACCAGGCCACCCGGGCCCTTGGGTGCGATCAGTACGACGTCCAGGTCCTTGCGCGGCTTGATCTGCTTGAAATGAATATTGAAGCCGTGGGCGAACAGCAGCACGGCCTGCTTCTTGAGTTGTGACTTGACCGCCTGATACAGCTCTTTCTGCGCCATGTCCGGCACCAGCATGGCCACGAGGTCCGCATCCCGCACCGCGTCGGCCGGCTCGGCAACCGCGAGCCCGTCGCGTTTGGCATTCTTCCAGCTCGCGCCACCCTTGCGCACGCCGACGGTCACTTTGAAGCCGCTGTCCTTGAGGTTGAGCGCATGGGCCCGACCCT
This sequence comes from Steroidobacteraceae bacterium, assembly GCA_036390615.1. Classification (GTDB taxonomy): domain Bacteria; phylum Pseudomonadota; class Gammaproteobacteria; order Steroidobacterales; family Steroidobacteraceae; genus FEN-1191. The sequence goes on along the minus strand of DASWBL010000061.1, from coordinate 980 downwards.
GGCTGCCGTAGCCGAGCACAGCGATGTGGGCGCCTTTCAGTGCCTTCTTGTCGACGTCCTTTTGCGAATAAAGATGCATCGTGAAATTACTCCGGTGGTCAAACAAAAAACCCCGCAGCGGTGGCCGGTGCGGGGTCTCGGTATGCTTAAGTGGTGAATCGGTTAACTATGCATTCCTGACCCGCGCTGCCTGCTGCCGGCTAAGCAGCAGCGCCAGCAGCTCAATCCCCAGCAGCAGGGTCGCGGCCAGCGCGCGGCCGGCAGCCAGGAGGCGGAGCACTAAGTAAAGCGCTTGCATGAATGCCTGATCGATGACTCTCTGGAGCAGACGGTACGTGTTACCAGCCGATAGGACCACAATTATCAAGCACTTGTCAACGATTTGGCCCTGCGGCTTTCGCAAGCCGCAGCCGCCGGGGCGCTGAATTGGCTACGGCAGGAGGGCCCTAAACAGTTCTGGCCTGATCGAAATGAACAACGCGGCCATGAGCCCGAGTGCGAATCCCACCATGATCCCGGCAGCTACTCCGCGCCAAAGCACCTTTTGTTCGCTGGTTGTCATTTCAACCTCCCCAAGGGCATGAAAATTCATGCCACATTCTAGATCAACTGTAACAGTACGGAAAATCATCTCGCCCGTTTCCATTGGGGCCCGCGCTTCGCAAGTCAGGCGGTCGGAAATTCAAACTGAGACACTTCCCCGAATTGGGTAAGCTTGTAGGAAGTCCAGGCGAGCGGAGATCAGCGGTTTTGAATCCGTCATTGCAACGTGCCAAGGCCGGTGTCGAAGCCTGCCCGCTGCATCTGGTGACCGAGCCGCAGCTGTCGGGGTTGCTGGCTTCGCTCCCGCCACTGCAGGCTGCCTGGCTTCGTGCCCAGAAATTCGAGGCCGAACGGTTCCGCGTGCTCTCGCTCCCCGCCGCCGACGGTCATGTGGGCGCCGCGGTGGTGGGCTTGGGTCCACCCGCGGATGCGCTCAG
>DASWBL010000060.1:0-2343 GCA_036390615.1 Steroidobacteraceae bacterium | reverse complement strand
GACCCGGCCGGGCGAATTCGCTGGCAATCGCCGCTAGTTGATACGACCGATGTGGTCGCACAACCGCAGGCCTGGCTGATCGATGTACGGCTGCGCCAGGCTGGCAATACCGTGTACGCCTTTACAGGCCCGGTCCTCCCGGTTGCTTGCGTAATACTCAGCGCTTTAATTCTGGCAGCGGCCGGCATCGCGCGGCGTAAGTCGAGGCGATCGACGGAGAGCTAGCGGCTGCCAGTGCCCGACGGCACAGCGGTAATGTCGTTTGAAGTATAATATCGCAACTCATTGATATCTCATGCTATACGTAAGGGCATGATTGCGGCCCGCTATCGCCTTTCGCCGTCATGGCTGCTGCCACCGAGTGGGGCGGCGGGCCGCGCAAATGGCTCGACTGTGGGCCGGAATAAATTGCGCCGCCGCTGCGCACGACTCCATACTTCAGACAGCAATGGATTGGCTGGCGGATCGCTTCTCACTCTGCAGGTCCGAATGATGCAAAGCCAAGTCGGCTTTCGAACGGCAAGAACTCAACGCACGAGTGGCCGTCGATCGGCAGGCAAGAACACGCAGCCAATCGATGGTCGCGCGGGGCGCGGTGCCGTTCAGTGCGGACTCCCGGCATGATTCCCTTCATTCACCTCGGGCGCGTGACCCTCTCGACCTACGGCTTCATGCTGGCGACGGCCGCCTTCATGGCCTATTACGTGACCCGTGCAGAGTTGGAGCGGCGGCACCTGGACCCGTCGCGCACGCCATGGATCATGCTGCTGCTGACAATCTCCAGCCTTGTGTTTGCGAAGCTTTATTACTTGGTGTTCGAGCAGCCCAGCATTTGGACGCTGCATCAGGCGCGGCTGATCGATGGTACGGGCTTTACTGCCTACGGCGCCCTCTTCGGTTCATTCCTCGGCGGACTGCTGATAGCGCGCCTCTACCGGATGCCCGTACTGCAACTGTTCGATGTGCTGTCGGTAGGCTGGGTCCTGGGATACGGAATTTGTCGTATCGGTTGCTTCTTATCCGGGGACGGCTGTTACGGGATCCCGACTTCGCTGCCCTGGGGCATGAGCTTTCCGGACGGGCTCGTGCCGACCACGCAACGCGTGCACCCGACGCCGCTGTACGAGTTCATCACGTCAGCCGCCATCGCGCTTTATCTGTGGCGCCTGGGGTCACCTTCACGCCGTGTGCCCGTAGCCACCGGCACGGTCTTCGCCCAGGCCCTGATCTGGTCGAGCCTCGCGCGCTTCCTGGTCGAATTCATCAAGCTCAATCCGCCGGTGTGGCTGGGACTGGTCAATGCGCAATGGGTCGCGATGATCCTGACCGCCTGCGGATTGGTGTTGTGGTGGCGCCTGCACGAGCGCGGTCAGGCCGCGCTGGCTGCTGTGACGCTGGGCAAGCGAGCCGGCGTGGGGCGTCGCCATTAAGACTCTGGTGCACGCCGTCGCGCCAGCAACAGCTTAATCGGCAATCGGTGCGCCAGTACCTCCTCAGACCGGGCTCCGCCAGCAGGCTCGTTGTTCATGCTGACTCGAGACGCTGAATCGCGTCCGACGCCGCAGCTACCGGCGTCGGCGACCAGCTTTGGCTCGAATGTGCTGGCTTTGGTCGTCGGCCTGTGCGTTATCCTGGCGCTGGCGCAGCATAGCGACGCGCAGCTCGGCGGCTGGGTGGCTTATCCGCCGCTGCTGCCGTGTGTGGCTGTGTTCGCTATCATCGTGGTTGCCGAGGGGCTACTGCGGGTAGGTCGCCGGCTTGCACCGGCGGCGCTTGCGGCCACGTCGCTGCGGCCGATCGATATTGGGCGCGTGGCACTTCGGCTGCTGGGCCTGACCGCCACTCTTGCGCTGATCGCCTTGGCTTACTGGCTGTTCCCGGAATACGGCAGCAGCTTCTACAACCCCTACTGGCAATTCCTGCGAGCGCTGGCGCCGGTCGGCCTGCTCGTGCCGTTTTACTTCGTCTGGGCCGATACACGTGTGGCCGAACCGCGCGACGAGTTTGTCCAATTCGGGCAATTGCTGTGCGGTCGCTGGCGCGATCTCGACCCATTGGTCATCAAGCGGCACCTGCTGGGCTGGACGGTTAAGGCCTTTTTTCTGCCACTGATGAGCGTGTATCTCAGCGAGGAGCTGGGCCATCTCTACGTGGCGGTGCGCAGCTACGGTGTTATGAGCGTCTGGCGCTACGACGCCTGGCTTCACCTTTCCTACGCCATTGATCTGTTGTTTTGCGTGATCGGGTACACCGCGACCACGCGCCTGCTCGACTCCCAAATGCGCAGTGTCGAGCCGACCATGCTCGGCTGGATCGTAGCGCTGATTTGCTACCAGCCTTTTT
>DASWBL010000059.1:0-2141 GCA_036390615.1 Steroidobacteraceae bacterium | reverse complement strand
CTCGATGCTTGCGACCTGCGGGTGCCCGTCGAGCACAACCTCGAGCAGCGTCGTGCCGGAACGCGGGAAGCCGAGTAGAAAGACGTGTCCGAGCGCATCGGCGGAATCTGCTGCCGCCGCGGGGCTACTCGCCGGCAGCTGCTCGCCGACGCTCGCCACCGCCGCACCCAGTGCATGCGTGTAGGCGAGCATTCTGGTGCCGCTCGCAAAGCGGCGATGAATCTGCTGCAGAGCCTCGTTGCAGGTCGAGTACGCGTCGAACGCCTCGGCGTACCGGCCGAGGGCATCGAGCACGTCCCCCAACAGTCCGGACGCGCGTGCTTTGTCGGACAGGCTCGCGCGAGAATCGAGGATCAGCTGATGCAGCAGCGTCTCGGCGCGAGAAGCAGCTCCGCTCGCGAGCTCCGCGGCCGCGAGGCTCAAGATGGCGTCGGGAAAACCCGGCGCTAATTTAAGCGCCTGCTCGGCCCAGCGTCGCGCGTCGCCGTGCTCGCCGCGATGAGTGGCAATGGAGGCAAGCGCACCCGTTGCGGCCAAATTGCCGGGCTCCAACTGCAGCGCTCGTAAGTGGCTTTCTTTCGCGCGACCCAGCCAACCTAGACTGATCAGCGCGTTGCCCTTATTGGCATGCGCGAACCCCAATTCGGGGTGTTTTTTCAGGAGTTCATCAACGTGGTACAAAGCCTCGGCCGGCCGATCGAGGCGCTGCAGGCACAAGGCGAGGGCGTTGCGCGCGCCCACATCCCCGGGCGCGATCGTCACCGCACGCTGCAGCAAGCGCAGCGATTCCTCGAATTTGCCGTCCTGCTCCAGCCGCGTGGCAAGTACGTTGAGCAGCAGGGGATGTTCGAACCCGCTCGCCAGAGTCTGTTCGGCCAATGCTCCGGCGCGTTGGAAATCACGATTCTGGGCGTAGCTCAGAACCGTGCGCAGCGTCTCCATGTCAGCCTCGAGATTGCGGGCCATCACTCCCAAGCCTACCGGATTTCTCGCGGCACCGCAGATGTGGGAAAATCCGCGCGGGCGTACCGCTCACAGAGGTAACCTTGACGGGAGTTCCTGAGGCGATGTTGCGCGAGGCAACGCAACTGCAGCGCCAGAACCGCGTCCCAGAGGCTATCGATGCTTACCAAGGCATACTTAAGCGCTGGCCGGGACTGGCTGAGTGCTGGTTCAATCTGGCCGTGCTGCAGCGGCAGGCGCGTCGCCTCGCCGACGCCCTTGATTCCTATCAGAAGGCACTCAACGCCGGGGTCTCGCGTCCCGAGGAAGTCCACCTCAATCGCAGCGTGATCTACACCGATCATCTGGGGCAGCATGCAGCCGCGGAACGCGAACTGAAGTCCGCGCTCTTAATCAATCCGGCCTTTACGCCGGCACTCCTCAATCTCGCCAACCTTTACGAAGACCTTGGGCGCCGCGGGGAGGCGCAGAGCACTTACGCGCGCATCCTTGCGCTCGACCCCCGCTGCTTCGAGGCATTGGCGCGTTTTGCCAACCTACAGCAGCCGGCGGCCGCGGATCCCGCATTGGTCGCGCAGCTCCGCCAAGGGCTTAGCGATAGGGCGGCGTCGGCTGCCGAGCGCGCGAGTCTCGGCTTCGCGCTCGGCCGGATATTCGATGCGTCGGGCGAGTACGAGGCGGCATTCGGCGCTATCCAGGCGGCGAACCAGGCAAGCCGGACAAGCGCCGCGCCGCACGTGGTGCGCTATGACCGCGCGCAGCAGCACGCATTCGTGGACCGACTGATCGCCTACGGCACGCCGCGGGCGAGGCGCGCGGGCCCCGTACGGCCGCGCCCGATATTCATTTGCGGCATGTTCCGGTCGGGATCGACGTTGACCGAACATCTGCTTGCCGGAATCCCGGGTGTCGCGGCCGGCGGCGAGATCGACTTTATGCCGCGCCTCACGGCCAGTGAACTCATGCCGTTTCCGGAATCGCTGCCCGCTTTATCTGCGGAACGCCTGGAAGAGATCGCGCAACGCTACTGCGCTGAACTTGAGCGAGCGTCCGCAACGGGCGCCTTTGTGATCGATAAGCGGCCCGATAATTTTCTATACATTGGGCTCATCAAAAGCCTTTTTCCGGACGCCCGGATCGTGCACACGACTCGCAATCCGCTCGACAATTGCCTGTCG
>DASWBL010000058.1:0-2649 GCA_036390615.1 Steroidobacteraceae bacterium | reverse complement strand
TCCGCGCGCGGAGCTCGCGCCGGATGTCCACGTTGGACCTTATTCCGTCATCGGCCCGGATGTGCAGGTCGGGCCTGGTACCTGGATCGGTCCGCACGTGGTCATCAAGGGCCCGACGCGCATCGGACGGGGCAACCGTATCCACCAGTTCGCCTCGATCGGCGATGACCCCCAGGACAAGAAGTACGCCGGCGAGCCGACGCGCCTTGAGATTGGCGATGCCAACGTGTTTCGCGAGTTTTGCACGATCAATCGCGGCACGGTGCAGGACCAGAACGCCACGCGCATCGGCGATGACAACCTGTTTATGGCCTGCACGCACGTCGCGCACGACTGCCAGCTCGGCAGCCACATCATCATGGCCAATTTTTCCAGCTTAGCCGGCCACGTGACGCTCGGCGACTATGTTGTGCTCAGCGGCTACGCCGGGGTTCACCAGTTCTGCAGGATAGGCGCGCACGCATTCCTCGCCAATAACGCGGCCGTCACCGGCGATGTGCCTCCCTACGTGCTCGCCACCGGCCAGCCGGCCGTGCCGCACTCGGTCAACGCCGAGGGACTGCGGCGACGCGATTTCAGCGCCGACCAGATTCGTAACATCCGCGACGCCTATCGCATCCTGTATCGCAGCGATCTGTTGCTGGCCGATGCCAGCGCGCAGCTAGCTGAGCGGGCCGCGCGCCAGCCGGAACTGCGGTTGTTCATGGATTTCATCGCCAGCTCGACCCGCGGGCTAATCCGCTGATCGGCCCACCGGCTTGGGGGCTGGCGCAGGAGTGAGTGCCGCAATGCGAGCCCCGCGCATAGCGCTGGTCGCCGGCGAGACCTCGGGCGATCAACTCGGCCAGGCCCTGATCGCAGCGCTACGCGAGCGCTCTCCCGGTGCGCAGTTTTGCGGCGTCGCCGGACCGCTGATGCGCTCAGCCGGTTGCGAAGCGCTGGCCGCTGCCGATGAGCTTGCGGTCATGGGATTTGTCGAGCCGCTGGCGCACCTGCCGCGCCTTTGGCGACTGCGGCGGATGCTGCTGCGCCGGCTCATCGAGTGGCGGCCGGACGTTTTTGTCGGCATCGACGCGCCGGGCTTCAATCTCGGCCTAGCCGCCCAGTTCAAAGCGGCCGGCGTGAAGACCGTTCAATACGTCAGCCCACAGGTCTGGGCCTGGCGGCAGGGGCGCGTGCGCACGATCGCGCGGGATTGCGATCTGGTGCTTTGCCTGTTGCCCTTTGAGCCGGCCTTTTATGCCGCCCATGAGGTTAAAGCCCTGTTTGTCGGCCACCCGCTTGCCGATCAGATTCCTTTGGATCCCGGGCGAGGGGCTGCGCGATTGGCGCTCGGCCTCGATCCCGGCGTCCGCGTTGTAGCGCTGCTGCCCGGGAGCCGTCGCGGCGAAGTGCAGCGGCTCGGCGCGCCCTATATGCAGGCGGCGAAATGGCTGCAATCGCGCCGGCCTGAACTGCAGTTTCTGGCGCCCATGGCTTCGGCCGCCGCCCGCACACTGTTCGAGGCGCACGGGGCAGCGGCGGCCGGCATCCGGCTGCTCGACGGGCAGGCGCGCACGGTATTGCAAGCTGCCGATGCTGCGCTGGTGACCAGCGGCACGGCCACACTCGAGGCGCTGCTGTGCGGCTGCCCGATGGTGGTGGCGTACAAGGCGGCGCCGCTGAGCGCGCTGCTGGTGCGCGCGATGATTCGGGTGCCGTATTTTTCGTTGCCCAATCTGTTGGCCGGTGAGCGCTTGGTGCCTGAATTCTTCCAGCAGCAGGTCCGTGGCGCGGCGCTCGGCGCCGCCTTGCTCGCCGAGCTCGAGGATGCGCCGCGCAGCGAACTGCTTCGGGTCCGCTTCCGCGCCATTCACGCAACACTGGCGCAGGCTGGCGCCGGTCGCGCGGCCGATGGCATCCTGCAACTGCTGGGGCCGCCCGGCGCGCTTAAGGTGCCCGCTTGAGGGCGTGTCTTGCCGGCGTGGATGAGGCGGGGCGCGGCCCGCTTGCTGGACCGGTGATTGCGGCCGCAGTGATTCTGGATCCCGCGCGTCCAGTGGCCGGGCTTCGCGATTCCAAACGCCTGAGCCCGGCGCGCCGCGAGAGCCTTGCGCTACTAATCCGCGGGCGGGCGTTGGCGGTGTCAATCGGCGAAGCGAGCTGCCAGGAAATCGATGCGCTCAACATCCTGCAGGCTACGTTGCTGGCGATGCGCCGGGCGCTCGCCGCTTTGGAGCGCTGCCCGACTCACATCATGATCGATGGCAACAAGGCGCCCCAGCTGGCTGATCTGTATACGGATTGTGTGGTCGAAACCGTGGTTGGCGGGGATGACCTGATTCCGGCCATCAGCGCCGCCTCGATCATTGCCAAGACCTACCGCGATGCACTAATGGCGTGCTTGGACCGCCAGTATCCCGGCTACGGCCTGGCCCGGCACCAGGGGTACGCGACCGCGGCGCACCTGGAGGCGCTCGTCCGGCTCGGGCCATCACCGATTCATAGACAGAGCTTCGCTCCGGTAAGATCACGGTTGTGACGGACTGAGACGGCTTGGCGTGCGCAGCCGCCGGGCCGAGTCAAACGGATCCTCAGAGAGCGCATGACCGAAACCACTTTCGTTCACTTGAGAGTGCACACCGAGTACTCGCTGAGCGACAGCGTGGT
>DASWBL010000057.1:0-49241 GCA_036390615.1 Steroidobacteraceae bacterium | reverse complement strand
GCTTGCGCAGCATTAGCGCCGCTTCTGCCGCGTGCGACCCGTTCGGAAACTGCTTCTTGTAATCGGTGAAATCCGCCGGATCGGTGCTATCCTTGACGCGATCCCAATAAGTTTGCTCGCGTTCATCAGCGGTCTGCACGTGCACTATACTAGGCGTCGGCGCCGCGGCAGCCACCGCGTTGCCGGGTACAAAATAAAATTCACCGATGGATTGATCATAAAGTGCCGGCACTTGCTCATGGTGCACACTCTTCGCCATTTGTACCACTTGGTCGCGTACGCTTTTGAGTACTTGTTCCGCCGGCACTCCCGGCTTTCGCATTTCTTTAATCAGTACGCGGGTAAAGACACCGTTCGGATCCTTATCCGCGCCGCCAAGATTATCCAGCGCCTCCTGTCCGGCTCCGGCCGAATACAAGACCATTTGGCCTGTAGCCGCCGTGACTGGCGCCAGGCCGCGACTGCGGATTGCCCGGCCATTGCCCTTGAACGGGTCGTCGCGGCACGCGTCAATGATCGCGAGCGTGAATTTCGCTTTTTGATCCTGCATGTCATCCAACACTCGCTGTAGCGACAACGAGTCGTCCTTGATCTGATCGGCGTTTTGCCCCGCGGTATCGATCGGGATCAGGTAGTTGTTGCCATCGAGCTGTACGCCGTGGCCTGAATAGTAAAACACGACCTCGTCACCGCCGGCGATTTGCGCTTTAAACGTTCGCAGCGCCTCTTTCATGGCTTGCAGCGTAAGGTCCTGCTTCAAAGTGACCGTGAAGCTCGTAGCCGATAGAACGGCCGCGAATGCTTTGGCGTCAGTGCGGGCGTTATTCAGCCGATCAGCGTGCTGGTAGCTGTCGTTGCCGATTACCAACGCCAATCGTCTCGCTTGGACCGGGTACCCGACCACTATTGTCACGAAGACCAGCAAGGCAACTGTCATTACGCCGGGGCGAGCGCGCCGCCTGGGCCCGGGTGAATTCCACGCACTCATCCGCGCCGCCTCAGAATCGAATCAGTCGGATCCATAATGGGCTCAGTGGATGAAAGGGATCCGGATGCGCCATGCCTCAGATCTCGAACTCCACGCCGATTTCCATGATCTGCGCACTAGGAATTCTAAAATACGCCCCCGGCCGCTGGGATATTTTATTCATCAGCACGAACACGCGCTCGCGCCATGGCGACATCTCGCGGCGCTTGCCCAAAGGGCAAATCGTCTCGTGTCCGGTGTAATAGGTCACTTGGTCAAGGTCCCCGAGCAAAAGTTTTCCAGTAGCCTCGCCGACCCTCAGTCCGAGCGGTACGTCCGGCTGTTCCATGAAGCCAAAGCGTAGCTCAACTCGAGCCAAGTCGCCGCAGAGAGGCATGATCACGACTCGCTCATCGTCCGATACGTACGGGATTTCGGCCATTGTCACCGCAACCAGCACGATATGTTCATGCAAAACGTGATTGTGCTTGAGATTTTGTGTGAGCGGCAACGGTACGCCTTGTGCCATGCGGCCGAGGACAACCGCGGTCCCGGGAATACGTATCGGCGGATCGGCCGCAATTGCCGCCATGAAATCCTTTGCGCGCTGCCGCACTTCAAGGCGGACCGTGTCCATAATTTCCTGCCCCTTGCGCCACGTGAGCATTAGAAAGGCAACGATCGCGGTGATCAGCAACGGGAACCAGCCGCCGTCGAATAGCTTGGTTGTAGTCGAGGCGAAAAACAGCAGATCCAAGGCCAATAGACTACCGTTGACGAGGGCAACTGCCCAGATGTTGTATTTCCAGTGCAACGCCACAAAAGTCGCCATGAGCGTTGTGATTGCCATCAGCAGCGAGACTGCGATGCCGAATGCCCCGGCCAGCGCGTCGGAGGATCCAAAGCCAATTACGGCAGTGAGGGTCGCGGCGGCGAGAGCCCAGTTTACGAACGGCACATATATTTGGCCAATTTCACGGCCGGCCGTGTGGATGACCGTGAGCCGCGGCAGAAATCCAAGCCGCACGGCCTGCTGGGTCAAAGAATAGGCGCCGGAAATGATCGACTGCGAGGCAATGATCGTTGCAACGGTGGCCAGCACTACCAGCCCGTAATGGCCCCAGCGCGGTGCCAATTCGTAAAACGGGCTGTTCATCGCAGTGGGCTGGGTCAGCAACAAACCGCCCTGTCCGAAATAATTAAGAGTCAGAGCCGGCAGCGCCAGGCCAAACCACGCTACGCGAATGGGCAGCGGGCCAAAGTGCCCCATGTCGGCATAGAACGCCTCACCACCTGTCACCGCAAGGAAGGCGCCACCGATTACCGCGAAGGCAAGCGGTCCCGCATGCCAAAGATAAGTTATGGCCGGAAGCGGGCTGAGTGCCTCGAGTATAACGGGCGCCCGCACAATACCGATGATGCCGAGAACACCGATCACCACGAACCAGACAAGCATGATGGGCCCAAAAATCCCGCCAATAAATGACGTGCCTTTGCGTTGGACGAAAAACAACGCCAGCAAGATCACGACCGAAAGCGGCACGATGATGCGATCCAATTCCGGGGCGTATACCTTGATGCCTTCGATCGCGCTGAGTACCGAGATTGCCGGCGTAATGGCCCCATCGCCGTAAAGCAGGCATGCGCCAACAAGCCCGACGATGACCATGATTGCGCGGCGGCGGCTCTCTTTGGCGCGCCGCGGACTGACCAATGCCAGCAGCGCCAATATGCCGCCTTCGCCGTGATTGTCGGCGCGCATGATCAGGATCGCGTACTTGATGGATATGACGATGATCAGCGACCAGAAGATCAGCGAGACAATGCCCAGCACCGCTTCCGGTGCTATTACACCTCCTGGGCTCGATGCTTTGGCGGCGACATTGAGTGTGTAAAGCGGGCTGGTTCCGATATCGCCAAAGACTACGCCCATGCATGCGACGGCAGCTGGCGCCAACGCGCGTCGGGCCGCCCCCGCGGGGTGGTTACCGAACCCAACATCCCCACTCATGGGCAGTTTCCAGCCGTTAGCCGTTAGCCGTTCGCTGCCATCTGTGACTGGCAATAATTTTCCAGACCGATGCGCTGAATCAAATCGATCTGGGTTTCGAGCCAATCAATATGCTCTTCCTCAGATTCAAGTATCGCCTTAAAAAGCTCCCGCGACACAAAATCGTTACCGGCCTCACAATCGGCAATTGCAGACCGCAGATCCTTATGAGCCAGCTCTTCAAGCTTCAGATCGTTGCCGAGCATTTCCCGGACATCCTTGCCGATGAATAACTTACCGGTGTCCATCACGGGCACACCTTCCAGGAACAGCAGGCGCGCGATCAGCCGGTCAGCGTGCTTCATCTCGTCAATGGATTCCTTATATTCGTGGTCCTCCAGCCGCTTAAGTCCCCAGTTACCGTACATGCGCGAATGTAGAAAGTACTGGTTAATAGCGGCCAATTCATTTTTCAGCACCTTATTCAGGTGCTGCACGATCTTTTGATCACCTTTCATGAGCTGATTCCTCTCAGGCAGACCACGCTAGCGCAGTCTAGCAAAAGCGCCATCGAACCGGCGTCTACTTGGCCGGTATCGGAGTGCTGGCCGCCGGTTTGGCCTTCTTGTGTTTGGTGCCATGCTTCGGCGCCGGTTTGGCGGTACCCGGCTTGATCGCGGAAATATCCCGGCTGGCCGCAGGTACACCACCCGGCATATCAGACTGCGCTAGGGCCAGTGTCGCCATCATGGACAGGCCAACCAGGATCAATTGACGCGGCTTTTTGGTCACCATGCACCCTCCCCCGTAGATTCACTTGCCAATCATGATCCGGCCGCTGCGCGCTTGCGAAGATTCGCGACCTCGGTCCGTAGGTTAACCAGCTCTTCGCGCATTTTCATGTATTCGTCGAAGAGCGAGTGGATTAACAACAATACGGCCGGAATCGTTATCTCAAGGAATACTCCGACGTTTTGCCAGAAGAAATAGGTTAAAGCCACTAACGCTATCGCAGCCGTGCCGATCCACAGCCAGCGGCGCCACCAACTAATAGGCAGGGCAAAAGCGACGCCAATCAACGCAACAATGAGCACGTCCAGAATATAGCTCAGCAGATCGCTGGCGGGCGGATTGGTGCGCCCATCCAAAATCGCCGCTGCGTAGTTGGCGTGCAGGAAAATGCCAGGCATCAGGCCGACGGGTGTGGCGTGATTGTCCGCGATCGGGCCACGGCCGTAAGCGTAGCCGTGCCAGGAGCCGCCGATCAGTACGGTATTGCCATTAAAAATACTGGCGAGCTCGCGATCGCTGCTGGCAAGCACTTTGCCGGCCTGGATTACAACATCGGCATCCTGAAACGCTCGCTCGGCGATAAAGCTGCCGTAGGGGAACTGGCGTGGTGCCGCCAGCGACTGCTGTTGCCCGGTGTCCGCCGCCGCAATGGCCTGCGAGAAGGAGTCGAGAGTTCCGCGATCGACATTGGAGCGCCGCAACGGGACCTGCCGCACGTCCTCCGGTAGGTTGATATACCCCCAAGAGACGCGATCGGGATCAAAGTGGTAGGCATCAAGGACGCTGGGCTCGGAATTGCAAAGGCCATCAGGTGGATCTGGGCAGTTCAGCGTCCTTGGCAAAATGATCTTGCAGTGTGTCGAAGCGTCATTGACGGCCTGCGCCAAATCCGCGGTCTCGGATTCGTAATCCGGGTGATTTGCCAGGCTGCCGTCCACCGCTGGCGAGCGAAAATCAAAATCCAGGGCTATCGCCGTCGCGCCGCCGTGGCAGATAGATTTGACGAGCTTCGCAATATAAGTGCGCTTGGTCGGTCGGCGGCCGGCGAGCTCGCCTTTCCAGAATTCATCATCTGAAATCTGCACGATGTCGATGTGCCGAAATTGCGGCTTGCGCGACCCGGCACTGGTCAGGAGTTGGTAGGCCGACAGGCGAAAATCCACCAGCCAATAAGGCGTACGAATGGCCAACCAGTGACTGATCAGCATACCGAGCACAGCGATCACCGCCACACGGACCCAATACCACGGCGATTTCGCTCGCAGGGCAGATCCAATGGCCTTGACATCCATCCGCTAATTCCCTTGCTGGCTTATCAATTCCATGATTCCGCAAGCGTCCGCCTCTTCCTTTTCTTCGGGTCCTCGAGGCCGTGCTTGGGAGCCGCCAAATTGTAGCTGGGGGCGGATGGCGCGAGAATTTAATCTGGTGTCAAAACTATGCTGGTCCACGAAACTTGTGAGCATCTAACCCGTTGATTAGAAAGATATCGAGGCGTGAGCTGGCAAGAGCTGAAAGGTCACGCAAAATACGGCGGCCGATTACCCAGACCGCTGCAGGTCGGCAACGTGCACAACCGGTCCGGTTGGGGCTCCGACCGGCGAACCGCCACTGGGTTCCAAACTGACCGCAATCTTGGCGGCAACGCGCAATGCTTCGCGTTGGTTGGCGTTGAGTCGATGTCTGACCTCTCCTTGTGCCGGCATCAGACCGAGTGATACCGGGCTGCCGCTCTTGGCAGGCAAAGCCCAAAGCTCAAAGTCCTCGCGCGGGCTATGTCGCTCCGGCGCAATCGCCCGAACGCGCAACGTATCCTGCGTCGCATTAACGACGATACGCCAGAGCAATTGGCCGTTTCCAGCGGTCACATCTGCAACTTCATGCGGCGGCAGTTCACGCGTCGGTCCCAACCAAAGTGCAATAATAAGACCTAGCAGTACGACTGCTGCGGCAGCCCATCGCCACGGACGATCGCGAGCTGACCCCTTCGTTGTACTGCTGGATCGACGGAATTCAATGCGGCGGCGAATGCCGATCCAGACCTCGAATGGGGGTTCAATCGGTGGCAGTGCCAGGGCCAGCGGCAGAAGCAGATTTTCCCAGCGCTGCACGGCACGCTGCATTTCGGCTAGGTCATGATTCCAGCGCGCCACCCTGCGGCGCGCTGGATCGCGAAGCGTTCCAAGTACGTATTCCGCAGCCAATGAATCGAGTAATTGCGGATTAGCAGGCAGCATATCGGCGTCGCTCTAATAGCGCCTGCGAAACTTGCCTTGCGCACAGTTCAATCGCGGATTCAGCTACCCGCGGAAGGGGCCGACGACGGCCGCCGGCGGACATCATGGGTCCGGCACCGCGGTCGGAATATCTTTCCACCGCGGCTTCTGCCCTGGCCGCACGCATCACGTTTCAGCCGACGGTTGTGCCGTGTCCTTGATCAGGCCACAACCCGGGAAATCCGCGCCGATGCCCAGCAGGCCCGGAACGTATTGCTGGCGGCGCGCGCGCGGTTTGACCAGCAGCATCTGCACATCGCCGATCGAACGCTCTATAAAGGCGCCTTCACAATAGGCCAAGTAGAATTCCCACATACGCAGAAAGCGTTCGGGATAGCCGAGGGCACGCGCCTTTTCACGCTGACGGATGAAGCGCTGCCGCCAAGCGCGCAAGGTCAAAGCGTAGCTAGGTCCAATGTCCTCGAGATTAAAGAGTTTCAGGTCGCTGACCCGCGCCAGCGCCGACAGCATGGCACTGATCGACGGCAGGAAGCTGCCGGGAAAAATGTGGCGCTGGATGAAATCCACGCTGCGCAAGGCCTGCGCGTAGCGGTAATCTTCAATCGTGATGGCTTGGACAAGTGCCATACCATCATCATGCAGCAGTTCACCGACTTGGTGAAAGTAAGCCCCGAGCTGTCGATGTCCAATGGCCTCGATCATCTCGATCGATACAAGGCGATCGTAGCGCCCGCGCAATTGCCGGTAATCAGTCAGCAACACGTCGACGCGATCTTGCAGGCCGGCGGCAACGACACGTGAACATGCGAGCTCATACTGCTCGCGCGAGATTGTGGTGGTGGTCACATGACAGCCGTGATGAGTTGCGGCATGCAAGGCAAATCCACCCCAGCCAGTACCTATTTCAATAACCCGCGTCTCCGGCGACAATTCCAGCTTCTCGCAGATTCGTTCGAGCTTGCGTGTCGAGGCAGCCTCCAGGGAATCGTGCTCCGATGCGAATAGTGCCGAGGAGTACATGAGATTGTCATCGAGGAATAATTTGAACAGTTCATTGCCAAGATCGTAGTGTGCGGCAATATTGCGCCGGCTGCCGGCACTGGTATTCGGGCGCAGCGCGGCCCACGCGCGAAGTAACACTCCGCCGATTCGCGCCGGACCACGCTCCATCGCGTCCAGACGATCACGATTTCTGACCAAAATACGCACCAGTGCGACTAGGTCGTCGCAATCCCATAGGCCCTCCATAAAAGCTTCAGCCGCGCCGACACTACCCTGGAGAGCTGCGAATCGATAGAAGGCCGGGTCATGAATCTGCACTAAAGCACTCAGTGGCGTTGCCGAGCCCTCCTTGCGGGCTGACAGCTCGGTGCGCGCCGCGCCTTCGCTGATGAGCAAATCGCAGTCCCGCATCCCACGCAACAACTCGAGCACGCGTCGGCGTAGTGCGCGCTCAAGCCAATTTGCGCCACGAGCAGATGGCATCGTCGACGCGAGACTGACGCCGTTCACGGCGAGCTCCCGACTACATTGATGCGTTCCGCGGTGCGCAGATTGGCGGGATATGGCCGCAGGTCGTGCACCAGTCCAAGTATCGCCAGAAGGCTAAGGCCGTAATAGGTCAAATCGTACTCCCACCAGTAAAGGCCTTGCCGGGCGGCGCCTGGAAAGCGGTGGTGATTATTGTGCCAACCTTCGCCGAACGTAAACAGCGCCAGCAGCCAGTTGTTACGGCTCGCATCGCGCGTGCTGAAGCGACGTGATCCGAGGCGATGTGCGAGGGAATTAATCATGAAGGTTGCGTGGAAAAGCGCCACAGTAGAAATGCACAGTCCCCAGACCAGCAATTGCATGCCGTCGGTCCCAAGACTGGGATGAGCGTTGTGAAGGTGCTGACCGAAACCATAAAGAGCGACTGCCAGCACGGTCGGCATCAGGATGTCAAATCGATCCAACAACCGCAGCTCCGGAAAGCGCGCCAGATCCCCGATGACATTCCAGTCCGTACGGAATCCGCGCGGCGTTAGAAACCAGCCTAAGTGACTCCACAGAAATCCGCGCAGCAGCGGTGAATGCGGATCGCGCCCGCTATCGGCGTAGCGATGATGGTTACGATGGTGCGCGGCCCACCATAACGGACCGCGCTGAACGCAGGTGGCCCCGATGGCGGCAAAGATAAACTGCAGCGTACGCGACGTTCGAAAGGCCTGATGCGAAAAATAGCGGTGGTAAAAACCAGTCAGGGCAAACATGCGCACGGCATAGAGCGCGATTGCCGTTGCGACGGCAAAGCCCGACACGCCGACCCAGATCACACCGAAGCAGCCCAGATGCAGAGCTATAAAGGGCAGCGTGCGCAGCCAGTCAATACGGTCGTCGTTGTCACTGGGCGTGTCGCCAACACCGGAGTCTAGCCAGCGCGCTAGCGCAACGGCTATGCGCCGCCGGGGAATAGTCTGCGTCATGACCTGCGTGCACCTTTATTGATTCCGCCAAGTAAATACGGGGGGCAGGGCGCCGTGGATGCAGCTCAGGCGCATGGCGCGGCCGGACTGGTCTGCCTGGCGCACTCCTTATTTATGTGTGCTCGGGAGGCTTTCAAATTGAATGACGGCGTTAGCGACCGCGAAATCAGAGATAAACTTATGTATATCAACAGGTTATAAATCTTTGGCAAGATAGCACGCCGCTTTCGGAACGGTTTGAATCGAGCTATATCCGCCGTTGGCACGCTCAGTGCACGCTGTGTTGTTCCAGATCCTGCGCGACGTCTTCCTGCACCAGCGTATAGGCGATGTAGTACTTATAGATATTGGCGACGTACTGCACCGTCTCCCGGCCAATGCGATAGGCCGCGACCCGTTCGACGTTGTCGAACCACACATTAGGATTTAACCCTAGCGCTTGTGCCTCTTTTCGCAGCCCTTTGATCCGGGTCGGTCCGGCGTTGTAGGAGGCAAAGGCAAATAAGACCTTGTTCAAGGGGTCCATCGGCACGTCGCCGTAGTACTCATCGACAATCTGTCTAATGTACTTAACGCCGGCATGGATGTTCGGCTCGAGCTCATTGATATCACCGACCTGCAGCTTCTCAGCCGTCGCAGGCATGACTTGCATCACGCCTATGGCTCCCACCTGACTGCGCCGGTTCTGGTCCAATTGCGATTCCTGATAGCCCTGCGCGGCCATGAGCAACCAGTCAATGTCATATTGCTTGCCGTATTTCTGGAATAGGCCGACCAGCGTCGTGAACTTCTTGAGTTCATCCTGGCTCGTTGCATTTTTTACCCAGCGAGTCTGGGCTAGATAACGCTGCAGCGTGACGTTGCCGAATGCGGTGCCGCCACCGTGGCTTTTGCTGAAAGCATCGAGTTGTGCTTTAAACTGCGGGCTATTCTTGCGAATGGCGAATGCAATGTCGCCGTTCTCGCGCACTACTAGATCCTCATGGACCCGGATATTCGGGTACACCTGCCGCCATAGGTTGGCGATATAGCGATCCGCTACCACGACCTTCACCAGTCCGGCGTTCGCCATCTCGAGCACATCCTCGGTCTCGAAATTGCCTGGAGCTTCACGCAGCTTCATCGGGATTAAGCCGCGTTCCGTAAACTTACGGTTGAGGGTTACGAGACTTTCGTAATAACTAGTCGCGCGACTGACGTATATCTCTTTGCCGGCTAGATCATCAAGCGTATTCAGCGGCGGCGCGCCGGGACCGGTAACAATAACCTCGTTGACGTGACGTGCCCCCGGCAGCGTGAAATCGACTAGCTGCTGTCGTTGCGGAGTAATGGTGAGATTTGCGGCCGCAATGTCACCCTGCCCGCTGACCAGCATCGGCAGTAACTGATCTCGCGACACTGGTATAAATACGACTTCAACGCGCAAGGCACCACGCCCGAGCCGGCTGTTCAAAGTGTCCTCAAAGCCACGCATAAACTCGTAGCTGATGCCGCGCTGAGTGCCGCCCAGATCAACAAAGTATAATGTGTGGTTGTACGGCACCAGGGCCCGGATAAACCCACGCCTGATCATGCCATCCAAATCGCCGGTCCATGGTTGCTGCTGCAGCTCGATGGAAAGCTCATTTCCGGCAGCGACGGTCAGACCGCTCAGAAAAAGGCCTGCCAGCAGTAGCGCGAGGCCCGCACCCTGCCGAAAGCGCGAATGCGTCATTGGCTACCTGTCTCGGTGTAGCTGTAAATCGTCATTGGCAAGATCATAGCCAATCGACCCCACACTGTCGCATGGGTATGAAACTTCGGCTGAGACTTACGATGGGTAATAAAGGCTAGTGTTGCAGTGATTCAGCGCCCGTCCTTATGCGAGGTCCGCGCCATCACTGCTGCCTATAGCCGTCCGACGTTGGCTTATTGCTCGTTAGGCAATGGTATTCGTGGCGCCCAATCCAGCCATTCCTTCGAGGCATCATCATAAAGGGCAAATTCTGCGCCGCTTTTCGCGACCCTCCCGTTAGGATCATCTGGCGTAGCAAAAGTAATTCCTCCCTCGGCTAGGGAGCTTAAAGAATCTACTTTGACCTTCACGCCTTGGAAAAGCCCACCGCTGATCTGCGCGCCACCAACGCGCCAGAACCTTGAGCCGTCGCGAACGAGGTGAGCGTAGCGCTGCTGAATAAAGACTTTGACGTCTGCCGTTGTGGCATCGGAGCCAAGTTGGGCGCTTTCCACAACCCCTACTTCGACGCCTCGGTATGAAACCGGCGAGTTCGGTCTTAGGAAGCCAAGACGGGCACAATGCAAAATCACTTCGAGCCCCTTACGGCCCTGCCCGGGCGGGGCGGACTCCAAGCCTTCAAAATCTGCTCGCCGTTTGCCGTTTCCGGGAAGCATCTGAATTTCCGGGCCGGTCATGACAGTCGATAACCCAGTAACGCTGCCCAGCTCGACCTCTGGTCGGACGATCCAAAAATCAGTTCCCTCCTGAACTAGTTCGGCATCACTGCGCTTCAGGTGCGCGGTAGCCACCACGTGCTGGTGGTCCTTGCTCAAACCAATTTTTATTACTTGCCCAACAGCTACCCCGCGATACTTAATAGGCGTGTACCCGGCCCGCAGACCGCTCCCGTCCTTAAACGTAATTGTGATTGTTGGTCCATATTCCTGTGCCCTTTGGTACACCAAATACCCGGCCACCAGCGCGGTCACCAGCGGAACGACCCACACAAGGGAAGCATTGAGGCGACGGCTCCGCTCAAGCGCCTTGGGCGGCTTCGCAGAGGAGGAGATCTCGGATACCGATCCCTTCACGTCGGGCCTCCCCGCTGCTCCCAGATGAGTCGGGGTTCAAAGCTCGTGGAGGCGAAGTTAGTTAGCACGACGACCGCGGCAAAAGCCAATAGCCCAGGTCCCGGCAGAACCGTGATTAATTCGCCCAGCTTCACCAGCGCTACCAGTACGGCGACAATAAAAACATCGAGCAGCGCCCATGGACCAATGGCTGCAATGACTCGGTGTACCCAGGTACGTTGTAGTTGCGCACTGGTCGAACGCAACGTCGTAGTTATGCAGATGTATAGTAGTCCGAGGAGCTTGAATAGTGGGATCAGGATGCTCGCTAGGAAGACCACTACCGCAACCGGCCACTGGCCGTCGCGAAATAAATTAACGCAACCATCCCAAACGGTGCTTTCCGAATAGGCGCCGTAATAACTCATCGTCAGTATCGGGTAGATATTCGCTGGGACATAAAGAATCAGCGCAGCTAACGTAAGCGCTGCAGTCCGCGCAATCGCATTGTTCCTCCCGCGGCCCACTACGGATCCACAGTTGCAACACACGGAAATCGCACCTTGGCGCAGCGGCGCCACACGCTGCCTTAGCCCGCAAGTGCTGCAAGTAACAATGGTCTCGGTCGACATGGCCTGCATAACCAGGCTCGCTCTCCGATTGTTAATCGGATCACCTAAAGTCACGGTCGGGAAAGGTCGAATTGCGACGCTGGAGCCGTCCGTTCGGTAGTGTTGCTAAATACAGTGTCGCGGCAAAAGTGCGCTCGTTAACCCGAACTTGCGCGTTCGCCGCTCGATTCACGGCGCTCCTCAGGCCGCGTCGGCGGCCGAGCACTTCGGGCATTCTCCGGGCGTTGCTCTTTCGTCGGCGTCTGCCTAACCATTGGCCTTTGCTCTTGCGCAGTCGGCCGTTGTACCTGCAATGGCTGCCGTTGCTGCGCGGAAACGTCGCGGAGCTTTATGGGCGGCGCGGATTTAAGCTGATCGGGCGCAGTGCGCGCGGAGGCGGTCCTGTTGACGGCGCGGGCCTCAGTGGAAGGAGGCGCGACCATTTTCTCTCGAGCGCCCGTTCGTTCAGCGGCGACACTGGAGCCCGATTGCTGCGCAGGCTTTTGGCCAAATTTGATCTGATCGGATGCGGCGCGTGCAGGGGCGCCCGTACTGCCGGTGCCGCTGTTGGCGCTACGAGGCGCGACCATGTTGTCTCGGGTGCCCGTCCGGGCGGCGGCAACGCCGGAGTCCGGTCGTTGCGCAGGTTTTTGGGTAGACGTGATGGCTGGCTTACCATGGTTTACCGAAGTCAAAAGGTTATGCTGCGTGCCAGCCCACCTTTGCTGTTGCACTTGCGCCGCGGTTGGCGGCCGGTGCGAATCCCTCGCCGCAGCCTGTTCGGCGGGGGTCGGCGTAGCAGTTGTTCCGCCTTGACCACCGTGAAAGCTCGCCCTTGTAACAACGGAGACATTGGGGGCAGGCTGCTGGTACACATTGACAACTCTTACACTACCGATGTTTACAACGGTGCGGTTGTAGTAGAGCGCGCCGTTTTGCCAGTAACCGCCTGCGTAACCGGTTCCGACGTAACCAAAGCCGTAGTTCACACCACCATAGAATCCTACGTGCGGCCCCCAGTAGCCCGCCTGCCATACAAAGATGCCACCGTTCCAGTCCCAGTAACCTGGTGTCCATAACAACCCGATCGCCGGGGGCTCAACCCACACGCCCGGCACCCAGTAATAGCCATCATCCCCGTAGGCCCAATAGCCTGGCATCCAAAGATACCCGTCCTCCGGGAGCGGCGGTTGTGTGTAAACCGGAAGCGAAGGCGGGGCTAGTGTTACCGATATTTCGGCGGCTACACCCTGGGGAAACGAGACTAGCGGCCAACAGGTCAACAGTAGTGCCGCTCCGTTCAATATGAAAAATTGAACACCACGTAAGCAACGCTCAGCCCAGTTTTTATGCGGCAAAGGCTGCTGGCCAATCATCGCGCAAGCGCGTCCGTAGACTAAATCGCGGGATAGCGCTGCAAAGGTTTCTGCGAGTTGCTCCGTGGACATGTGCTTCAGATCTGTCATGACGCCGTCTCCAATAGCCCCTTTGATCATCACTAAATAAACTACGGAATCCTCAATTAGGCCTGTGTCTTATACCTAGGAAACCGCGAATCATCAGGTCCAGGCTTCCATCCCAGTGGTGGTACTCGCCGACTTCCTGATCGTCCGCGCGCACTGCGGCGGCATAGCCAGCACTACCGAGCGCCGCCACGCTCCGCAGTACCAGCAGTGCCGCCGCAGCCGTTTTCCTTGCTCAGCCATCGTTGCAATCGGTGATATCAAACAATCGGCGTAATTTTGGCGCCTTGCAGCGACAAGTCACCGATCAGACCGTGCTCACCCAAGACGAATGACAGCACTGGGCGTTTCAGCGTTTCGGTGTCGTATTCATGGCCAGCGCCGGCAGATGCAACTGCCACTCCGGCATCCGCGCCAACCGTCCATCCGTGGCTGCGCTGAAATTCCTCGCGTGCCTCCGAAGTCATAAATAGAATAATTTCGGAGTGCTTACCGACGCCGACCGTTGCGCCCAGCGACGCTCCGCTCACCAGGTAATGCGCCACAACGGTTCCGTTGACGAGCAGTGCGCCTTCGCCGTGTTCGCCGCCGACCCCAACGCCAGCCTTAGTCACGCGAGGAAACACCAGC
This sequence comes from Steroidobacteraceae bacterium, assembly GCA_036390615.1. Classification (GTDB taxonomy): domain Bacteria; phylum Pseudomonadota; class Gammaproteobacteria; order Steroidobacterales; family Steroidobacteraceae; genus FEN-1191. Next base: position 35,299 of record DASWBL010000057.1, on the reverse strand, counting down.
ACACCGGCGGCCTTGTTCACGAGTTCGCGGTGACTGGGATTTTGGGCATAAAATGCCTGTAGGGTCTGGTCCACGCTGACGTCAACCTTTCCCATATTCATGGCCGACGACAGGCTTCCCCAGCTCAGTACGAGCAGCACCACTGCAGATTTCGTTAGTACGTTTACATATCGGTTCATCACGGCGCTCTCCGTCTGCCGAGAATTTCGGCGTATATGAGGATCCATCAGGACGCTGCATTGCCCTATCGGTGAGTACCCTCGTTAACTGCAAGAAATGACCTACAACCGCTTTTGAGTCCGCCCCGCGGCCTGCCCGGAGGACATTGTCTGCATTGACAGACAAAGCATCGCGCACATCGGAAGGCGTTTGTGGAACAGCGCCAGCAAAGAACGCCGATCATGATTCAGTCGGCAGTTAAGTAGGTGCTCAACTTTCACTCATGTCGCCAAACAGGAATCGCGCCAACTAATTAGTTCTTCCATACGCCTTAGTGCAGAAGTAATGACAAGCATCGGTGACACAATCCAATGACGTAGGATGCTCCTGACGACAAACTGCGGCGGGTGACTATAGAGTGAGATCAATATTGCAGTGAGAATATCGCTGACGGTCTAATGTAATTAGCAAAGGAGGCGATATGAACAGGATGGTCGTACTCGCCGGCGCGTTGATCAGTGCCGGTCTTCTGCCGATGGTGAGTTACGCGGTCAATGAGTCAGCCACCGACGAAGACACAACGAAGATAGTTGCGCCGGATTCTTCGATTGCCTCGAAGATCAAGGTCGAGATGGCGGCGCAACATGTCGCAAGCGTAGGCTCAATTCAAGTCGATTCGGACGCCAGTGGAACCGTGTGGCTTAAGGGTTATGCGCTGAGCCAGGGTGATATCGACAAGACCCTGGCAATCGCTCGCAGCACCGAAGGCGTGACCATGATCAACAACGCACTCACGGTAAAGGCGGGCGAATGATCAATCGACTGTCCGGACCCCGTTTTGCCAATTTGAGTGCATTACGATTTGGTGATCACGGATGTCGCAGTGGGCCCGGCGCTAGAACTCAAAAATTTGTTTTGGCGTCGAGGCTCGCCTTTTCACATGCTCTCGGATAGTTGTACGTGCATTGATCTAGGACCATAGCTATTGGGGCGATTATATTAAGGAGACCAGCAAAGGCTCGCCCATTTAAATTGGTAACTTCGCAGGTCACTTCGCGCTGAGTGGTCGTGTTGTGGTGCCTACTCGCGGGTTCTTTCACTCGCGTATCGTTTTAGTGGTGCAAGGCCCCCTTTCCTGCAATTCGACCTGTCCCGTCGTGTCGCCAAACACCAGACCGCACGCTGGCATCAGTATCTCTCTTTACTAGCAGATCGCTTATGAATGAATTGCGGACTGGCGAGCACGACATACTCTCCTATTTCCGGCCGGATACCCTGATCGGGGCGTCTTTTTATTTTGCTGTGTTTTTACTTTTGGCGCTGCTCGTTTCACGCGCGCTGCGCACGACTGTGCGTGCAGCTATGACGCGCGAGGGTCATATAGACCGTACGACCATCAGCTTCATACAGCAGCTGGGTACAGTAATTATCTGGGCAGTGATGATCATATTGTATGCACACTTGATTCCTGCACTTCGGGCGATGGGGACGGCGCTACTAGCCGGCGCAGGCGTTGCCTCGATCGTAATCGGCATGGCGGCGCAAAGCACGCTGGGTAATCTAGTGGCGGGCATCGCGATTACTATATATAGACCCTTCCGCCTCGGCGACACGTTGCAGATAGTCGCGCCTACCGGCAATGAAATCGGTGTGGTGGACAGGATTTCGTTGGGTTATACGAGACTGCTCACACCGGATGCCCGGTTTGTCGTGCTGCCCAACAGCGTAGCGGCCAGTCAGATCACCATCAATCTGGGTAAATCATTTGTACCGGGGCAGATAGCGGTCGCGATTCGAATCAGTCGTGAATTGGATGTGGAGCAGGCGCGCGCACTTACTCTGGTCGTCGCCGCCGAAACCTTGGGTGAGCAGAGTATTGAAAGTTGCCTTTTGAAAAAGCTGGAAGGCGCGGATGCAGTACTAGAATTAAAAGCCAGGGTTCCGGACCCTGCCAACCGTGAATCGATGCGGGCGACATTGTTAGCGCGCCTAGCTCATCGCTTCGAGGCTGCGAAGACCGGCGAAATAGTGGCGAGCCGCGCTAGTTTTTCCTGATAAATTTCCGCCGCGAACGTTGTTCGTCAGTATTCGAGGTTTCGACTATGAAGCCACGACGACATTTCGCCCGCCCGCCTTTGCCTTGTAAAGAGCATCATCGGCGTGCTTGAGCACGCTCTCCGGGGTACTGGGCAAGTGCGGCGGTTGCACATAGCCGCCCAGGCTGAGTGTCATGCGCACCACGCCTTCCCGGACGCGAACAGCCTGCCCCGCCACGCGCTGACGGACGCGTTCCATAAGTTCCTTGAGTTGAGTCACGTTCACGCCTGGAACGATCAGCAGGAATTCCTCGCCACCGAATCGGCACACTGAATCGGTGGGTCGGACGACATCGACCATCGCGGCGGCAACTTTCTTTAAAATGATATCGCCTACGGAATGACCATGTGTATCGTTGACGTCTTTAAATTTGTCCAGATCGGCGATGCAAACCCCAAGTCCCTGCTTTAGCCGGGCGCCATCGGCAATGGCTGTCTGGAGCAATTGCATTCCGCCGCGCCTGTTCCAGACGCGGGTCAACTCGTCGAGCATGGCCTGACGGCGCGCCGAGCTCAATTTCGTAAGGAGCTGCTCTTGGGCGGTGCCGGCCTCTACATACAGGAGCTCACGTTGCGCCAATTGCCCTACATCACTCAGGATCTCCCCAAAGTCGGCCGCGACCTGGTGCGGTTCGGTGTCATAGGCTGCCAGCGCACCAATCACGTGCTCCAGCCGGTCTCGCAGCGGATAGACGGCGCAAAATCGGAATTTCGGCGCCTTCGTTACAAGTCGGTGTTCCTTGCAGCGATCGTCGTTCAGGGTATCGTTGATTACTACATGGTGTTCTTCGGCCAGCAGCAAAGCGACCAGGCTCTTTGCCAGCGCTAGCTCCCGTAGATCCCAGCCGTCGGCCGCTTTGATCCACTCGCGTTCTTCATCCAAAAAACTAACTGTGGCGGCACGAACGTCGAGCGCACGCCGGGCGACTCGCGCGATCCGGTTAAAGCGCGATTCCAGTGGCGTGTTGAGCAGGTCACCCTTTTGAACAGACACCAAGCGCAGGGTTTCGGTGTGCAGAAACTCTCGCGGTGGCACGGAATGGTGCTCCCCTGTAGGGCAGGCGTCGCCATTGTGACACATTGGCAATACAAGGACCTGTTGGCACGGATCGCCAGCGTTTTGTGAGTATTCGCCATGGTGTGCTGCCGATCAGCACGTTGATCGAGCAATTAGGCTGCTGTCGAAAAAGGCCTCGCAAGTTGGTAAGTGCGTGCGGACGAATGACTCGGAGCACTCGCCCTCCAGACTGAGGCGCGCGCTTAGTCGGTTGCACGCTTCGGACGATCCGGCAAGAAGAACTGGCCTATTCGGTACAAAGTTCGTTGATTTGAAAGGAATTTCATTAGATCGCGGTGCCCGATCCCAGCGGGCATACCGCTCAATGTCGTCGCTGATAGAAAGGAGTGACCTGCAACTCCAGCCAGTTACGCAATTCCGCAAGTTTGATCCGTTCATCCTGCATTGCCAGACCAAGTCCGTGCTTCCAGGTTAGCCGCCGATCCCAAGGATTTTGCTGGAGCTGGCGTAGCTCCGACACAAACGCTTCCAGTTCGGCGCGGCCGGTGAACAATTTCTCGTTCGTCAGCACCGTTGCATATCGCACGGCAGTCGCCGCTATCTCGGCATAGCTGTATTCGGGGTGGTATTGGACCCCCCAGAAAATGCCACGGCCGAAGCGCAATTCGACCGCCTGTAATCCCATGTCATTGCCTGCCAGCGGCACCGCGCCGGCCGGCAACTGCTCAATATCGTCGCGATGAACTGTGACCGCCTCAAATACCGGTGGCTTGCCTCTGTACATCGGGTGAGTACGACCCGCCTCGCCGAGCTCGATGCGGCGCGCGAACCCAAACTCGCGGCCCAACGGATTGGCTCGTACGCGTCCTCCCGCCGCGGTAACGGCTACCTGCAGCCCCCAGCAACTGCCGAAGAACGGCACAGCGGTGGCAAACACGGCGCGCGCCAGCTCTACCTGTCTTTCAATATGTTCGCCGCCGTCATAGATATTGAGCGCCGATCCGGTGATAGCAATGCCGTCGTAATCGGTGAGGCCGGCTCCAGATGGCAGGCGGACTTCACCATCGGCGGGCCGGACGATATCGCAAGCCACCGGCGCCAACCGCTGAAGTGTCTGTACATACGCTTCGCCGGTCGGCTGGCCACCGGCGGCTACCTGCTGCTCCCTAATCGCTGCGCGATTCCCGTCGATCACCAGAATCCGAGGTTGGCTCATTGCAGAATGCTCCGGCTGGCGGTGCCTTCATTTTAACAAACGCTACACGATATCCGGACACAAATTGCGCATGCGGTGACCGCCTGGCACGACCGGCCCACTTGAGCTGGCTGGGGCGACATTTGTCCAGGTAACCGGCGGTTAAGTCGCCATAAAATTACCTTAGCGGAATATCAAATACCTCCATAGAATTACCGCCAACGCATGCAGCGCGCATTAACCGACCGAGCGGGACGAAATGAGCGATACGCAGGACTCCGACGTTAGCGGGTCGCGCGCAAAGCGCTCTGCGCGATCGCTAGCAACGCGCCAATTCCTGGTTGTCGCGCTCCTATTTGGAGGGTATGCGGCCTGCTATTTTTGTCGAGCCGATCTTTCCGTGGCCACGCCCATGCTGGTCGACGAGCTGGGTGCTCATGGCATTAATCGTGCCGAAGGTATTCTGCGTATCGGCGAAATTACGTCGCTCGGCGTGCTGGCGTATGCATTAGGCAAGCTGTTTCTGACCGGACTCGGCGACTTCTGGGGCGGCCGAATCAATTTTCTGATTGGTGTCGGTGGAGCTACCGTATTTACCTTGCTCTTTACGCTCGGTGGGGGTCTGCCAATCTTTACAATCGCGTGGCTGGGCAACCGCCTGACTCAGTCGCTAGCCTGGGCTGGCCTGATAAAGGTATCGTCGAAGTGGTTCGATTTCACTTCGCACGGCACGATCGTCGGGATTCTGAGCATCAGTTACCTGATAGGCGACGCGGCCGCCCGCCAGTGGATGGCACTGCTGATCCACGAGGGATATGACTGGCGGGCACTTTTTTATCTGGCGGCTGCGGTGGCCGGGTTTTTCCTGATCGCCAATCTGCTGCTGCTGCGAGAGTCTCGCACTGAGGCAGGATTTCCAGAGGCGAAGGCAAATCCACTTAATCTATATGGCGATGCTGCCGCCAAACCGCCGAGTATCGCCGCGCTGGTAATGCCGCTGCTGAAGAGCCGAGCCTTCCTGTTGGTCTGCGTGCTGTCGCTCGGTTGCACGGTCATACGCGAATCCTTCAATTCCTGGACCCCTTTGTATCTGCGCGATTACTTCGGCTACAGCAACAGCGGCGCTGCCAGTGCGAGCGCGGTATTCCCCGCCGTCGGCGCGGTATCCGTTATAGCGGTGGGCTGGCTCAGCGATCGACTCGGCGCCAATAGTCGCGCGACCGTCATGGCATTCGGCCTGTTCGCCACCGCCGCTGCGTTGCTCGCTTTGACCTGGCTGCAGCCGAGCCTGGTGGGACCGAGACTGCCGCTGGTAGCGATCGGCACGGCCGCGTTCTGCCTTCTAGGTCCCTACTCCTATCTCGGCGGCGCCTTCGCGCTCGACTTTGGCGGTAAGCAGGGCTCCGCGCTTTCCTCAGGGCTCATCGACGGCGTTGGATATGCAGGCGCAGTGCTTGCGGGTTACGCAGTTGCGCGCGTCCAGACTGAATTCAGCTGGAAAGTCGTGTTTGGCGGCCTTGCCGTCGTCAGCCTGATCGCTGCCATCGGGGCTGCCTATCTGCATCGCCTCGAAGCCAGAGCGGCTGCGCGTGCGGGATGACAATTATGACTACAGCGGATGAGATTTTGGCGATCTACGGGCGCGGAGGTGCCGCGGCCTATTTTGGCGAGGCAGTAACCGTAACCGAACATTCACTGCAGGCGGCATATTTTGCGCGCACTGCCAAAGCTCCCGATTCGCTCGTACTTGCTGCGCTTCTGCACGATATCGGACATTTGATCGAGCCGGCGCCGGAGGACATAGCCGACTGGAAGACCGACGCGCATCATGAATTGAGCGGCAGCCGGTGGCTGGCTGCGCGCTTCGGCGCTGAAGTGTCCGAGCCTGTCCGTCTGCACGTGCCGGCAAAGCGTTACCTTTGTGCGACCGATTCCGATTATTTTGCACAGCTAAGCCCGGCGTCCGTAATAACCCTAAAACTCCAGGGAGGCCCGATGTCGCAGTCCGAAGTGGCGGCATTTGAGGCTGAGCGATTCGGTCGCCAGTCGGTCCTGCTCCGCAAATGCGACGACCAGGGCAAGGTCGTTGGACTACATACACCTGTGTTCACGGACTACGCAGAGTTAATTGACCGTTTAGCCAGCCAGCTTCCGAAGTCGGCATCCCGTGCCTGACACTCTTCGCTTGAAATTCGAGGATAACTGTTTGCATGGAAAAAATTTCTGAACCGGCCCGGTCAGTCGACGTCGTTCTGCAAACTGACGTATTAGTCGTGGGTAGCGGTCCTGGCGGTCTCGCTGCGGCGCTCGCCGCCGCGCGCGCGGGTGTTGACACGGCGCTGATCGATCGCAATGGCTGCTTTGGCGGCAATATAACGCAGGTCGGTGTTGAAGGATTTGCCTGGTACCGACACGAGCACACGGTGGACTGCGAGGGGATCGGCATCGAGTTTGAGAATCGCGCCAAAGCGATGGGCGCGGCAATGCCGGAGCCGCAGTCGCTTAGCCACGCTCTCGATGCAGAAATGTTCAAATGGGTGGCAGACGTACTGGTGGAGGAATCGGGTGTTAAGCCGATGTTACATCGACTCGGCGTTGCGCCCATCATGGAGAACGGCGTGATCCGCGGCGTCATCACCGAGAGCAAGGCTGGCCGGGAGGCGATCCTCGCCAAGCGAATCATCGATGCCACCGGGGATGCTGACATTGCTGCGCGAGCCGGGGCGCCGTATCACAAGAACCCGAAGGAGAAAATGATGGCCGTGTCGGTCATGTTCTCCATGTCCGGTGTCAACAAGCGGCGCTTCATTGACGCAGTCAAGGCTGATCCGCAAACCTATGCCGACTGGTCAGGCAACGGCGAATGGGATTACGAGACTACCGGCAAGGAAGACCAGATGTTCTCGCCGTTCTTGCGCAAGCCCTTCCAGAAAGCGCTTGAAGCCGGGCTCATACCGCCTTACCTGAAAACGATCGCCGGTACATGGGGCACTGTGACGGACCAGGGGGATCTGACCTACCTCAATCTCGTGCATGTGCCCGAGATCGATGGCACCGATCCGCACGACCTGACGACCGGCGAGATTCGCGGCCGCCGTGAGGCTATCTTCGCAATTGAAGCGCTTAAAAAATTCATGCCGGGCTGTGAGGATGCGAAGCTGCGTAATTTCGGGATGACTCTTGGCGTTCGCGACACACGCAAGATCGACGCGCTGTATAACCTTACCGGAACCGACGTGCGCGAGCAGGCGCGCTTTGACGACGCGATCGGTATCTTTCCTGAATTCATAGACGGCTACGGTATCCTGATCCTGCCCACCACGGGCCGATACTGGCATGTGCCGTATCGCGCGCTGGTTCCAAGGGGGGTCGGCAACCTGCTGGTTGCCGGCCGCTGCATCGGCGGCGACAACATTTCGCATGCCTCGGCCCGCAACATGATGTGCTGCGCCGTCAGCGGCCAAGGCGCGGGCGTCGCGGCCGCTGTCTCCCTGAAGCGAGATGAGGCGTTCGACCGGCTCGACATCGGCGCGGTACACAAGGAACTTTCGCGTCAAGGCGCACGATTCCAGTGAGTCACGCCGTCGCGGGCGCGGAACATGAAGACGGCCGCGGAACCTCGCCCTTGCGCTGGTTGGCACTCGGCCTTGCGGCAACTGCGATTTTCAGCAGTTACTACGAATCGGACGTTATTGGCGCCATTGCCGACCTGCTCGGACGCCAACGCGGCTTCAGTCAGTACCAGATCGGTGACCTGACGGCCGTAATCAGTCTTCCAAACATTCCGCTCGCTCTGATCAACGGACTGCTTATCGATCGCTTTGGTCCGGCGCGCGTAACGTTGTGGGCAGCCATTATCGGCTTCGTAGGCGCCGTCATGACCGCTATCGGCACAACCTATGATCTGATGTGGGCCGGCCGCTTCGTATTTGGCATGAGCGAAGGCGCAATCTTTATCTCGCTCGTGGCCGGCGTGGCGCAATGGTTTTCGCGCACTGGGGTCGCTCTCGCCCTTTCGCTATTCCTCTGTCTTGCCCGGGTTGGGTCTTTCTCGCTTGACACTTCGACCACCTGGGCGCGGCCGCTTTACGACGCTGGCTGGCAGCAGCCCTTGTGGCTCGGCGCAGCAATTACGGGTGCGGGTCTCGCCGCTACCATACTATTTCGGCTGCTCGATTCGCGACGCATAGCGCTGGTGGCCGCGGGCCTAGCCAAGCGCGAACGCTTGAGTTGGTCCGATATCTGGAGATTTGACCTTTCATACTGGTACATCCTCGGATTGCATGTGTTGTACGCTGCGGTGTTTTTTCCGTTCCGACAGACTTACGCAATTGAATACTTTCAGCACGCCAAACACCTGACGTTGCAGCAGGCCGGGAGCGTCAATTCCGGCGTGTTTGCGGCGGCAATTATCGCAACGCCGTTTTTCGGCCTGCTGGCAGACCGCTTCGGTCACCGTGCGCTAATGCTGACTTTTGGAACAATACTTCTGCCGGTTACGTTTGTAGTGCTGGGGGTCACGGATTGGAGTCCGTGGATTTCAACGGTCCTCATGGGCGTAAGTTTTTCGCTTGTGCCGGCAGTTATCTGGCCAGCGACGACGATCATTGTCGACCCCAAACGACTTGGTACCGCGCTTGGCATCATCACGCTGCTGCAAAACGTCGGGCTATGGGGCTCCAATCGACTCGCCGGTTGGCTGGCTGACAAGGCTGGCGCCGGACCCGCGCACCCGGCCGGGTACACGACGATGCTTTGGTTTTTTGGCTTACTAAGCCTTACTGCGCTCGCTTCAGTAGTCTTGCTTTGGCGGCGTGAAAGCGGCCCGAGCGGCCACGGACTTGAATTGGCACGGGAGACCGCCCCGGCCAATTAAATGGCTGCGAATCGGCGGACAAGACGGCACGGGGCTCATATATAAGGGAGGCGATACAGGTCGATGCCGGTGGGCTATTGCCGTGATGTCCTATTAAAACTATCCTCAGCCAAAGGTCCGCGGGCCAGTTTTCGGCGAGGGCGGCGACGTTAGCGCGGACGGCAAACTATAATCGCGCAGGCTGAGCCGAACTTCGATTCTGCATAATTTCAATAGGTTAGAGCAAATGTTGATCGGAACATCTCTTCCTCTTGCAACAGCTGGCCAGTTTGGCCGGCGTCCGGAGCATTCATGAAGCGCACACTTTCCGTCCTGCTAGCACTGGGCTGCGTCATTGCCTCGCCGGCGCGCGCTGATGATGCAAAAGTGCTGCGGATCATCAGCTGGGCCGATTACGTTCCCGCGGCATTGATAGCGCAATTCAAGCAGGAGACCGGCATTCAGGTCGAAGTGACGCTTTCAAACAACGAGGAAATGATTTCAAAATTGCGGGCTACGGGCGGAGCTGGTTTTGACCTGGCGCAGCCTTCGCAGGATCGGATTCTGGGCGCCCAACAGGAATTTCGAATTTACAAGCCGTTCGATGTCAGCAAGATAAAACTTGACGAATTCGTGCCGGAGTTAGTCGACACCGTTAAGAAGAACGCCACCATCGACGGCAAGCTCTACGGTCTGCCCTACGTCTGGGGTACGGAGGGCCTGGTTTATAACTCCAAACGCACCCAGATAGGCGACTACACGGATCTTTGTAAACCGCAACTAAAAGGCAAGACGGCGGTGCGGCTGAAGCGGCCAACCCTGATGGCCTTTGCTTTGGCCTCCGGACAGGATCCATTTGCTCTGTACGGTAACATCAAGGCCTACACGGCGCTGATGGAAGCGGTCGGCAAAACTCTTACTGCGTGCAAGGTCAATTTCCGGTTTTTCTATGACAATAAGGACCAGCTGCTTAATGGCGTGCGGTCGGGGGAGATAGATGCAGCCATGATGTGGGACTCCGGGGGATGGGCGTTGAACCGTGAAAATCCCGACATCAAGTTTATTAACCCCAAGTCGGGGGCAATCGCTTGGCTGGACACTTTCGCGTTGCCGGCGCGTGGCCGCAATGAAGCGGGCGCGTACGCGTGGATCAATTTCGTGATGCGCCCAGAAAACGCGGCTAAGGTTGGCAAATCCATTGGCAATTTTACGGCGTCCAAAGGGGCTGATCTGCTGATGGATCCGAAGTTGCGCGCACAATTTGCAGTCAGCTTTCCGGACGGTATGAAGAACATAAAGTGGTATCCGGCAATTCCGCCGGGACTCGAAGAAATCGAAGGCGGTGTACTCGACCGGATAAAGGCGGCCGATTGAGCAGTCCGGCGACAGCTGGCGCAAACGCGGCGCCAGACCTGGTAGCCCGTAGCGTCGGCAAACGCTTTGCCGCCCACGTGGCGGTTGACGACCTGTCCTTCAGCGTTGCCCGCGGCAGCTTCTTTTCGATTCTTGGACCCTCCGGCTGCGGCAAGACGACTTTGCTACGGATGATCGCAGGCTTCATTCAGCCGGACGCAGGCGATATCGCGATCGGTGGTCGCAGCATGGCTGGCGTCGCTCCTAACCGGCGCCCAGTCAATATGGTTTTCCAGCAACTTGCCCTATTCCCGATGATGTCAGTGCGCCAAAACGTTGCCTTTGGGCTGGCGCGGCGCGGCGTGGGACGCGCCGAACGCATGCGACGCGCCGATGCAATGCTGGAGCGGGTCAGTCTCGGGGGCGCTGGCGGCAAGCGGGTTGATGAACTTTCCGGCGGCCAGCGGCAGCGGGTGGCTATCGCCCGCAGTCTCGTGCTTGAACCGACGCTATTGCTGCTGGATGAACCGCTCGGGGCGCTGGATCTGAAATTGCGCGAACACATGAAGATAGAGCTGAAGCAGTTGCAGGCCGCATTCGGCACGACGTTTGTCTACATCACGCACGATCAGTCCGAGGCGTTGGTCTTATCCGATCACGTCGGTGTGATGAACCGCGGCCGCTTTGAGCAACTCGGCACACCGCAGGAACTCTACTATTCACCCGCCACGTCGTTTGTCGCCGGTTTCGTTGGCGCCAATAACCGCTTGGCCGGCAAGGCAGTCGCTGTTAATGGATCGCTGGTAGATGTAGAGACCGCCGACGGCTGGCTAATAAGAGCGCGAAGCCACGGCGCGATTGCGATCGGCGGAAAGGTAGAGGCTTTCATCCGACCCGAGGCGACGACGCTCGGGCGAGCACCCGGAGAACTGCCGTCCGGGCAGCAGAAACACAGCGGCGAGGTCGTAAGCCTGTTATTCGACGGGGCGAATTCTGCGGTACTGCTCAAGGAACAACGAAGTCAGTTCGAATTTCGCATCGCATTGCCACAGACAGGCGCTTTTGCGGATCTGCAAGTTGGCAATCACATTCATTTCAGCTTTGACCCGGAACAGGCGATCTGCTTCGCCGCTGCGGGCGCAAATGCTTGAGGCCATGCCGACATCTGCCTGGTACCGGCGCCTGGTGCTCGGACTACTGCTGGCTCCGGCGCTGCTCTGGCTGTTTGCGCTGATCGTGCTGCCGCACTTTGATCTGGCGCTATTGTCGTTTCGAGAGCGAGTCGCGCCGCGCGAATACGTGGCAAGCCTCGCGCAGTACCGCAACTTCTTTCACGAACCGCTTTACTGGCACGTGTTTGTCCGGACGGCCATTATCTCGGCGATTGCCACGGCCTTGACACTGCTGATCGCCTTCCCGATCGCCTGGATTATTGCCAAGCTCGCGCGCGGGCGCACGAGTGCTTTGCTGTTTGTAGTATGCCTGATCCCGTTCTGGGTCAGCGAGACAGTGCGTACGCTCGGCTGGATGATCCTGCTGCGCGAATCAGGAGTTCTGCCTCACCTGCTTGCGTACCTTGGCCTGACCGATCAGCCGGTGGAGCTGCTTTACCACAACGCTACCATTCTCGTCGGCCTTGTCTACACGTCACTGCTGTTCATGGTCGTGCCGCTGGTAGGAAGCCTCGAAAGCCTGGACAACGCGCTGATCGAGGCCGCATACGACCTAGGTGGCAAGGGCTGGGCGATCCTGCGCGAAATAATCATCCCGCACGCGGCACCTGGCATTACCGCCGGCTGCATCGTTGTATTCATGCTGACCCTAGGCAATTATTTGACTCCGACTCTGCTGGGTGGAAAGAACTCGCAATGGTTCACTGAGCAGATCTACACGCAGTTCATTACCCGCTTTAACTGGGAGCAGGGTGCGGCCTTCGGCTTTCTGTTGCTGGCACTGTCGACCGCCATGGTCTGGCTGGGCCTAAAACTCAGTGGCCAGCGCTTCAGCGACGTCATGCGCCGCACATGATTCCGACTTTGCCACGACCCGCCTGGTTGAAGGCTGCGACCGCACTGTACCTGGCCGCGTTTTTGATCTTCCTGTTCCTGCCACTGTTGATCGTCGCGATTTTTGCGTTCAATGACGCCCCCTACCCGGCCCCGCCGTGGCATGGTTTTACGCTCGATTGGTTTCTCGGCAATGAAGCTGGCGGACGCACCGGATTATTCGGCGATCAGGAATTGCTTGGCAGCATCTGGACCAGCTGTACCGTTGCCTTGTGGGTCACGGTGCTGTCGGTGCTCGTCGGCACCGCCAATGCGTTTTTGATGGAGCGTGCCACATTTCCGGGCAAAGGCGCGTTGTCTATGTTGATGCTCGCGCCGCTGGTGATTCCCGGTGTGATTCTTGGCATTTCCATTCTGGCCTTTGCGAGCCGTATCGCCGACCTTTGCAGTGACCTGTTCGGATTAGATCTGGATTTTTTGCGTCCCGGCCTGCCGCTCGTCGTCCTAGGCCAGTTTTCCTACATTGCCGCCATTGCGACGCTCACGATCAGTGCGCGACTGAAGCGTTTCGACCTCACACTGGAGGAAGCCGCGCTTAATCTGGGCGCTTCAAACACCGCGGTCCTGAGAACAGTGACGCTGCCTTATCTGCGGCCAGCAATGATTGGCGCGGCGGCAATCGCCTTTTTGATGTCCTTTGAAAACTTCAATACGACGCTGATGCTGGTTGGCTCCGACGCCCCACTGACGATCATGATGTACGGGCGAATGCGCGAAGGCGCTACGCCAGTGCTGAATGCAGTCAGTCTGTTCCTGATGGTAGCGTCGGCAATACTGGCCCTGACCCTTGTTCGCCGAGGCCGACGCCAGGAAGCCTGAGCGGTGGATTCGCCCGGTAGACGCACAAGGGAAAATCGTTCTTCGGGCCTGATATCCGAGCGTTTTGACCTGGCCGTGGTTGGTGCCGGTATTGTTGGATTGGCCACGGCCTTGGCGGGCGCGCGACGCGGCTTAAGAGTACTTGTAATTGATCGCGATGCGCAGGCGAACGGCGCTTCTGTTCGAAATTTCGGCTTCGTGGCTGTGACCGGCCAGGAGCGCCAGGCAATGTGGGAGCGTGCGCGGCGCACCCGTGAGATCTGGCGTGAAGTGGCCGAGTTGGCCGCTATACCGGTTGTTCAATCAGGTCTGTGGATGGTTGTCCGCCGGCCTGAGTCGCTGCGAATCCTTGAGGCATTCATGGCGACTGAGATGGCTGCCGGCTGCCGTCTCCTGAGTCCGACCGAGGCGCGACGCCGTTGTCCACAGCTTGTTGCACCGCGAATGGCGGCGGTTCTTGAGAGTACAGTTGAGCTTAGGGTTGAGTCGCGAGAAGCGATTCCACGACTTGCGGCGTGGCTTGCCAGCGCCCACGGCGTCACTTTTCTGCGCAGCACTGCGGTGCTCAGCGTGGACATGCCCGGCATCCGCACGTCGGGCGGCGTCGTTCAGGCGGAGCGAGTGGTAGTCTGCCCCGGTGATGACTTCAATGCGCTCTATCCGGAGCGGCTGGCCGCGTACTCGCTCAGTCGCTGCAAATTGCAGATGCTCAGACTCGCCGATCCGGGATTCAGGCTACCGGCTACTGTCATGTCCGACCTCGGGCTTACGCGTTACCCTGGCTATGCGAGCCTGGCCGAAGCGGCACCGCTCAAGGCGCGCCTCGGCGTCGAACAGCCGGAACATCTCCGGCACGGCGTCCACCTCATAGTTGCGCAAAACGCGGATGGCAGCCTTGTTGTAGGTGACAGCCACCACTACGCGGTAACTCCAGATTCACTCCTGCACGAAGAAGTCGACGCGCTGATTCTCGACGAATTTCGCGCGGCGCTTGGCATCGAGCCGCCACCAACAATCGACCGCTGGGCGGGAACGATCGCCTCCGCTTCTGACCGATCAGTATTGATCGACACGCCGGAAGCATCGGTCCGTATTGCTGTCGTCACCACGGGCGCCGGCGCGTCTATAGGCTTTGCAATCGGCGAGGAACTGATTGCCAGCCTGCTGGGACAAAATAGTGGGGTGGGCTGACCGCTGCGGATTCTACTGTGGCTGATCGCCGGTCGCTGCCTTTGCAACAGGTATTCTTGCCTTCCCGCAAGCAAATAAAAGCGACCGTTTGACCATCGACTGGGCAGGCCGCAACATGGCAGCAGCCCTAAATTTAGGACTTAAAGAACCAGCCCGGTAGCTACGTGTGAAACCCGGAAGAAATGATCCATGCCCCTGCGGCAGTTCGACAAAATACAAGAACTGCTGCGGTAAGGTAGCTGAGCCGGCGCAAGCCAAGTCACATTCTCGCGGCCCCGCGCCGGCGGACTCGCCCCCGCCTGCCGAGCTGCGCGATCTCGCCATACTGATGAACAACGGGCGATTCGCTGAAGTAGCCCATCGGGCCGGAGAACTTATCCGACAGTACCCGGAGCACGGCCCGCTTTGGAAGCTCCGGGGTGCCGCATTAGTGCAGCAGCGACAGCCGGCAGTGCACGAATTACAGCGCGCGGCACAGCTCCTGCCTGAGGATCCAGAGACGCATTATTTTTTTGGCAACGCAATGCAGGACGGTGCCGAGCCCGCGGCGGCCGCTGACGCCTATCGGCGAGCGATCCAGCTGCGTCCCGATTTTGCTGAAGCGCACGATGCACTCGGCTCAACGCTTCAGGATCTGGGTAGGCACGAAGATTCACTGGCGAGTTTCCGCAGGGCCTTGCGGCTTAGGCCCGACATGGCCGAGGCTCATAGCAACCTTGGCAACTCGCTGCTAGCGCTCGGCAATACCGACGAAGCGTTGGCGTGCTACCAGAAGGCTATCCAGCTGCGGCCCGACTTTGCCGAGGCACACTCAAACCTTGCTAATGCCTGGATAAAAATCGGACGCCGCGCCGACGCGGTCGCGGGCTATCGTCGGGCGCTGCACTTCAATCCCACGATGGGCGACGCGCAGATTGGGCTCGCCGACGCATTGCGCGATTCCGGCGACTTAGACCGGGCACTTGTTGCTTACCAGCGCGCACTCGAATTGCGACCGGATCTGGCTGAGCTTCATAACAGGCTCGGCAATCTGCAGATGCAGCTCGGTCACCCCGGTGAAGCGGAGCGCTGCTACCGAAAGGCAATCGAGCTCGCGCCGGACCAGGCAGCGGTCTACGGCAACCTGGGTAACGCCCTGCGCGATCTCGGGCGACTTGAGGAAGCGATGACTTGTTTCCGACGCGCGCTGGAACTTCAGCCGACCCTCCCGGAGATTTTCAACAATCTCGGCAACGCATTGATGGATCTGACGCAGCTGACTGAGGCCGAATCCAGCTATAGGCAAGCGCTTGCATTGAAGCCGGAATACGCCACGGCGTTTCTCGGGCTCAGCATGACCTTGCGTAAGATGGGGCGGTCGGATGAGGCTGAGGCAAGCTGCGGCAAGGCGGTTGAGATTGCGCCGAACAATGCTGAGGCGCTCACGTTCATGGCGGAGTTCCTTGCGGACCGCGGGGACTTTGCCGGCGCAGAGCGGCTTTTTCGGCAGGCGATTTCTATCGATCCTGAACTGCCGGTCGCTTGGGCCGGTATTCCGCGATTCAGGAAAATGGGTAGCAACGATGCCAACTGGCTAACGACGGCGCAACGGCTGATCGGCAAGGAATTGCCCGTCCGGCACGAGATCAGCCTGCGCTTCTCAGTCGGAAAGTATTTCGATGATGTGAAGAATTATGAACAGGCCTTTGCGAATTACCGGCGCGCTAATGATTTGGTCTGCCAGTATGGCCTGAAATACGACCGGCAACGGCTGAGCCAACTGGTTGATCGAAGGATCGCGCTCTATGATCGGATGTGGCTGGAGCGCGAGCGTAGCGGGGCCATTAACGCGCGACGTCCAGTCTTCGTTGTTGGAATGCCACGATCCGGCACGACGCTGATCGAGCAGATTCTGGCATCACACCCCGCGGGGTTCGGTGCGGGTGAGCTTTCGTATTGGAACACTGCGGCGGCGAACTACGAGTCGTCTGTGTTTGCAACCAATGCGAGTCCGGGCGCGGTGTCCACGTTTGGTGAAGGTTACCTAAAAGTGCTTCAAAGCCTAGCGCCGGACGCAATGCGGGTCGTGGACAAGATGCCGGCGAATTTCATGAATCTGGGCTTGATGCACGCGGCCCTTCCAGAAGCACGCATCATTCACGTCCGGCGTCATCCGATCGATACCTGTCTATCCGTCTACTTCCAGAATTTCTCAACCGCCCTGCCCTACGCCAATGACCTGGAAGATCTGGCGCACTATTATTCCGAGTATCTGCGCATGATCGCGCATTGGCGCGCGGTGCTGCCGCCAGACCGACTGCTCGAAATCCGATATGAAGCATTAATTAATGAGCCCGAAGTCTGGAGCCGACGGCTGGTGGAATTTATCGGGCTGCCGTGGGACCCACGCTGCCTTGAGTTTCATACGGTCAGCCGCAGGGTCACCACTGCGAGCAAATGGCAGGTGCGACAGAAAATCAGCAAGTCTTCGATAGATCGTTGGCGAAACTACGAACAGCACATCGGACCGTTGCGCGCACTGACGAATTTGGAACCTTCCAAGCGCTAGATGGGATTTGTAAATCGTCACAGGTCTGCCGGATCGCTGCGCTAGGGCCGCACCGCTTAGGTAGGACACACATAACTACTCACTGCAGCGGTGCAGACCAAGCCAGGTTCTTCTGATTCCGACGGACCGCCGCCCCGGGCAGACTACCGCGGGCGGCAACCTTGAAATCAAAGGCGGGCCTATATAGAGACTTGCCTTCTTTTTTACCGTGTGAGACCCAAATGTCGCGCCGTGTTCTGACATAGGATCCTGGCCGTCGCGCAATTCACTGGCCCGTCCAGAATCCGGCCCCGGGCGAATTATTAGCGCAACTCTGGCAAACTGTCCGTACGGGGGCCCCGGCATGGCAGTCACTGAACGGACCGTCGCAGTTCCATCCTTGGATGATGACGTCAAGGTGCTGCATAGCCTTGGCTACGCGCAGGAGCTGGCGCGCCGGCTCAGCCGCTTCTCGAACTTCGCCATCTCATTTTCCATTATCTGCATTCTTGCCGGCGGCATTACCTCGCTGGCCCAGGCCACCAGTGGTGTAGGCGGTGCCGCCATTGGCCTTGGCTGGCCTCTCGGAGTACTGCTCTCCGCGTGCTTTGGCCTGTCGATGGCGCAAATTGCGTCGGCTTTCCCGACCGCGGGGGGGCTCTATCATTGGGGTTCAATTCTCGGCAACCGGTTCACGGGCTGGCTCACCGCCTGGTTCAACCTGTTGGGCTTGGTAACCGTGCTCGGGGCCATAAACGTTGGCAGCTATTTCTTCTTAATTGGCGCCTTTGGACCGGAATTGCACTTAACCGATTCAATTCCGGGCCTGGTTATCTACTTGGGCGGGGTCACATTGCTGCAGGCGCTGATCAACGCGTACGGAATTTCGGCAACAGCCCGGCTGACCGACTTCTCCGGCTACCTGATCTTCGGGACCTCGCTATTGCTCGCAATCGTTTGCCTTACTTATACCAGTCATTTTGATCTGACGCGTCTGTGGCGATTTTCGAACTACTCGGGGCCCAGTGGCGGCGACGTCTGGCCGCGCGTGTCCCTGGGCTGGGCGTTTCTGCTGGGTCTGCTCCTGCCTATCTACACCATAACCGGATATGACGCCTCGGTTCACACATCGGAGGAAACTAAGCACGCGACGCTGGCCGTCCCCCGCGCTCTACTCTCCTCCATCCTCTGGTCAGGCGCATTTGGCTATTTATTTCTAGTTGCATTTCTTCTAATGATTCCCAATATGGAGGAGGCGGCCAAGCAAGGCTGGAGCGTTTTTTTCTGGGCAATGGAGCAGCGCGTACCACTTGCAACGCGCAATATTTTGTACGGCCTGATCTTCTTGGCGCAGCTGCTGTGCGGTCTGGCGACTGTGACCTCGGCCTCGCGGATGATCTATGCGTTCGCTCGCGATGGTGGACTTCCGGCATCAAAGCATTTAGCCAAGGTATCGCCGCGACACCGCACACCACTTGCGGCGATCTGGACGACCGCCGGGCTCTCGTTGCTATTCGTGTTGGGCGCGAAATGGTGCGAAGCCAAAGGTACTCCGGTCTACACAGTGGTAGTGTCTTGCACCGTAATCTTCATGTTCTTATCGTACGCGGTACCCATTGCAGCCGGACTAACTGCGTTTGGAGGGCCAAAATGGCCGCACATGGGTCCCTGGAACATAGGCCGAGCGGGCTATTCGATTGCCGCCGTGCTCGCGATCGCTTCAATGGCGCTGATCCTGATTGTCGGCGTCCAGCCACCCAATGAGCTTGCGCTCAATTTTACAATCGGCTTTCTGGTGGTGACGGCAATTATTTGGTTTGTTTTTGAGCAGCGACGCTTCAAAGGGCCGCCGGTAGGCGGGGTTATTGTAGCGCGACAGGCCGCAATCGCGGCGGCCGAAGCGGCACTCGGCAAAAATCCAGATTAGCGCCTAATAAGCGTTAAGCGATGCAGTCTTCGCGGAATTGTTAGCTGGAAACTGAGTAGAGCTGACGAACAGCGTGGTTTTTTACACATTGCCATTCGCGATCGGCGGCGACTTTCCGCGGCGTCAAAGCTTGTCCCGATACTCCCGCTGCACGGACCTGATGCGCCGATTTGTCCCGAAATAGGCGTGCTTAGACATATCCGCCGAGTACTCACTCGCCGCTGGGTGGCGGCCCAACGCCTCTGCCAACGCCCGGATGTGGTGCGGACCGGCACCGCAGCAAACGCCTAGATAGCGAACGCCTAACGCATAGGCGTCTTTGCCGAACTCGTAAATTTCATGGCGCGTGCAGACGAACGGATCCAGCCCAACTGGAAAGGCTCGCACATTCCCGCAACACGGGTCAGTCAACGACATAAAGGAAGGTTGATCGGACGTAGTTCGATAGGGTACCGGCAGGGCAGCGACAGGACATTGGACCGTTGCGCGGATCTGCTTGAGCGCAGGCATAATAGTACGCGGGCCACGATGGCAATTAAGGCCAACGACGTCGGCGCCGGCCGCCTCAAGCCGCTGGCAGGCTTCCGCAATGCTCCAGCCTTCTCGCGTCGTTTCCTCTCGATGCTGGGTGATCGTGATTACGGCAGGGACCTTGGAGTACTTCTTGATCGCCTCGAGCGCCATCAATGCTTCGCCGCCCCACGAATAAGTCTCCGCAACGATGTAATCGACGCCCGCATCAGCCGCCCAACCGACTTGCTCCTCGAATATTCTTGCCACGTCCTTAAGCGCTTTGCGGTCAGACGGGTCATAGATATTGGTATTGCAGATGTCGCCCGCGAAGAGCGTGTCAGTTTTGCGTGCAACTTTCTTCGCGATCGCAAGTGCCTTGCGATTCATCGGCAGCAAGTCCTTTTCACGACCGATGACTCGCAGCTTCTCGCGATGCGCATAGTAAGTCAGCGCCAGCGTGACGTCCGATCCAGCGCGCACAAAGTCCATATGCAGCTGTTCAACCACTTCCGGGTGCTCTGTCAAAACGACCGGCACAAAAGCGCCGGCCTGCAGATAACCACGTCGCTCCAGTTCAAAAACATAACCTTCCGCGCAGATGACGGCGCCATCTGTCAATCGGCTCAACAAATCGCGGCCCGCCGGCTGGCGTGCTGGCGTGGCCGTTTTTTTGGTGCGCGTGCTCATTGCGGTCTCCAATTATTATTTCCCAGCAGCAATGATGACCGGATTTATGTGTGGATCCGATTACAAATGCGAAAACTTAATTCTCCCAGCCGGACTCATTCATGACCGCACTCGCTCCATCTTTGGGTCGTATAACGGCGACAAGTGAAGGCGGCACGGAATCCGCTCAGTCGCCACATCTAGTTCGTAATGTCCAGCCAACAGGTACTCGCGGCTAACGCCCCCCGGCTGTCGCACGTAACCGTAGCCGATATTAGTCTTTAGCGTGTGACCGAAGCCACCGCTTCCGAGCCACCCTACGCGTTCGCCGTCACGATAAATGGTCTCGCGGCCAAGCAGCATCACTGCAGGATCAACGGTTGAAAATCCACATAGCCATTTCACAAGAGGCCCGCGTGCCTGCTTTTCAAGCGACTCGCGACCCAGAAACGGGATTTTGGATTTGAGCTTGACGGCCCAGCTCAATCCGGCTTCCAGCGGCGTGTAATCGGGACCGATATCAGCTCCCCAAGCACGATAGGCCTTCTCGAGCCGCAGGCTCTCAATGGCCCGATAGCCGGCATTGGCAATGCCAACCTCTGCACCGGCGTGCATCAGGGCTTCGTAGACAGTCGCCGCCTCCTCGACCGGCAGATGGAGTTCCCAGCCGAGCTCGCCCACGTAGGTAATTCGTAGCGCCAACAACGGTACGTCGGCTACATGCAACCTGCGCGCTTGGCCAAAAGGAAACGCTGCATTGCTGACATCGTCGCGCGTCAAACGCTCCAATACCGATCGGGCCTGCGGTCCCATAAGTGCTAGCACTGCGTAACGCAGGGTCTCATCGGTCAGCCGGACATCGAGTCCGACGGGTAACTGCCGTTTGATCCAATCGAAATCATGCGTCAGGAAGCCGGTACCCGTCACGATATAAAAATCGTCAGCAGCGAGTCGCGCCACCGTCAGGTCACATTCAATGCCGCCGCGGTGATTAAGCATCTGCGTATAGGTAATGCATCCCACCGGTCGCGCCACATCATTGGCGCATATCCAGCTTAGAGCCTGCTCCGCGTCCTTACCGGCGAGTCGAAATTTCGCAAATGAGGTCTGATCAAATACGGCTACCCGCTCGCGAGTCGCCTCGTGTTCCCGTGCCATCGCCACGAACCAGTTTGGTCGCGTGTAGCCGTATTCATCGCTGGCTAATTCGCCGGCGGCGGCAAACCAGTTTGGTCGTTCCCATCCCATTTTTTCGCCGAACACGGCGCCGTGAGCCTGCAGTCGCTCGTAAAGGGGCGAGCGCCGCCACAATCTTCCCTCAGCATGTTCTTCCCCGGGCCATGCGATCGAGTAATGCTTACCGTACAGTTCGAGCGATCGAGCCCGCACCCAATTGATGTCTCCATGCGGTGGCCCGAAGCGCCGGAAGTCGACCGGCCATAAATCGCAGGGCGCTTCACCGTCCGCGACCCACTGGGCCAGTACCTGCCCCGCCCCGCCTCCGGAAGCTATACCAAAGGCGTTAAATCCCGCACCGACATAAAACCCGCTGACTTCGGTCGCGGGTCCGATTATGAAGTTACCGTCCGACGTAAAGCTCTCCGGCCCATTGATAAGCTCCTTTACACCCGCTTGCGAGAGAGCGGGCACACGGGTCATAGCCTGATTGAGCATCGGCTGGAAGTGATCCCAATCACCCGGCAGCAGCTGGAAATTGAAATTTTCCGGGAACCCCGCGACCGCCCAGGGCCGAGGATTAGGCTCATAACCACCCATCACTAGGCCGCCGACGTCTTCCTTAAAGTACGTTAGGCGATCAGGGTCGCGCAGCGTCGGCAGGCCTGGCGTCACACCCGGAATGGCGTCGGTAATAAGGTATTGATGTTGCACCGAAACCAGCGGCACGTTGACTCCGGCCAGCAGACCGATCTGTCGTGCCCACTGGCCGGCACAATTCACAACGACATCGCATGCCACGCGCCCTCGCGAAGTCAGCACCGCTGTGACGCGGCCATGTTCGAGTTCGATGCCAAGTACGTTCGTGTTCTCAAGTAGCTTGACGCCGCGTTGGCGGGCCCCCTTCGCCAGCGACAGGGTAATGTCACTTGGATTGACTTGACCATCCGTCGGCAGAAACGCGGCGCCGACCAGATCGGAGATTTCCATTAGCGGCCACAACTGTCGCGCCTCGCGCGGCGAGAGCAAGTGCATATCGAGACCGAATGAGCGCGCGCTGGTTGCCTGGCGCTTCAGTTCAATCCAGCGCGATTCATTGCACGCCAGACGCAGGCCGCCGTTCATCTTCCAACCACTGGCGAGGCCGGTCTCCGCTTCCAGGGACTTATACAAAGCCACCGAATATCCCAGCAGCTGCGTAATATTAGCGCTGGTACGTAATTGCCCGACCAGCCCGGCGGCGTGATGAGTCGAACCGGAAGTCAGCTTATGACGCTCAACCAGGAGCGTGTCAGTCCAGCCGAGCTTCGCCAGATGGTAGGCTGTGGAGCAACCGACAATGCCCCCGCCGATCACTACGGCGCGCGCTTGTGCCGGAAAATCACCCATAGTGCTGCTCGAACTCCAGCCAGTTGCGCTCGAATCGCTTTTGGTAGTTGTCACCGTAACTGCGGTAATTGAAGGCTATGGTCGATGTGAGCCCATAAACCGCCGCCCATAAAGTCTCGCGCAACAATGAGGCACATTGCATTGCAGCGAAACCACGGCGCACGTCGGGGTTGATCGGCTCGCAGAAGTATTGATTGAGCATCGCCTCCTGAAGATCCGGCGACAGCTCGTTGTTAGTAGATAAATTGGCAAGATCAAACAACGGACTGTTAAAACCAGCATAGTCCCAGTCGATCAGCCAAAGTCGTTTACCGTCATCTATTAGATTGGCTGCGAGCAGGTCGTTATGGGCAAATACAATCCGCACCGGGCCCACGGCTTGCTCAAGCCGCGCTGCCCGAGCGGCCATTACCTTGAGCTCGGGACCGGTCGGGCCGCCGCCGCGCGCCTCAACCACCGTTAAGTAACCGCGGATCACCTGAAATACCCAGAAGATCAGCGCCGGACCTTGAAAGTGCTGCGCAACTTCGCGGTGACAACGCTGCAGCAGCGCGACAATGCGTTCGAGCATTTGCGGATCGCGCACGTGCGCGGGCGTCAGCACGGAACCCTCTATAAAGCGACTGACCAGAATGCCTTTGCTGGCGTATATCACCTCTGGGGTGATGCCGGCCGCGTATGCGGCGCGTGCCGACGCCAGCTCATTGAATCGCATCACCCCATGTTCGGGAATATCGTGTCCGATGCGAACGACGAATGACTGCCGGTCTCGGTCGTTAACTCGAAAATTGCGGTTGGTGAGACCACCGACCAGAGCATGGACTTCGATCGGCGATGACCAGCACGGAAGCGCGGCGATGGTCTCTAAGACGTCCTTATCCGCCATTCTGGCCTTCCCGCAGCAGGTGGCTGCTGATTATACTCAGGTCTATGGGTTTCGCTGAGCACCCGGATTTTCCCAAGGCCTTGGAATTGTCCGGGCAGCTCGCTGATATAGCCCGTGAAATCGCCCGCCGCTACTTTCGCATGCCGCTCGCTGTTGAAAGGAAAAGCGACCGCAGCCCGGTCACAATTGCGGACCGTACCATCGAGACCGAGATGCGTCGCATGATCCGCGCCGCTTTTCCGGCGCACGGCATAAAGGGAGAGGAATTCGCGGCCGAAGCCGGCGGGGAATTTACCTGGGTTCTTGATCCAATCGACGGCACAAAAAGCTTCATCACCGGCTTTCCCGTCTTTGGATCACTTATCGCTTTACTATTCGGCGACAAGGCAGTACTCGGGATTATAGAGGCGCCCGCCCTGAATGAGCGCTGGGTAGGATGTGAGGGTCTGCCGACCCAGTTTAACGGCGCCGCGGTACGCTCTAGTAATTGCCGGAATATCGAAGAAGCCCGGGTCTATGCCACGACGGCCGACACGTTTGCCCCGGCGGATCGCCAGCGATTTGACCGGCTAACGAGCCGGGCCGCATTGCGCCGCTTTGGCGGGGATTGTTATCTCTACGGCATGCTGGCTTCGGGGCACTGCGACTTGGTCATTGAGGCAGCGCTTAAGCCGCACGACTTTCAGGCGCTCATTCCTGTGGTCCAGGGCGCCGGTGGAAAATTCAGCGACTGGCATGGAAAGCCGCTCGGAGCAGGCTCCGACGGTCGGGTTGTGGCGGCGGCAACCGATGCTCTGTGGGAACAGGCCGTCGCGATATTGGCATCCCCTGAGTAAGCGGAGTCTTTGCATATTGCCAGACCAGGTTCATTGGCGGATATTTGCCCTTCAGGTATTTGGCAAATCGCTACGGCGAGCCGCGTGTACTCAAAACGCAGGAACCGCCATCATTTAAGGAGCCAGATGCATGCAGCCTGATGAGGTGCGTACGACTGCACAGGCCCGCGCCATTGTCCAGGAGCGCAATCTGCAGCACGTAAAAGTCGGAATCTTCGACAACGACGGGATTCTGCGTGGCAAATACATTGACCGGGAGAAATTCTTTACTGCGCTCGATAAAGGCATTGCCTTTTGCGATGTCGTGTTGGGCTGGGACTCGAACGACCAACAATACGACAATATTACTTTCACCGGCTGGCACACGGCCTTTCCCGATGCACAGGTCCGTTTATTACCGGAGACCTGCCGGGCATTGCCCTTCGAAGGCAACATGCTGCTCTTCCTGGGAGAATTCACAGGCACCGCCGAAGACGTCTGTCCGCGCGCAACACTGCGACGTGTGATTAAGCGCGCTGCTGATATGGGCTACGCTGCATCAGCGGCGGCCGAATACGAGTTCTTCCTTTTTAACGAGACACCCGACAGCGTGCGCGAGAAAGGCTATCGCGGGCTCAAAAATATGACGCCCGGATACTTTGGGTATTCGGTGTTGCGTAGCTCCGTGCACGCTGAACTTTACCAAGCGTTGCTGCAGCTGGCCACCGACATGCGGATGCCGATCGAAGGCCTGCATACCGAAACTGGCCCCGGCGTTATCGAAGCGGCACTGCACTACACCGAAGCGCTGGAGGCGGCCGACCGCGCTGCGCTGTTCAAGACTTTTGCCAAGGTCTTCGCGCAGCGTCGCGGCCTGATGGCGACCTTTATGGCCAAGTGGTCCGAAAAGCTTCCCGGCCAAAGCGGCCACCTGCATGTGTCAATGGTCCGCAAAGATGGTTCGGCCGCGTTTCACGATGAAGGCAAACCGGGCGCAATCTCCGACGAGCTGCGGTGGTTTGTAGGCGGCCAACAGCAGCTGATGCCGGAGTTGCTCGCAATGGTGGCCTCGACGGTCAACAGTTACTCGCGACTGGTGCCAGGATTCTGGGCCCCGACATCGGCCACTTGGGGCATTGAAAACCGCACCTGTGCCCTGCGGGTAATCCAGGGAGGCCGCAAGAGCCAGCGCGTGGAATATCGCATCGCGGCCGCCGACATCAACCCCTATCTGGCAATTGCAGTAGCAATCGGTTCAGGTCTGTGGGGCATCGAGCACAGGATTGAACCGGACGAGCCGATTACCGGCAACGCGTACGAACGCAAAATGCCCGCTAAGCGACAGCTGCCACGGACGCTGAGTGAGGCAGCAGGTCGACTCGCGCATTCCAAAGCCGCGCAGGAATTATTTGGCGCACCGTTCGTCGCTCATTTTGCAGCCAGCCGCGAGTGGGAGGAACGGCAGTTCCAACGCGCTGTGACGGACTGGGAGCTGGCGCGGTATTTCGAGATTATCTGATGAAATGCATCAGTCCGGTTGATGGACGCACATACGCTGAGCGTCCGGCCGCCTCGCCTGGCGAGATCGAGGTGGCGTTGCAGCGCGCCCGCGGTGCGCAGCCGCATTGGAGAACTGTCCCGGTCACGGAACGGGCGGCCATCATGGAGCGTTTCTGTCACGAATTTGAAGCGCGGGCCACGGAAATCGCCGAAGAACTGAGTTGGCAGATGGGGCGCCCCATCCGCTACGCCCCCAACGAGGTGCGCAGCACGGTTGCGCGCGCCCGCCACATGACAAGCATCGCCGCGGCGGCGCTAGCCGATGTGGAACCTACTCCGTTGCCAGGATTTCGCCGCTTCATTCATCGCGAGCCGCTCGGTGTCGTATTCGCTGTGGCGGCCTGGAATTATCCCTACCTGATTGCCGTCAACAGCGTGGTGCCAGCGCTGTTAGCCGGTAACGTCGTTTTACTCAAACACTCGGCGCAGACGCCCTTGTGCGCAGAGCGTTTTGCTGAATGTTTTGCTACCGCCGGATTGCCCGCTGGAGTCTTCCAGGTGCTTCATATGGAGCATGCCGATACCGAGCGTGTAATCCGTGATGGCCGCGTCGATTTTGTCGCTTTCACCGGATCCGTTGCCGGAGGCCACGCCGTGCAGCGGGTGGCGGCCGAGCGCTTTATTGGCGTAGGACTTGAGCTTGGCGGATGCGATCCAGTGTATGTGCGGCACGACGCCGACGTGGCGCACGCGATTGAAAATATTGTCGACGGCGCGTATTTCAATTCCGGCCAGTCTTGTTGTGGCCTGCAGCGCATTTTCGTCCATGAGAGCATTCACGACCGATTCACCGCCGGGTGCGTCGAATTGATCCAGCAATACCGGCTGGGCGATCCGCTAGATCCGTCCGTTACGCTCGGTCCGGTAGTTCGAACTGCAGCGGCCGATGGGATCCGTCAGCAGCTGCGCGCGGCCGTCGAAGCCGGTGCTCGGCCAGCCATTGACGAGCGTGCGTTTCCGCGGAGTATGACGGGTACTCCGTATCTCGCGCCGCAATTGCTGCTGGATGCACCGCTAAAATCTTCGGTAATGCGCGAGGAGATCTTTGGCCCCGTCGCCGGTATCATGAAGGTGCATTCGGACCGCGAAGCAGTAGCCCTGATGAATGACAGCCCTTTTGGTCTCACGGCGGCGATTTGGACCCGCGATGAGGCGGCGTCACTGGAAATTGGCGGACAGGTACAGACCGGCACCTGGTTCATGAATCGGTGCGACTACTTGGATCCGGCACTTGCCTGGGTTGGCGTTAAAGATTCAGGACGAGGCTGCACACTGTCGGTGGTCGGCTTTGAGCATCTGACGCGGCCAAAATCCTTTCATATGCGGGTAACTACGTGAGCGCGATTCTCAAAGCCAACTGGAATTATCCAACCACTATTTGGGCCGGCCCCGGTCGTATCGCGGAGCTGCCGGCGGCATGCGCAATGCTGGGGATCAAGCGGCCGTTGCTGGTGACTGACAATGGTCTGCGCGATGCGCCGATGATCCAGAAGGCGCGCGCGCTAGTACTCGGAACCGGATTGTTTTCGGACGTTCGCGGCAATCCGGTGGCCGCCAACATCGAAGTAGGGCTAACTGCTTACCGGTCAGGTGGACATGACGGTGTCATCGCGCTCGGAGGCGGATCGGCACTCGATGCGGGAAAAGTCATTGCCTTTATGTCCGGCCAGACGCGACCGATGTGGGACTTTGAGGATATCGGTGATTGGTGGACACGCGCTGACCGGCGCGGTATTGCACCGATCGTTGCGGTTCCCACTACGGCGGGAACCGGATCGGAAGTCGGCCGGGCCGGTGTAGTCATTAATGAAGCGACTCATCAAAAGAAAATCATTTTTCATCCGCAGATGATGCCGGGTGTGGTCATCAGTGACCCGGAACTGACAGTCGGATTACCGCCAGGCGTCACAGCGGCCACCGGGCTGGACGCCTTTGTACACTGCTTCGAAGCCTATTGCACGCCCGGATTCCATCCGCTTGCCGATGGCGTCGCACTCGAAGGCATGCGGTTGATTCAGTTCTACCTGCCGCGCGCCTTTGACAACGGGCACGATATTGAAGCCCGCTCACGCATGTTGGCGGCGGCAAGCATGGGCGCCACGGCATTCCAGAAAGGGCTCGGCGGCGTGCATGCGATTGCGCATCCTGTGGGGGCATTTTTCAACACGCACCACGGACTGACCAATGCAATCGTGCTGCCCTATATGCTCGGCCACAATCGCCCAGCAATCGAATCAAAATTGCCCGTGATTGCGCGTACATTGAATTTATCTGGCGAACCCTTCGCAGCCTTCAGCGAGTGGGTACTCGCCTTCCGTAAACGCCTAAACATTCCGCATTCGCTTTCGGAGATCGGGGTGACGCTCACCAATCCGGACACGATCGGTCACGAGGCGTCGCTCGACCCGTGCGCTGGCGGTAACCCGCTGCCCACGGACGCTGCTACGTACGCACGAATATTCCGTTCGGCGGTAAAAGGCGATTTGAGCCTACAGAGTTGAGCGACACATCGGCCACGCCAGCGGGCGCGTCCGACTGGCATAATCCTAGGACCATGCAGGGCGCTCGATAAACAAGGGGTAAGGGACACATGCCTTCAAAGAGCAAAGTCCGCTGCTGGTTGCTGGCCCTAACCCCATCACTGTCGCTGGCCGCGGCACCTCAAGCCACGACGCCAATAGAACATGTGATCGTGATCGTGGGTGAGAACCGTACGTTCGATAATCTTTTTGGGACTTACAAGCCCAGGCCAGGGGAGACGGTAGGCAACCTGCTGTCGCGTGGCATAGTTCTTGAGGATGGCTCTCCCGGACCCAACTTCGCACTGGCCACCCAGCGCAGGGCGGAAGTCCTTGATTTTTATACTCCAACCCCGAGGATCAGTGGCCCCTACGCACAGCTGCCTCAACCCTACGCGAACAGCGCGGTTGGCCAGCGCCAAGACCAGCCGGATGTGCGTTTTGCCGCCGGGATGCCAAATGGGCCGTATCCGATCACACGGTCGGTCAGTTTCGGCGCCCATACCGGCGATCCCGTGCACCGGTTTTTTCAAATGTGGCAGCAGATTGATGGCGGCAAGATGGATTTGTTTGTGTGGACTGCCGAGTCAGCTGGTCACGGACCCAGCAACGGCAAGGAGTCAACGACACCCGGACATACGTTGCTCGGCGGTGAGCCGATGGGCTTTTACAACATGGCGCAGGGCGACGCCGCTTACTTTGAGAGCCTGGCTGACCGCTTCGCCATCGCCGATAACTACCATCAACCTGTGATCGGCGGTACCACAGCAAACTATTTTGCACTGGCGACAGGCGATGTCGGCTTTTTCACTGAAGTAGGCCAATCGGCTGCTCCACCTCCGAACCAGATCGAGAACCCTAATCCGCAACCAGGGACCAATAACTGGTACACCGAGGACGGCTACGAGGGCGGCAGTTATGTCGGCTGTGCCGATATCGCAGCGCCGGGTGTTGCTGGCATTCGAGCGTATCTCGCGACGCTCCCGTACCAGACCTACCACGCAGGCAACTGCGAGTCGGGCCACTATTATATGGTCAACAATCTTGACCCCGGTTATTTCCCGGACGGCAGCCCGCGGCAACTCGGGCCCGATAAGTTTCTGCTGCCGCCACAGATCATCCGCAATATCGGTGATGCCCTGACCGCCGCGCAAGTGCCGTGGAAGTGGTACTCCGGCGGGCGCAACGACGGCAAACTGATCGACAAGGAGTATTGCCACTCGTGCGACACACTGGTGTTTTTCACTTCGACGATGACCGGACCAGACCGCGCCAAATTGCAAGATTTGCAGCAGTTTTACGTCGACGTCCGGGACGCCGAGCACTTTCCGGCATTCTCAGTCATTGCGCCGTATGACAGCGTGTCCGGGCACCCTGGCTACGCCATGGAACCATCCTTTGAGGAGCTGGTGCACGACGTCTTTGATCGCGTACGCGCCAATCAAAAGCTTTGGCAGCACACCGTCATCCTGGTCACCTTTGACGAGGGTGGCGGCTATTATGATTCCGGCTACGTGCAACCCTTGGATTTCTTCGGCGACGGCACGCGGATGCCACTGATCGCCATATCGCCCTGGGCCAGACGCGGACATGTTGACCACACTTACTACGATCATGCTTCGATTCTCAAATTCGTCGAGCGTAACTGGGGCGTGCAACCACTCAGCGTGCGCAGCCGCGACAATCTGCCAAACCCGATTGCCGATCCGCACAATCCTTACGTGCCAGCGAACCGGCCAGCAATCGGCGACCTCATGAACCTGTTTGATTTCAGCCGTCCGCCCGCTCGTTGACGCGGTCCTCGCCCCATAACAATGGACTTATTCCGTGAATAAAAAGCCATCTCTGCTCGCCGATACCAATACTGAATTGACGCTGCGCGGCCTGATTCTGGGATTCATCATCACGGTGGTGTTTACCGCGGCCAACGTCTACTTCGGCCTGAAGGCCGGCCTGACGTTTGCCACGTCGATCCCAGCTGCCGTGATCTCGATGGCGGTGCTGCGCAGCTTTAAAGGAATGACCATCCAGGAGAACAACATCGTTCAGACGGTCGCGTCTGCGGCTGGCACTTTATCCTCGATTATTTTCGTGCTGCCGGGCCTGGTAATGATCGGCTGGTGGACGGGTTTCCCATACTGGGTGTCGTTTTGGATCTGCGGCCTTGGCGGCATACTGGGTGTGATGTACTCGATACCGCTGCGGCGCGCGCTGGTCACCCAATCCGATCTGCCATACCCCGAGGGCCTTGCTTGCGCCGAAGTGTTAAAGGTCGGCGGCGGAGCCCAGGCCGAGGCGTCCGCAGTCGAGGCGAGTCGCGCTGGCCTTCGCGCGGTCGTGTGGGGGTCCATTGTTTCGGCCGCATTCGCAATAATCGTAGCCACCCGCATTTTCGCCAGCGACGTCGTTCGGTACTTTCGCCTGGGTGGCGATCGCGGCGGCGTATCCGGATTCGACTTTTTTCTCTCGTTTGCACTGTTCGCCATCGGGCACCTCGTTGGTTTGTGGGTCGGCCTGGCGATGCTTGTGGGTGCGTTAATTGGCTGGGCTTGGGGCGTACCGCATTACTCGGCGCTGGCAGGACACGTCGGTGCGATCGCTGATCTGGCGCAGGAAACCTGGAGTCATAAGGTGCGCTTCCTGGGGGCCGGTACCATTGGCGTCGCCGCAGTTTGGACGTTAGCTAAGCTGGTGAAGCCGGTGGTCACTGGCCTAACTTCAGCCATGGCGGCTTCACGTGCTCGCGCTGCCGGAAATGCAGCCCTTCTGCCTCGCACTGAACGCGATATTCCCATCGGTCTGGTCGGTCTGATTACCCTGATCTGCCTCGCCCCGATCGGTTGGCTGCTGGCGGACTTCAGCACGACCAGTGGTCTTGGAAATCACATGCTCGTTTTGGTTTTGGGTGGCCTCATCTATATCGCGCTGATGAGTTTCTTCGTCTCCGCTGTGTGCGGCTACATGGCCGGGCTCATCGGGTCGTCGAACAGCCCGCTCTCGGGCATCGGTATTCTGGTGGTGATTGGGGCCGCGCTTCTTTTGGTATTCAGCATCCGATCCAGCGTCTCGGTGAGTGGCGAAAAATCGCTGGTGGCCTACGCGCTGTTTGTCACGGCGGTCGTGTTTGCAGTCGCCACCATCGCTAACAACAACCTGCAGGATCTGAAAACCGGCCAACTCGTAGATGCCACGCCATGGAAGCAGCAGGTGGCGCTGGTTATTGGCGTCATTGCCGGCGCCTTGATCATTCCACCAATCCTCGATCTGCTCAACCACGCCTATGGATTCGCTGGCGCGCCCGGCCCCCATCACGATCATCCATTGCCGGCGCCGCAGGCCGGGCTGATTTCGGCGCTCGCCCAGGGCGTGATCCAAAATAATATTGACTGGAGCCTGATCAGGATTGGCGCGTGGATTGGAGTCGGGGTGATCGCGATAGACGAAATTCTCCGACGCGTAACGCCCTCGGCCCACCTGGCACCGCTTGCGGTCGGCTTGGGGATATACCTGCCTACGCAGAGCACGCTCATGGTAGTAGTTGGCGCCGTTGTCGGCTGGTATTTCGACCATCGAGCTGATCGCGGCCCCGATCCGCAGGCAACTAAGCAGCTCGGCGTGCTGCTGGCCTCTGGAATGATTGTTGGCGAAGGATTGGTGGGCGTAATGATAGCGGCCTTCGTCGCATTTTCAGGCAAGGATTTCCCGTTGGCACTGGTCGGAGATCGGTTCGCGGACAATGCCTCGGTGTGGATTGGCGGTAGCGCATTCGCATTGACCGCGTTCCTGTTATACCGCTGGTTGGAGCGAATGAGACCGGCGACAGGCCGCAAGTGATAGATCGAGAGGTCGGAGCGCTCAATCCGGCCCGGCGGGAACCAGTACCTCGAATTGCAGGTCGAGGTCACCCGGTTGTGACATTCCCAGCCTGCAATGTGTACGATCAACAAGATGGCGGATCGTGAACAAGGGCAGCAGCTGATCCCTGAACCGGGCCAACAATTCGCAGTCCGATACCTTCAAGTCTGAAGGCGAACCGTAGCGCAAACTCACTTTACGCCATCGCGCTGCTACATTGCCTGTCTCAGGTGCTGTAGCAGCATTGGCAGTTGCGTTCGCCGGCAGTGTCAGGGCAAAGAATTCCATCTGAGCCCTGGCACCTTCTGACGGGCGATCCGGAAAGCGGCACGAAGTCTTTATGCCCAAATCTTTCCTTGCGCCCGAAGCCTTGAGAAGGATTTCGAGCTTCTCCTGAAGTTCATCACAGGCGTAGACCTGCATAAAACCATTGAACTCAAGGCTGAAATCGCGGCGCTGCCAATTGCCGTAGAGCAAATCCGGTGCGCTCTCGCAGAAAATCGGCAATAAGAGCAGTATGCACGGCAGCGCGATTTTCACCGCCCGCTCCCGATCTCCACCACGACAAGACCATAAGTCGGCAATTGCAGCGTTAATTTGTCGGCGTACAGCTTGACTGTTTCAGCAGGCGGTAGCGCGCTGGCTTGCTTGAGACTCACAATTTGCGCGAGCGTTGGCGACTGCGGTGATCCCATGGCCTTGTATGCCGGATGCACGTCCCCATGCTCGGCATCAACCCGCCAGACTTCGGCATTCTTCGCAGCCAACCCCTTGAGCTGCACTGTGATCGTCTTCGCGGAGCCGGGAGCGTTGTAAGGTGCGTAATTCCAGAGCGCCAGCACCAACGAGCCATCGGGGCGACGGGTCGCCAGTACCGAGTCCGAATCAACTGCTAGCCGTTGCGTACCCAAGCGATGCAATACCTTGAAGGCGTTAAACGCGGGCTTGGGGATACCGCCCATGGCGAGCAGGCCGAATCCCCCTCTGAAGGGCCCCTTGGTGACTCCCTGCTCTTCGAAAACATCCGAGAATGTCCAGTAGGACATCATGTCGACCAAGCCGTCGCACTGGCGAATCGTATCGGCCAGCCATGGACCCATGTACACCGCATCAGTGACGGCCGGGTCATTGCCGTAACTGGCGTTAAATTCGCTCCAAATTAGCGGCAGAGCTGGTCGCGCCGAGCTCTTGATCTGCTCGTGCACCTTTCTTACAGCACGGCAGACCATCTTGTCCTGCGGAATGTTCTCGCTCGTTCCAAAGACATTATCAGCGGTGTCATTTCCGTAGACGTGCGTCGACACGAAGTCGAGGGGCACGTTGTGCTGCACCGCGTGCGCGATCATTGCATCGACCCAGGCCGCCTGCGCGGTAGCGGGACCGCCGACGCGCAGCCGCGCGTCGACGGCCTTGAGAACTCTCGCCGTGTGGTCGTACAACTCCCAGTAGGAAGCTTGCGCCGGTATGCCCGCCCAGAAATCCAGATTCGGTTCGTTCCAGACCTCGAAATACCACTGGCTGACTTCCTGAATGCCGTAGCGGCCAATTAAATGCTGCGCAAATTCGCTGATCAGGCCATCCCACCGCGCATAGTCCTTCGGCGGCGACACATTTGGCTTATACCAGAAAGGATGAATGGACTCTCTAGACGCCAGCTTGCGTGGCATAAAGCTCAGCTCTACAAATGGTCGTACGCCGGCAGCCAACAAATTGTCGTAAATCTGGTCAACATAGGAAAAGTTATAAACCGGGTGCCCCGAGGCGTCCTCATCATAAACACCTAGCTCATCGTGAAAAATCGCGTGCGCACGTACAAACTCGAAATCAGTGATCTGTTTCGTGTCATGCAAGTCGCGGCGGTAATTCTCGCGCAGCGCAAGTACCGCACGGCCGGATCCGAACATCTTTTCCCAGAAGTGCGGAAAATCGCGCGCGGGCGCCGACGCGTCCACAGTGACAACCTCGGAATTCGCCGTAGTCGCGACATCGGCGCTATATCCACATACTGGTATAAGCCCAGACAGGCCAATGACAATCCAGCTACTTCGCAGCATTAGGATTCATCCATTGCGCTCATTCCTTACCGGCCGCATCAAGCTTCGAAAGCATGGCGGTAATTTCTGGGTTGGACATGAACGTCCGCCATAGCAGGCCGCTACGGTAGTTTTCAACCATCGCCACGATGGGAGCCTGATTAAGACCCATGTAGATGGGTGACACCCAGTGGGCCGACAGATTATAGGCATCACGAGGTCCGTAGATGTCCCATAGCTGACTGCCAAGATCGCGATAGAAGTGCTTGAAGGCAGCCATTGAGGCTTCCGGAGTATAGGGGAATGAAGCGAGCGCACCCGTTGGCGTGAGCGTGCCGATGTCATGATCCTTGTCGGGCGACGCCGGCAGGTAACCATTCGGCCCGTCGCTGGCGGTCAACCCCCAGGCATCGGGTCCGTAGCCGTCAAAGTGCAGCGGGTTCGCGATGCACCAGGCGCGATTGATCAACGCTATATTGCGATTGTTATCAAAATAGGACGTCGTGTAACGATCGTGCAGTAAATGTGGATCAACGCCGATGAAGGAATAATGTGTAAAGAACAGCGGCCCGCCACTGCCGACTCCGACATCCAGCTTGATACCAAAATAGATTTGACCGTTCGAGTAGGCCTCCCCGTCATGGGTTTCCCCCCAGCCGCTACGGTACTCGTGTGCCTGCT
>DASWBL010000056.1:0-16988 GCA_036390615.1 Steroidobacteraceae bacterium | reverse complement strand
GGCAGGCCGTGCGCTCAGGCCGCAGGAAGCGGCGCTCGATATCGCCGGTCCGCTGCTTGGCGACCGCGTGGCCCTGACGAATCACCCGTGGTCGTTTTCGGCCGCCGCGGTACGCCGCGCGCTCGGCCTGAAGCGGCTGATCCTGCTCAATGACTTTACCGCGCTGGCACTTGCCATCCCGCAGCTGTCCCCAGCGGCATTGGAGCAGGTCGGCGGAGATCGCGCCGATCCGCAAGCCGCCATCGGCCTGCTCGGTCCGGGAACGGGACTCGGTGTTTCGGGACTGGTGCCGGGTGCAGGACTGTGGCTGCCGCTGCAGGGCGAGGGCGGGCACGTGACGCTGCCGGCAACGACGGCGCGCGAGCGGGAGGTGCTCGGCTGGCTGCAAAACCGCTTTCCACACGTGTCGGCCGAGCGGGTGCTGTCCGGCAGCGGCATAGCGCTGCTTTATGAGGCGCTCTGCCAGGTCGATGGGAAGCCCAGTGAGTCACTGGCCGCGGACCAGGTTACGCAACGCGGCCTGACCGAAGTGGCCGGTACCTGTCGGAGCACGCTCGATATGTTCTGCGGCTGGCTCGGCATGGTCGCCGGCGATCTGGCGTTGACGCTCGGCGCGCGCGGCGGGATGTATATCGGCGGCGGGATCGTGCCGCGGTTCGGCCCGTTTTTCGCCCGCTCGCCGTTTCGGGAGCGCTTTGAAGCCAAGGGCCGCTTTGCCAGTTTCCTGGCGTCCATTCCGGTGTTCGTGATCACCGCCCGCAACCCGGCGCTGCTCGGCTGCGCACGGGCCTTCAGCAATCCAAGCCCGCGCGTCGAAGCCGACTAGCGCCGCGCCACCCGCAGCTGCGGGAGGCATTCGGGCAGCACGCGACGGATCCGGCGGCCACGGGTTGGCAAATTGACCGGATTTGATGCAGCGCGAACCCAAGAGCCCCGATTTCCTGAGTGACGCGCTGTAATTGCCCCCCGCCCGCGCGCCGGTGTGATAAATATTGATCCAGGCGCAGCGCCGGTGCGCAGTGCGGGAAGCCTCGCCAGTGCCGGGCGGACCTTGGGATCTAGTGGGCCAGCGGCGATCCCGGCGGGCTCGCACCGTACAGAATTTTCAAGCTGATCCAGCCACCGCCCGCCGGGCGCGAGGCTTGGGCGGCCTGCCCCCAGAGTGAATCGACTGCGGGCAGAGGCGACAGAGGGCACTAATGGGTAGCGATAAGCAGTCTGGCAGCGGTCTTCACCGTGCGGCCTATGAAGCCGACAGCTGCGGCTTTGGGCTGATCGCGAGTCTCGACGATGCTGCCAGTCATTGGCTGGTGGAAACAGCCATCAAGTCGCTGAACCGGCTGACTCATCGCGGCGCGATCGCCTCCGACGGCAAGACCGGCGATGGCTGCGGCTTGTTGCTCAAGCGCCCCGAAAATTTCCTGCGCGCAGTGGCGCGCGAGGCCGGCATCACGCTGGCGCCGCGCTTTGCCGCCGGACTGGCGTTCTTGAATCCCCAGCCGTCGCTCGCCGCGGCG
Source organism: Steroidobacteraceae bacterium (assembly GCA_036390615.1). Taxonomy (GTDB): domain Bacteria; phylum Pseudomonadota; class Gammaproteobacteria; order Steroidobacterales; family Steroidobacteraceae; genus FEN-1191. The sequence goes on along the minus strand of DASWBL010000056.1, from coordinate 15,471 downwards.
GCGCGCGAGACGCTACGCGTGGAGCTCGAACGGCATGGCCTGACCGTGGCCGGCTGGCGACTGCCGCCGCTGGATGTGCGCGCCTGCGGTCCGGAGGCGCTCAAGACGCTGCCAGGCATCGAGCAGCTGTTCGTGAACTGCCCCGATGCCGAGATCGACGAAGCCAGCTTCAATCGCAAGTTGTTCATTGCCCGGCGCCACGCCGAGCAGGCACTGCTGGATGATCCGGTGTTTTACGTCCCGAGCCTGTCGGCCACGACCATCGTGTTCAAGGGCATGGTGATGCCGCAGCACCTGGCCGAGTTCTTCCCAGACCTCAGCGACCCGCGGCTTGAGACCTCGGTGGCGGTGTTTCACCAGCGCTTTTCCACCAACACGCTGCCGCAGTGGCGCCTCGCCCATCCGTTCCGATACCTCGCGCACAACGGCGAGATCAATACCATCGAGGGCAACCGCCAGTGGGCCACCGCCCGCGGCCCGATCTTCCGCTCGCCGCTGCTGCCGGAGCTGGCCGACATCCAGCCGCACGTGTCACTGCATGGCTCGGATTCCCAGAGCCTGGACAACATGCTGGAAGTGCTGCTGAGCGGCGGGCTGGATTTGATGCACGCGATGCGGCTGCTCATTCCGCCGGCCTGGCAGGCGAATAACACGATCGATGCCGATCTGCGCGCCTACTACGAGTATTACGCCGCGCACATGGAGCCGTGGGACGGGCCGGCCGGCGTGGTCATGACCGATGGCCGCTACGCCGCCTGCTCGCTGGATCGCAATGGCCTGCGGCCGGCGCGCTTTGTCATCACCAGTAACAGGCACCTGACCATTGCCTCGGAAACCGGTGTCTGGGATTACGCGCCTGAAGATGTGGTGCGCAAGGGCAAGCTCGGGCCCGGCGAAATGGTCGCGCTCGATCTGCAGACCGGCCAGCTACTTGAGAACTCCGACATCGATGCGCTGCTGAAGGTGCGCCATCCCTACAAGGCCTGGCTGAAGAAAAGCGTGATTTACCTGGAGTCCGAACTGGTGGATCCGCGCCTCGCTGCCGAGCCGATGGATCGCGCGACGCTCGCCACCTACCAGAAAATGTACAACATCACCGCCGAAGAGCGCGACGAAGTAATTCGTATCCTTGCCGAGGATGAAAGCGAGGCGGTCGGCTCCATGGGCGATGACACGCCGATGCCGGTGCTCTCGCATAAAATCCGCTCGCTCTACGATTATTTCCGGCAGCAGTTCGCCCAGGTGACCAATCCGCCGATTGATCCGCTGCGCGAAACGATCGTGATGTCGCTGCAGACACAGATAGGGCCTGAGTGCAACGTGTTCGTGCCGGTGGTCGAGCACGCCCGCCAGATCGTGCTCAGCTCGCCGGTGCTGTCGCAGCGCAAGCTCCGGCAGGTGCTGGCGACCGATATGGTGGTCGATTCCAACGAGTTCATCGACCTGCAGTACGATCCGGCCGAGGGGCTGAAGGCGGCGCTGCTGCGCATCTGCGATCAGGCCGAGCGGGCCGTGAGCGCCGGCAAGCTCGTGCTGCTGCTCTCGGATCGCTACCTGGTGCAGGGCAAGATTCCGGCGCACGCGCTGCTGGCCACCGGCGCCGTGCATCACCGCCTGGTCGCCACCGGCCTGCGCTGCAAATGCAATCTGCTGGTGGAAACCGGCACCGCCCGCGATCCGCACCATTTTGCCTGCCTGATCGGCTACGGCGCGACCGCGGTGTACCCGTACATGGCCTACCAGACGCTGTACGAGATGATGCGCAAGCACCAGGTGTCGCTGGCCGCGGAGAAGCGTCAGGAACTGGGTCGCAGCTACCGTAAAGGGGTCCGCAAGGGCCTGTTCAAGATCATGTCGAAGATGGGCATCTCGACGATCGGCAGCTACCGCGCGGCGCAGCTGTTCGAGATCGTCGGGCTCAACTCCGAAGTGGTCGAGCTGTGCTTCCGCGGCACCGCCAGCCGCATCGAAGGCGCGGATTTTGGCGACCTGGAATCCGATACGCTGAAGCTTTCGATGCGCGCCTGGAACCGCCGCTCGGGCATCGAGCAGGGCGGGATGTACAAATATGTGCATGGCGGGGAGTACCACATGTACAACCCCGACGTCATCGGCGCGCTGCAGGCGGCCGTCGTCTCCGGCGACCGGGAGCATTACCGCGAATATGCGCGCCTGGTCAATCAGCGACCGGTCGCCGCGCTGCGCGACCTGCTCGGGCTGCGCGCGCGCGGCAGCGTGGCGCTCGGCGAGGTCGAGCCGCTCGAGTCGGTGCTGGCGCGCTTTGATTGCGCCGGCATGTCGCTCGGCGCGCTCTCACCCGAGGCCCATGAAGCGCTCGCCATCGCGATGAACCGGCTCGGCGGCCGCTCCAATTCCGGCGAAGGCGGCGAGGATCCGGCCCGCTACGGGACCGAAAGGAACTCCAAGATCAAGCAGGTCGCCTCGGGCCGCTTTGGCGTCACGCCGGAATATCTGGTCAACGCCGAGGTGTTGCAGATCAAGATTTCACAGGGCGCGAAGCCCGGCGAGGGCGGGCAGCTGCCCGGGCACAAGGTCAACGAAATGATTGCGCGCCTGCGCTTTGCCCGCGCCGGCGTCGGCCTGATCTCTCCTCCCCCGCACCACGATATCTATTCAATCGAGGATCTGGCGCAGCTGATCTTCGATCTCAAGCAGGTCAATCCGCAGGCACTCGTATCGGTAAAATTAGTCGCCGAGCCCGGCGTCGGCACGGTAGCGGCCGGAGTCACCAAGGCCTATGCCGACCTGATCACGATCTGCGGCCACGACGGCGGCACGGGCGCCAGCCCGCTGACGTCGATCAAGTATGCGGGCACGCCCTGGGAACTGGGCCTGGCCGAGACGCACCAGACGTTGCGCGCCAACGACCTGCGCCACCGCGTGCGCCTGCAGGCGGACGGCGGGCTGAAGACCGGGCTTGACGTGATCAAGGCTGCGATCCTCGGCGCCGAGAGTTTTGGGTTCGGTACCGCACCGGTCATCGCGCTGGGCTGCAAGTACCTGCGCATCTGCCACCTGAATAATTGCGCCACCGGCGTGGCGACGCAGCACGAGGTGCTGCGCGCCAAGTACTTCATTGGCATGCCGGAGATGGTGATGAATTACTTCCGCTTCGTGGCCGAAGAGTGCCGCGAGCTGATGGCGATGATCGGTGTGCGCAGCATGGCCGAGCTGATCGGACGCACGGAGTTCCTCGAGGTGCTGGAAGGCGATACCGCCAGGCAGCGCAAACTCGATCTGCGGCCATTGCTGTCCGATGCCGGACTGGTGGGCGATCGGCCGCAGTTCTGCGTCGATCCGTCCAACGCGCCCTTTGATAAAGGCGTGCTGGCCGAGCGCATGGTGGCCGACATGCTGCCGGCGATTGCGACGCGCTTGGGCGGTGAGTGGCACTACGAGGTCATGAACTTCAACCGCTCCATTGGCGCGCGGCTGTCCGGCGAGATTGCCCGTCGCTGGGGTAACAACGGCATGGCCGAGCAGCCGCTGACGGTCAGGCTCAGCGGCTCGATCGGGCAGAGCTTCGGCGCCTGGAACGCCGGCGGGTTGCACCTGTACCTGGAAGGCGATGCCAACGATTACGTCGGCAAGGGCATGGCGGCAGGCAAGATCGTACTGCGCCCGCAGGCAGCATCCAGGTTCCTGGCGCGCGATACCGTGATCATGGGCAACACCTGCCTGTACGGCGCCACCGGCGGCAAGCTGTTCGCGGCCGGCCAGGCCGGCGAGCGCTTCGGCGTCAGAAATTCCGGCGCGGTGGCCGTCATCGAGGGCACGGGTGATCACTGCTGCGAATACATGACCAGCGGCGTGGTCTGCGTGCTGGGTCCCACGGGGCTGAATTTCGGCGCCGGCTTTACCGGCGGTTTTGGCTACGTGCTCGATCTGCGGCACGATTTTGTCGATCGCTACAACCACGAGCTGATCGATATCCACCGGCTTTCGCCCGAAGCGATGGAGTCGAACATCCATTACCTGGAGGAGTTGATCCGCGAACATGTGGCCGAGACCGGCAGCGCCTGGGGCGCAGAGATCCTGGAGGATCTGCGCACTTATCTCGGACAGTTCTGGCTGGTCAAGCCCAAGGCCGCATCCATCGACTCACTGATCGAAAGCCTGCGGCGCGCGGCCTGACAGGCGATTTTAGCTCATGGCCGACAAGACACTGCAGTTTCTGGATTTTCCGCGTCGCGATCCGGACAAGCTGCCGCTCGCGGAGCGGGTGCGCGAGTTTCGCGAAATTTACCTGCCTTACGACGCGGCCGGCGCGGCGCAGCAGGCCGGACGGTGCATCAATTGCGGCAGCCCGTTCTGCGAATGGAAGTGCCCGGTTCATAACTACATTCCCAACTGGCTCGCGCTGATCAGCGAGGGCAAATTGTTCGAGGCAGCCGAGCTGTCGCACCGTACTAACTCGCTGCCGGAGGTCTGCGGCCGCATCTGCCCGCAGGACCGGTTGTGTGAGGGCGCTTGCACGTTGAACGATGGACTCGGTGCGGTCTCAATTGGCGCGATCGAGAAATACATCACTGATGAAGCGCTGCGCCAGGGCTGGCGACCGGACATGTCCGAGGTCGCGTGGACCGACAAACGCGTCGCCATTGTCGGCGCGGGGCCGGCCGGTCTCGCTTGCGCCGATATCCTGGTTCGCAACGGCGTGCGGTCGGTGGTGTTTGATCGTTACCCGCGCATCGGCGGATTGCTGACGTTCGGGATTCCGCCATTCAAGCTCGAAAAGCAGGTGGTTGAGCAGCGCCGCGAGTTGCTTGAGGGCATGGGCGTTGAGTTCCGGCTCGGCGTTGAGATCGGCAAGGATCTGGCGTTCGGGGAGCTGCTTTCGCAATACGATGCAGTCTTTCTCGGCATGGGGACCTATACCTACGTCAGGGGCGGCTTCGCCGGCGAAAATCTGCCCGGCGTGCACGAGGCGCTCCCATACCTCGTGGCCAACATCAACCGCGAATTAGGGCTGCCGGATGCCGAGCGCCACTACGTCGATCTAAAGGGCAAGCGGGTCGTCGTGCTCGGTGGCGGCGATACCGGGATGGATTGCAACCGCACGGCCATTCGCCAGGGCGCCGAGTCCGTTACCTGCACTTACCGGCGGGATGAGGCGAACATGCCGGGCTCGAATCGGGACTACAAAAACAGCAAGGAAGAGGGCGTGAGTTTCTTGTTCAACACCCAGCCGGTGCAGATCGTCGGCAATGGCCGGGTCGAGGGCGTGCAGCTGATGCAAACGCGGCTCGGTCCACCCGACCACCGCGGCCGCCGTATCACCGAAACGATCCCGGGGTCCGAGCAGTTCCTGGAAGCCGATGCCGTGGTGGTCGCGTTCGGATTTCTGCCGAGCCCGCCCGACTGGTTTGCCGATCACGGCATTCAAGTGCACGGCAACCGCCGGGTGCGCGTGTCGGCCGACCCCAAGGCGGCTTTCCAGACTACCAACCCGAAAGTTTTCGCCGGCGGTGACATGGTGCGCGGCGCCGATCTGGTGGTCACCGCCGTATTTGAAGGGCGCGAAGCCGCCGGCGGGATCATGAGCTATCTCGGCGTCGGCTGAGCCGCCGAACCGAATTTCAGTCCTTCGGCGCGAGCCTGAATTCCGGCACGACCGTGCCTTCCATCAGGATCCGCAGCAGCTGCTCGATGTGCTCGCGATCGGTTTCTTCGAACCGGCTGAGAATCGGACTGTCCAGGTCGAGCACCCCAACCAGGCGACCGTCCTTGAACACCGGCAGAACCATTTCCGATTGCGAGGCATCGTCACAGACGATATGGCCCGGGAAGGCATTGACGTTTGGCACCAGCACGGCCGCGCGCTGCAGCGCCGCGGTTCCGCACACGCCGTCACCCATGGCGATGCAGGCGCAGGCGGGCTTGCCCTGGAACGGGCCCAGCACCAGTTCGGTACCGCGCAGCAGGTAGAAGCCGGCCCAGTTGAGATTGGGCAGGCTGGTGAATAGCAGGGCCGCAAAATTCGAGATGTTGGCCAGAAAGTCGGTCTGATCTTTGATGATCTCGCGCAGCGCAGTGTTCAGCTGCTCGTAGAGCGCCTTTTTTGTCGGTGCCGAAGCCGCCGCACTGGCAATGTTCGCGTGTCGCCCCGCTATGGTCGCCCTGGAAGCCTGATCCTTCATATTGCCACTCGCACCGATTGTCATTGGCGGGCCCGCACGGGTGGCCGCAAGGTCGGGAAACTTAGCAGTTTCCCTACCGCTTGTCCGCAGCGCAACGGCGCGCCCGGGCGCAAGGTCCGATCCGGCACACCAAAGTGCGAATGAAGTCACGCGCTGGTGCGGTCCCTCCCGGATCCGGGATGACCGCTCAATTCTTTGGCTTCACATAAATCAACGGCTTAGCGGGACGGGACCCATGCTAAAGATCTGCCCACGGCGTCACTCCGCGAAGGGCGCCGTGGCGATGTCCTGCTCCACCGTTTCGGTCCAGGCATGCGGCACCTGCTCGCGGCACAACCCCTCAAGCCAGGTGCCGCGCTGGGACAGGGGCTTGCGCTTGCAATGATCAATGAGCAACGCGGTAAAGCGCTGCTTGAATTGCAGGCGCGGAAAGGCCGCTACGACCTCCGCGAATTGCTTCTTTTCGATCTCGGTATTGAGATCCACGCCATCGACATCGCTGCCGGCGCCGAGCGCCACGAGCATGGCTTCGGGACCGGCACGGCGCGTGATGGCCAGTCGGACATCATGCAGCGCGACGCCGTGCCATACCACGTCAGCCTGCGCTGCACGCCAGCCGACATCGCGCGCAAACTTTTCAGCGGCGTCCGCGCCGTCCACTTCAAAGGATTGCGAGCTGCTTGCATAGGCTGGCATCAGGCCGAGATCATGCAGCGCGGCGGCGACAAAGGCCTCATCCGAGTCATAGCCCAGCCGTTGTTTTTGCATAGCGAGCGCACCGAAGACAAAAGTGCGCATGCAGTGGTTGAACAGGAACTCCGGACAACTGCGCCTCGCCAGCCGCACGGCACGAACCGCAATGGTTGAAGTTGGAATCCTGACGCCGGCCACTTCGGCGGGCAGGCCGCTGCTCTCGGCTTCAGCCGGCAGCCGGCCAGGCCACGGCGCCAGGCCGAGCGACAGGGCGAGCGCCGAGAATTGCCGGCGAGTCAGGGCGGGAATGGTCCTATTGATCATTGATTTTGGCGTCTGCATCGCGCGTCCCCCACGCAATTTACGGGCCGCCGGTCGGTTATCGCGACCGCGGGCCTGCTGGACATCTTCCCATAGGAGCTGTGCCCTCGGGACCTGGCCGCATTGATTGCCGCCTTCCAGATCTCGGTGCGCTCGCAATAACAGCGGCGCAACGCCATCGGAATACTGCCAAAGTCAGCCCCGGTTGCCGACGGCAGGGTCTCGGTAGGATTAGAATGTAGGCCAGCCGGTATCAAAATCGGTGCCGGGTATTGAAGCCAAGCCCAACAAAGCGAGGATAACATGGCCATGAAAAGCGGCGAAGGCATCTACAAGATTGTCGAAGTGATCGGCGCCAGCACCAAATCGTGGGAGGACGCGGCCGCCAATGCCGTCGCAATCGCGGCTAAGACTTTGCGCGACTTGCGCATCGCCGAAGTAACCAAGCTCGATATGAAGGTCGAAGGCGGCAAAGTGGTCGCGTACCGGGCGCGTGTTTCCCTGTCATTTAAATACGAGGCGTGATTACCGCACGCTGACGATTGTTGTTTGATTGAAAGAGCCGCGTCGCTAGCGTCCGCCCGTGCCCGTGATTTGGGGTGCGGGCGGAGTCGCGGCTGATTAATTTCCGAGGTAAGGAGTTGCCGTGATGGAACATTCCCCGGTTGTCGGCCGGCACATTTGGGCCGCAATGGTGCTGGCGGTCGCAGTGCTCGGGCCGGCAGGCACATGCCTGGCCGCTGATCGATTTGATCTTGCGGTCGCGCACCCGGGTCGCAGCGCCGATGACGCGAAGCGCGACGCGCTGGATCATCCGGCAGAAATATTGCGGTTGACGGCAATCGGGCCAGGCATGCGGGTCGCCGACTTCCTGGGCGGCGACGGCTATTTCAGCGAGCTGTCCAGTTATCTCGTCGGTGCGCAGGGCCACGTATTGCTGATTAACAACGCGGCCTATGACAAATGGAGCGACGGCGATCGTCAGGCACGGCTGGCCAATGATCGCCTGCCGAATGTCGAACACCAGACGGTCGACCTTGACCACATGAATCTGGGCGAGGGCACGCTGGATGCCATCATTCTCAGCAAGGTGTATCACGACCTTTACTGGGTCGATTCGACCGGCGTGTGGCCGGCGATCAATACGGCTAAGGTTCTGGATCAACTGGCCAGTTCGCTGAAAAAGGGCGGGGTGCTGCTGCTCATCGACCACGCGGCAATGGCCGGGCATGGCAGCGCCGACGCCTCCGCGCTGCACCGGATCGAGGAATCCTATGCGCGGGCGGATTTTGAGAAGCGCGGGTTGCACGTGATTGCCACCAGCGCGCTGCTGCGGCGGCCGGACGACGCGCACGACAAGATTTCCTATAAGGCGCCGATGCTTGGCAAGACCGATCGCTTTGTATTGGTGTTTCGCAAGGGCTGAGGGGCTGGTCGGCAACCACTTAAATCGGGTAGCCGGCGAAAGCGGCCGAATTTCTGCCGCGCTGGTCACTGGTAAAGCTCGAGTTCCTCCGTTTCCTCGTCGTAAGCCTGCCGGACGATTGGCGCGAAGTTGCCGTCGAATTCGGCATTCAGTTGCGGATCACCGTGCGTAAATTTCGTCTTGATTGCGTCCAGGTTTACGAATTTCTGGGTCTCCGCAAGGCTCATGCCCTTGAGCAGCGCGGCGTGAACCTGGTCCACCACTGACTGCAATGAGTCGGCCACCAGGTTCAGGTAATCACGGTCGTGCAGCACCGGGCCATGGCCGGGTATGAAAGTGTCTGCATCGAGCTGACTTAAGGTCTTAAGGCTGGCGATCCAGGCACTCGGGTGTGCGCTCGCCAGGTAGGGCACCGGGTAGACCAGCAGATCGCCGACCAGCACGATCTTTTCCCTGGGCAAATACAGCACCGTGTCGCCGGCGGTGTGGCCTGGCAGCTGCAGCAGACGAAATTCCCGGCCGCCGTGGAATAATGTCAGCGTGTCGCCGAAAGTCAGAGTCGGCAGTACCGGATGCAGTCCCTGGTACTCGGTCAGGAAATTGCGCTCGGAGCGCAAATCATCCTTGATTTCCTGGCGGTTCTTTTCACTGAGCGTCTTGCCATCTTCCGACTTGCCGCTTTTGAGCTCCCGTTCGAGTTGTTGGTTCACATCCCGGCTTTCAAACTCCAGCGTCTTTATGTAGACGTGCATCGTATTTTCCATGAGCCGGCGCGTGGTGGCGCTCGCAATGATTTCCAGATCCGGAAATTCTCTGGCGTAAAGTTCATTGCCGTCCCAATGATCCGGATGCCAGTGCGAATTCACGACATAGCGCACCGGCTTCTTTGATGCCTGGCGAAGGTCGGTGAGCACCAGCTGCGCCGCCGATGGCAGCACATTGGTGTCAAATACGAGAATGTCGTGGTCAGTTTCAATGGCGATGGAATTGCCGTTGACTTCGATGTCATCGACGTCCGGTACCAGGTACTGGTAAATCCCGTCGGCCACGATAACTTTCTTGTAGGCAGCACCTGTGTCTGCCAGCGCACAAGCAGAGCGACCAAGGGCACAGGCGATATACAATGCTGCCGCCATCTGCCAGCTGCCTATGATTTGACAGGTACGCATGGTTCTTCCTTTGGTAGCGTTCATCTAGCCATCCCGGCGAGGCCAATGCGACTGGCTCGCAGCGGTTGATCTGGCAGGTTTCGTGCCGGGATGATGCGTTAATGCGGCCGCGCCTCGCGCCCGCCATTTCCACAGCTTGTCGTACCAAAGGATCGTTTTGGCGCAGTGGGCGCGGCCACTGGCACGTTGATGATGGAGAGTTGCGCTCGGCCGGAAAGCTACGGCGAGTGCGCAGTCTTGCCCGCCATGGCTTGCTGTAATGATCGGCGCAGCCCAAGCGCAAACGCGGCTTCCGCTACGACGAACAGCGGTCCGATAATCAGGCTCATCAGATCGTCGACGAAAGCCGGTTTGCGGCCTTCGAACTTATGACCTACGAGTTGCAGGATCCAGCCGCCGACAAACAAGCCGATTCCCCACCCGAGCCAGACCGGCTGTGCCGCGGACGCGAACCACTGCCCCAGCCAGACCGCAAGCGCCAGCAGCACGCTCATCACCACGCCGAAGCGCAAGTCGAGCCACAGGTAGTACAAAGCCACTGGAATGATGAATAGGGTCGCCAGTGACACGGAGGGCAAAGCGGATATGCGCACGCGCGCCAGCAAAATGGCAACCGCGAGCACAATCAGCGGAATGCCCACGCAGTGCGTGGCAACGTTGCGGCGGTCGCGATGGTAGGCCGCGTACTGACTCAACCGTTCATCCAGACTCTGCACCTTGATCCCCGCCGATGCGCAACGCCGCGCTGATTATAGGCCGGCTGCTGACCGCGTGGCCTCCGACTGCCAAATGATCGTTGTCAGCCGCGCTGCATTCGGTAAGCTTGCGTGGCATGTGTGGCATCGCAGGCATGATCGGCTCGAAGGCGAGCATCGAAACGGCGAAGGCCATGGCCGACCGGTTGCGTCATCGCGGCCCGGACGGCGAGGGCAGCTGGTCGGCACCTGGGGTGGCGTTGGCGCATCGGCGCCTGGCCATCATTGACCTGAGTCCCGGTGGCGCGCAGCCGATGCGACACGGTGACCACGTCATCACCTACAACGGCGAGCTGTACAACTATCGGGAGCTGCGCCGCCAGCTGGATGAACCGCTCAACTCCTCGAGCGATACCGAAGTCCTGTTGCGTCTGCTGGCGCGTGATGGCAAGCGCTGCCTGCAGCAACTGGCCGGCATGTTCGCCTTCGGCCTATGGGACGGCGCGCAGCGCCGGTTCCTCGCGGTGCGCGACCGTCTCGGGATCAAGCCGTTTTATTACCGCCAGCTGGACGATGGCCTGGCCTTTGCTTCCGAACTGAAAGCACTGCTGCTGCTCGGCAAACCGCCGATCGATCAGTCCGCGGTACGCGATTTTCTTTTTCATGGCTACATTCCGGCGCCCAAAACCATCTACCACGGCATCTGCAAATTGCCAGCCGGCCACTGGCTCGAATGGCAGGACGGCAGAATCCGGATCGAGCGCTACTGGCATGCGTCAACGCACATCCGCCCGCGCAGTGGCCGGGAAACGATAGCGGAACTGGATGCATTGCTTAAGCAAGTGGTGCCGGAGCAGACGGTGGCAGACGTTCCGGTGGGCGTGTTTCTGAGCGGCGGCATTGATTCTGCGTTGACGGCCTCTTACCTCGACCGGCCCCATACCTACACGCTCGATTTTCCCGGCGACCGCCGCTCGGAATCCGCCGCCGCGCGCGCCGTGGCCGCAAAGCTCGGTACGCGGCACACCGAGATGGCCACGCGGCCCGCGGATCTGGACGAAGCGCTGGCGCGGCTGCCGCAATTGTTCGATGAGCCGTTTGCCGACAGCGCCGCCTGGTCCAATTACCTGATCGCCCAATGCGCCCGCCGCGAAGTAACCGTGGCGCTCAGCGGCGAGGGTGGGGATGAGATTTTCTGCGGCTACCCGCGTTACTGGTCCGACGTTGGCGCGCGCTCGACCGCCGGCAATCGATTCCTGGCCCGGCGCCTGCCGCCGTTGTCGCGTCTTGGGCAGTCGATGCAGCGCCGGGCGCTCGCCGGGCCCGCTGGATTTTCAGCGGCGCTTGGGGCGCTGACGGCAGTGCAGGTTGATGCGCTGCTGCAGCCGGCGTGGCAGGAGCGTGACTACCCATACGGATGGTTCTACGAGCAGTTTTGGCGCGAGGATCTGGCGCCGCTTGCGCAATTGCGCTGGCTCGATCTGAACACCAATCTGCCGGAGGGGTTGCTGGTCAAGGTGGACCGCACCAGCATGGCCCACTCCCTTGAGGTGCGTCCGCCGCTGCTGGATCACCGCCTGGTCGAATTCATGCTCAGCGTCGATCCGCAGCTGCTGGTCAACCGCAAGGCTCATCGCGGCAAGGAGCTGGTGCGCAAACTGATGGCGCCGAAGTTGCCACCCGGCCACCTCGATCGCCCGAAGAGTGGCTTCGGGCTGCCCACGCACAGTTGGCTGAAAGGCCGACCGGAACTGGTTAAAGGTGCATGCGATCGTCTGCTGGCGCGCGGGATCTTCAGGCGTCGCGTCGGTCCCGGTTTTCGCCGTGCGTGGTCCGTGCTGATGCTGGATCGCTGGCTGAGCGAATCAGGCTGAGCGCCCGGATGCAGAGCCGACGCAAGATTGCCCTGGTCATCGATTCGATGTACGGCGGCGGCGCGGAAAAAGCGGTGCTGACGCTGCGCCGCGAACTGGCAAGACTCGGTCACATCGCCCATGTCATCGCACTGCAAAGCGTCGGCCACTACGACATTTCCGGCGAAGCCAACGTCCATTTTCTGGCCGGCAAGCCTAAATATCCCGGTGGTCCCCGCGCGTACCGGCGGCAGGCCCGCGAGCTGCGCGCCCTCATCAGTGCGCTTGAACACGCCGACGGCCTTGACTTCGATCTGGTAATTGCCAACCTGATCAACTCGCACCGGGTTGTGGCTGCGGCAAGGTTGCCGCATGTCTGGTACTGCGTGCACGCGCCGATCGAGGAGACACTTTCGCAACTGCGTCGCCACAACCGGCTGCAGTACTGGCGCCAGCGGTGGCGGCATCGGGTGCTGATCGGCAAGCGCGTGGTGGCGGTCTCGAAGGGACTCGCGCAGGAAATCCGCGCGAGTGCCTGGCTGCAGCCGGCAACGGTGCGTGCCATTTACAATCCGGTTGAACTGCAAGTGTGTCGTGCCCGGGCGATGGAGCCGGCGGCAGGCCTGCCACGGCGGCCGTACCTGCTCCACGTTGGCCGCGCCTGCCGCGAGAAGCGGCTGGACGTGCTGTTTGAGTCCCTGCAGTACGTGCCAGGCGACGCCCCGTTGCTAATGCTGACGAATCACCCGGACAAAGTCCGGCGACTGGCAGCCAGTTATGGCGTCGCACACCGCGTCACCGCGATCGGCTTCCAGCAAAATCCCTATCCGTGGATCGCGCACGCCAGATTGCTGATCATGTGCTCCGATTTTGAGGGGCTATCGATGGCGATCATCGAAGCCCTGGCATGCGGCACGCCAGTCGTCAGCACCGACTGCCCGCACGGCCCGTCAGAACTGCTGGCAGGGCCGCTCGCGCGCTGGCTGGTACCGGTCGGTGACGCCCGCGCCCTCGGGGCGCGCATCAGCGAGGCGCTGACGGCGAAGATCGACGTCAGCCAGGCGCCGATACTCGAGCACGTGGCCGCGGCGGTGATCGCCGCCGAATACGCAGCGCTTCCTGCCTGATCGACATGAGCCTGATCGCGACTGAAAAGCTCCGGAAGCTGATGAAGCGGCAATTCCCGCTGCTGTCAGCGTGGGTCAAGCAACGGAAGCTGACAAGCGCCCTCGCGGGAAAATCTGCCGAGCAGATCTTCACCCGGCTGGTGCAGGACAATAAATGGGGTGATCAGCAGTCGGTCTGCGGGGTTGGTTCAAATCTGGAGCAGACCGCAGAGGTTCGGCGGGCACTGCCGCTGCTGCTACGCGCGCGACAGTTCCGCTCGATGCTGGATTTGGCCTGTGGCGACTTCAATTGGATGCGGCTTCTGCCGCTCGATATTGACTACGTCGGTGCGGATATCGTCGCGAGCCTGGTAACTGAAAATCAGCGCCGCTATGGCTCGGATCGCTGCCGCTTCATGCGGCTGGACTTGCTTGCCGAAAAGCTGCCGCCGGCTGACCTGGTACTGTGCCGCGATTGCCTGGTCCATTTTTCGTACCGCGATGTGTTCCGCGCGCTGGCAAACATCAAGCGGTCGGGCAGCGGCTTTTTGCTGACGACAACGTTCACCGGCCGGACCGCGAACCACGATATCCTCACCGGTCATTGGCGCCCGCTCAATCTGCAGCAGGCGCCGTTCAGTCTGCCGCCGCCCGCCTGGCTGCTCGACGAGCAATGCCCGCAGCAGCATTACCGGGACAAGCACCTCGGATTATGGCCGGTCGCTGATTTGCCGGGCTGAGCTTCAGACCGGGCTCAGGGCAGTGGTGGTGCAGCGGGCGGATCGATTGGCCGTTGCAGCAGCGTGGCAATCAGTCGTCCCCAGGCCCTGACAACTTGCTCGACCTTGATGTCCTGCACACGTCCGCCGCTGCCGCCGCCGAGCACGACGACCGCAGAATGGCGCGATCGCGGCTGCATCTGCCATGGATTTTGCTCACCAAACAACACCACCAGCGGGCACTCGAGGGCGGCCGCGGCGTGCGCGGGACCGGTGTCGACTGAAATCATGCAATAGGCCCGCTCCAGCAACGGCAGCAGGCGCCGGATCGGCAGTTCGTGGGCAAGGTTATGTACTTGCGGAGCATTGCAGTGTTGTTTGATGTTCTCCAGAACGCCGGCCTCGCTTGGGGCGCCGCACAACAGCAGCTGCGCCTGCGGCAACTCGGCCATTACGTGGCGGGCCACGGCCGCCCAACGCTCCGGCGGCCAGTACTTATTGTCCGCGGGGCCGGCGAGCCGACCGCGCTTGAGCGTGCGTTTGTTGCCTGGCTGCAGCAGCACCAGCGGCATGTTCTGCCAGCCGCGCGCGGCAATCCATTGAAGACACTCGTGGCGGGCGGCTTCGGACACGTATAGCCGCGGCACAAAATCATCGGGCTGCATTACCAGCGGGGCCGGCGCAGCGGCGTAGGCGACCGGCGTGCGATTGCCGATCGGTGCCGACCAGTCGATGGTGTGGATGATGCCCCGCGGTGGTTCATCGTAGGCGCGCACGATCCATTCCGGAGCGATACCGGCACGGCGCAGCAACCACAGCGATTTCTCGTCGTTTTCGCACAAATAGACGGGACCTGCGGGCCGCTGGCGCAGCCAGCGCACCGCCTGCCACTGGCTCGGTCGCAGCAGGTACGCGGCGCGCCGACTGGTGAGCAGCTGAATGTGGCCGACGCGCGGATCATTTCCGAGCAGTTGCCGCGTCCAGCTGCCTGAGCCGAACAGATCGACCGGCTGCCCGAAGCGCCGCTGCAGCACGCCGAGCAGCGGTGTCAGCAGCACCATGTCGCCGAAGGCTCCAAAGCGGACCAGTAGCGGCGGCGCAATCCCCACTTAGGAGCCGCCCCGGTCGCGCAGCAGGCCTTCAAGGCCCTGCACCGCGATCGCCAGACCGTCAGCGAGCTGCAGCCGGCGGCAGCTCTCTACCAGCGCCGCGCGCTGCGCGGCATTGTCCAGCAGCTCGGCGGCCTGCACGGCCATCGCGCTTCCGGCCAGTGGCGCGTCAAGGACAACACCCGCGCGTACGCAGCGCCTGATTCGCTCGGGCTGGTC
>DASWBL010000055.1:0-14397 GCA_036390615.1 Steroidobacteraceae bacterium | reverse complement strand
ACACGCACGGAAACCACGGTGCCGCTGGCCGCTTTCAGCAGCTACGGCCCAAGCACTACTCCGCTTGCGATCAATCACCAGGGTCCGTTTGTAGCAACCACGTTTTCATTCAATCTGCCTGAAGGCAAATCGCTGAGTACGGCGATCACTGCTATTCAAAACACGATGCGGGCACTGCACGTGCCGGTCTCGGTACACGGCAGCTTTGCGGGTACAGCGCAGGTATTTCAGCAATCGCTGCAGAATGAACCGTGGTTGATCGTAGCAGCAATAGCCGCTGTATATATTGTGCTCGGAATCTTGTACGAAAGTTACGTGCATCCGATAACGATCTTATCGACGCTGCCGTCGGCAGGCGTCGGTGCCGTGCTGGCGCTTATTCTGTTCGGAACGGAGTTCAGTCTGATCGCGCTGATTGGCGTCATTCTGCTGATCGGCATCGTCAAGAAAAACGCAATCATGATGATCGACGTGGCACTGGAGACGGAGCGCAGCCGCAACATCGGCGCGGCCGAAGCGATCTACGACGCCTGTTTGCTGAGATTTCGGCCGATCATGATGACAACCTTTGCCGCCCTGCTCGGCGCCTTGCCGCTGGCCGTGACGACGGGCAGCGGCGCGGAGATGCGCCAGCCGCTCGGCATCTCAATCGTTGGCGGCCTGATCGTCAGTCAAGTGCTGACATTATATACAACGCCGGTTGTCTATATTTATCTCGATCGATTCCGTATCTGGCTCGGTACTTTCAGGACACGGGGCGCGGAAGCCGAGCTCATTGGCGGCGCGCAAGAGCAACCGACATGATGCTGCAAAATATGGAATTTGTGATGCGCCGTGCTGGCGGCGGGGCGCTGCTGCGCCCGTTGCCAGTCGTGATGCTGCTTGCGACACTGGCAGGGTGCGCAGTCGGTCCGAATTATCACCGGCCGGCATCAGCAGTGCCGGCGGCATTTAAGGAGGATCAGAATTGGAAACCGGCGAACCCTGGGGAGATTCCTAGCAATCTAGTCTGGTGGTCCATTTACTCCGACCCGCGGCTGGATGAGCTGGAGCAACGGGTTGAAGTATCCAATCAGACGCTTAAGGCCGCGGAAGCCACTTATCGCGCTGCAGAAGAAGCCGTTGGTGTGGATCGCGGCACGCTGTTCCCGCTGGTGACCGCCACCGGCGCATATTCGCGCACAGGCAGCGGTGCGACGGTGACGGGCACAGGCCACAGTCTTTACAGCGCCGGGCTACAGGGCAGCTGGCAGCTGGATGTGTGGGGACGCATCCGGCGCCTGGTCGAATCCGACGTCGCCAAGGCGCAGGCCAGTGCCGCTGATGTCGCGGCCGCGCGCATGTCGGCACAAATGACGCTGGCGGCAGATTATTTTCAAATGCGTGCCGCGGATGAGCAGACGCGCTTATACGACAGCGAAATCGAAGATTTTAAGGAGGCGCTGCGCATAACGCAGAATCAGGTCAAGGCAGGCACAACGACGCTCGCCGACGTCTATGCAGCGGAGACCCAGCTCGAGGGTACTCAAGCCGCGGCCGTCAATGTGCAGCTGATCCGCGCCAAATATGAGCACGCGATCGCGGTTCTGACCGGCCGGCCGCCGTCGGAACTGGCGATCGATGCCGGCACACTGAGTGCAACAGTGCCGATTGTGCCGGCCGGCGTACCCTCGCAATTACTCGAGCGGCGGCCGGACATCGCGGCGGCGGAGCGCAGCGTGGCCAGCGCCAATGCGCTGATTGGAGTGGCCGAGTCGGCCTGGTTCCCGAGCCTGACGCTGTCGGGATCCTACGGATTCTCTTCCGGGGTGCTGCCCGGTTTACTGAAAACCGGCAATTCGCTGTGGTCATTCGGCCCCTCGCTGGCCGAGAATCTTTTTAATGGTGGCGCAACGATCGCACAGACGCGCGAAGCGCGGGCCAACTACGATGCCGCAGTCGCAACGTACCGGCAGACAGTGCTGTCGGCGTTTGAATCTGTTGAGGACGATTTGGTGAGTCTGCGCGTGCTTGAGCAGCAGGCGCAGCTTCAGGAAACGGCGGTCAGGGACGCCAGGCTGTCGGAGAAGCTGACACTCAACCAATATAAGGCAGGGGTCGTGGCCTACTCGTCAGTGATCACGGCTCAGACCACGCGCCTGACGGATGAGATCAACCTGTTGAGCGTACAAAGTCAGCGACTGGTTGCCAGCGTGGATCTGATTTCGCAGCTGGGCGGTGGCTGGGGCGCTGCCGAGCTAAGTCAAAAAGACCGCGGCGTGTCGCCGCCTCATTGATCATGCGATAGGGTCAATCCCTCCGCGGCGCAGGCGGCGCAGGCGGTGATGGCGGGAACCAAGCGGCCGGGACCATTGTCTTAACTGGCGCCGCAGGCTCAGCCCGCAGCGAATACACATTGGGGCAGCGGGAATGGTATTCTGGCCGTTTCCAGCCACGATCGATCAAGCGCCAAAACCGGTGCCTCGGGGTATTGGGCGGCGCAGCCAGCAGGGAGATTTGGATTGAAGTGTCAGCTAAGTGAAAAGGCGCGGATCGGCGCCGCAGTTCTTCCCCGCCTTGGCCTGATCCTTTGCGTAGCTGCCATGCTGACCGGCGCATCTTGTCACCACCACAGCAGCAGCACTGCCAGTGTGGCGACCTATACGCTTGGCGGAACCATTGTCGGCCTGACCGCTGGCGGTCTGGTTTTGAGCTATGGCAATGGCTCGGTGGCCGCACTGCAAACGGTGTCACCGGCATCCGGCGCGACCAGCTTTGTTTTTCCGACCGCAATAGCTAACGACACCGATTACTTCATTTCGGTGCAGACAGAGCCCACCGGCCTAAGCTGCGCCGTGAGTTTTGGGGCTGGCATTATAAATTCAGCTGACGTGACGTCAGTGGTCATCAGCTGCTCGTTGCCGTGGGTTTGGCAGAGCGGCGAGCCAATCGCTGATGCGGTCGGCGTGTACGGCACCAAGGGCGTAGCCACCGCCACCAATATTCCTGGCGGGCGTGCGGGGGCCGCGTCCTGGATTGATCAATCCGGCAATTTTTGGATTTTTGGTGGCAGTGGTTTTGATGCGACCGGTAGCCTGGTCGATTTTAATGACCTCTGGGAATACTCTCCGACCACGTTGCAGTGGACTTGGGTAAGCGGAACCAGTACTTCCAACGCCGCCGGTGTCTACGGCACGCTGGGCGTGGCGGCCGCCGGCAACTTCCCCGGAGCGCGTGTCGGAGCTACTTCATGGATCGATAAGGCGGGAAATTTCTGGTTGTTTGGCGGCGCCTTGAATAATGCGGCCACCGGCGTGGCGAGCCCGTTTAACGATTTGTGGAAATTCACGCCCGGCACTGGGTTGTGGACCTGGGTCAGTGGCTCAAATGTACAAAATGGCAGTGGCTCCTACGGCACCAAAGGGACAGCGGCGCCGACCAACACGCCCGGGGCGCGAAATGGCGGAGGCTCGTGGGTCGACGCGACGGGTAATTTCTGGCTCTTCGGCGGCGCCGGTTACGACGCAGTTGGTACGCTGGGCGACATGAATGATCTGTGGGAATTCTCGCCGAGCACCGGGCAGTGGAGTTGGATGAGCGGCTCGAGCACGGCCAATGCCATCGGCGTGTATGGAACGCAGGGAACACCGGCCGCTGGAAACGTGCCGGGGGGGCGCGTCGGCTCCGTTTCCTGGCTTGATCCTGCCGGCAATTTCTGGGTTTTTGGTGGCGAGGGATTAAGTTCCGCCGACGTTCCGGGCAATCTGGATGACATGTGGGAGTATTCGCTTGGCTCCGGCCAATGGACCTGGATGGCTGGCTTCAACGCCATCAACCTTGCAGGTGTTTACGGCACTGAAGGTATCGCGGCTGCCGGAAACGTGCCGGGGGCGCGCGCCGCTGGAGTTTCATGGACTGACCTTGCCGGCAATTTGTGGCTATTCGGTGGCGGTGGTTACAGCGGAACGGCCAGCAATGTCGGTTATCTCAACGACTTGTGGAAATTCACGCCGAGCACTGGCCAGTGGACCTGGATCAGCGGCGATAACGTAGCCAATGCCATCGGTGTCTATAGCAAGATTGGTGCAGCCACCGGCAGTTTACCGGGCGCGCGCGATTACGCCGCTGCCTGGATCGATGCTTCGGGCAATCTTTGGATGTTCGGCGGCCAGGGCTATGATCTGGATGCGAATCTTGGCGAACTCAATGATTTGTGGGAATTCCCGCTCTGAAACGAAGTTCGTGATCGGGCGCCGTGCTGCGGCGTAGTCGCACGCCAAAACCCTGTTCGCAAAGCGGCATAAAGTAATATTAATGAATGGCCGTGAACGCGCGGCACCGATTTGTGGCCTAATTGGCTACGCTACTTAATGATCGGGCCCGCATGCTTCGCCCGCGCGCAATAATTATTGGCTTCGGTATTTCGGCACTGGGCCTGGCCGGCTGCAACGGCGTGCTCGGCGACCTTGGCACTACTACTACTCCGACCAAAACGAATGCCTCTCCAACTGGAATCTGGAATGGCACGGATTCGGTCAGCAATCTGCAGCTGGCGGCGATCATCAACTCATCGGGCCAGGCGTATTTCTACCGTTCTGACGGCGTAATATTTGCAGGCGTTATTCAGGTGGCCGGGACCACGCTTGCCGCCGCAGTGGATGGCTATACCGTCTATCCTCTCCAACAATTTGCTGACGGATCCACCTATGGCGTCGGCACACTCAATGGCACGGTGACAACCGGTGGGACGATGACCACCTCACTGAGTTTCACGACCGATGGTGGAACTGCCGTCGACGACGACTGGTCGCTGACCTACAGTCCGCTGTCCAGTGACGCCTCGTCACTGGCGGCAATCACCGGGAATTACCGGGACACCGATGCCGCGCCAGCGACGCTGACTGGCGCCACGCTGTCGGTCAGCGGGGCTGGTGCGCTAAGTGCTCAGGTGGCAGCCAATGGCTGCGTACTGAACGGCACTGCGACGACGGACGACGCAAGTTTCGATGTCTATCAAATCAGCTACACGCTGGCGAGCTGTACCGGGGAGTACGCCGTACTCAATGGTGTGCAGTTCTCAGGTCTTGCAATCGTCAATACGAGCGCCTCGCCGACCGATATCGTGTTGGCGGTCAGTGGGAAGTCGACAGCCGGCGTCAACTATGCCATCTGGTCAGTGCTGAATCTGACCTGACCGGCTGGCGAACCGTGCTGGCCGAAATATCGCGCCTTGCCGCTGGGAACAACGGTTCGGTATAAGATGCCGCCTCGCCGTCCAACGATGACGGCACGGCCGGGGACCCAATAGATCATGACCGATGTAGTGAGCGCGTTTTTGCTGACCTTCGCCGGCTTGTTTCCGATCGTCAATCCGCTCGAATCGGTGCCGTTTTATCTGACGTTAACCAGGAACCTTGCGGTCGCCGAACGCAACAAGATGGCCGGTCGAGTTGCCGCCAACGGCACCGCGCTGCTGCTCGGATCAATGCTTATTGGGCCATGGTTGCTGGAGATATTTGGCATTCAGCTGCCGGTAGTGCGCATCGCCGGTGGTTTGGTCATCCTGGCGCTGGGCTGGAAGCTGCTGACTCAGGATGAGTGGTCGGATCACGATGCAACCAATGTCGCGCACGAATCCCACTCGCCCAAGAACAGCTTTTATCCGCTGACCATGCCCCTGACCGTCGGTCCCGGTTCCATGTCGGTGGCGATCGCCATTGGCAGCCGCAAGCCTCCGAACGGATTTCATCTGGCCACCATGACCCTGTATGCCTTCGGTGCGGTCGCGGGCCTAATCGCCATTGGCCTGAGCATTTTCCTGGCCTATCGGTTTTCGACCAATATTGCCCGTGTACTGGGCAGCACGGGCATCGAGGTGTTGGTTCGATTGTCGTCCTTTATATTGATGTGCATTGGTATTGAATTTATCTGGAACGGTTATACGACGCTGATTGCACTGCGCGGCTGATGAAGCTCACATCGGGTCGGTTTGCGGTGGGCGGCAATCTTATTTCAGCGCCGCCACCCCCTGCTCCAACCTCCGGCCCCCGCCCGCTTTGGTGCGTGAGCAGTGCCGTCCGGGTTGCGTCCGGCGGCAACTTGGGAATCGCGCATCGGACCCCAAGAGCTACAAGGCCGCCGGCATCGTGGCCGTCATGGACCGTCGGCCGCTAAACGCCGCGAAGAAGGCGGCCAGCAACGGGCGTGATGTGCGCCATTCAGGTTCTATGACGCGATAGTCCAGATAGCCGAGTGCGCAGGCAATGGCGATCTGCCCCACCAGTGGTTGAACGGCGGACTGCAGCGGCTCAGTCTCGAG
Organism: Steroidobacteraceae bacterium; assembly: GCA_036390615.1. GTDB lineage: Bacteria > Pseudomonadota > Gammaproteobacteria > Steroidobacterales > Steroidobacteraceae > FEN-1191. The sequence continues at coordinate 8,099 of DASWBL010000055.1, read as the reverse complement.
CGCGTCCAGCGCCGCGGCAATCTTATTGCGCTGCCCCTGAATCCAGTCAGGAAAAATTTTATCGGCCGGCCGAATCGTTGTCTCATAACGAATGGCAACCGATGCGTCCATGACACCGTCGGCCAGTGCCTGCCAGCGCAGACCGCGCCACCGGTGCGGACCTGCTGGCGCCATAAGTTGCACACTGCCCAAAGTAAGCAGGTATTCAATGATAACGCGGCTGTCGTAAAGCGCCGACCCGTCGTGAAGCAACAGTGTCGGAATTTTGGCCAGTGGATTACCCGCGACCAACATCGGATGTGCCTTCAACGGACTGGTCGCCAGCGGCACCAGCTCGATATCCGCCGTGATGCCCAATTCATGCGCGGTGACGAGTACTTTTCGCGAAAACGGCGAAGCCAGACTGTGGAGCAATTTCATGGCGAGCTGACCAACGATGGCGTTACAACTGAGGCGTAAATAATACAAAAGTCGAATGCGATTGGTTCGCGTTACATGCAGACCGTTGGCCATGGCCGCTGCGGCGGCGCGCGACCCACATTCTGATGCAGTATCATGCAGTTGCGTCATCGCCAATCCCGCACGCCATACAGCTGTTTAGGGACGGCGCTCGTTATCCGGGCTGCGTGATGGCCACTCGTAATAATGCGGAGATTCAAGGACGTGATGAAGAGAATACCTGAGCTACACCGGACCCAGCGCGCGGGTTGGCTGCGTGCCGCCGTGCTGGGCGCAAACGATGGCGTGCTCTCTACGGCAAGCCTGGTAATTGGAGTGGCAGCGGCGCAGACCAGTCGAGCTGGCGTACTTATTGCCGGTGTGGCTGGTTTGGTGGCCGGGGCCATGTCGATGGCCGCCGGCGAATACGTATCGGTCAGCAGCCAGTCGGATCTCGAGCATGCCGACCTGGAGACCGAGCGGCAGGAACTCGAGACCAATCCTGCCGGCGAGCACGCCGAGCTGGCGGCCATTTACGTCAGCCGTGGGCTCGAGCCAGCTCTGGCGCAAACAGTTGCTACCCAGTTGATGGCTGTTGATGCATTGGGAGCGCACGCCCGCGACGAACTGGGGTTATCCAAGATACGCGCAGCACAGCCGGTACAGGCAGCCCTAACCTCGGCGGCCAGTTTTTCCGTGGGCGCCCTTCTGCCGGTGTTGGTGGTCCTGGCCGTGCCGACCGAACACCTGGCGGTGGCGGTGGCCAGCGTGTCGCTGGTTTTTCTAGCATTACTCGGCGGTGTGGCCGCACGAGCCGGCGGCGCAAGGCCGCTGCGCGGCGCGTTGCGAGTGGTTTTTTGGGGCGCGCTGGCCATGGCATTCACGGCCATCGTTGGCGCCGTCGTCGGCACGCACCCATGAGTAATGCTCTGCCGGGCGGCTCGGCCCGCCCCTTTGAGTTCGGCGATGGCAGAAATCCGCGGCAGTCCCGCCGCGATCGAGTTCATTTAAATGCACTGGCGGACAAATGGTTTGGCACCTGTCGCGCTGGCTGATCGTTGTCCTGGGCGTTGCGCTGGCGGGCTGCGCGACCGCGCCGCAAATCAATATTCCCGCCGAATCGAGCGCGGGCTCCGCACTGCCGCGCATACTCAGTCGACACGGCGCCCTCAGTGAGCGGCAAACGCAGCAATTGCTCCGCCAGATCACGCGTGACGACGCTCAGGCCGACGCGCTGAAGCGCCACCTGATCGTCGAAGAGGCGGTTGCAAACAGCCCGCTGATTTCCGGAAACAGTACGCAGGTATTGCGCGACGGGCCGGAATCGTTTGCCGCCATGTTCGCGGTAATCCGCAGCGCCAAAACCCAGATTGATCTGGAGTACTACATCTTTGAGGACGTGCTGCAGGACGGTGAGCTGCTAAGCGATCTGCTGGTCCGGGAGCGCCAGGAAGGTGTGGCGGTCAATGTCATCTACGACAGTCTGGGATCCATCAATACTCCAGCAGCTTTTTTTTCCAAGCTCTCGGCCGCCGGCGTGCAGCTACTGGAGTGGAATCCGATCAATCCGTTCCGTAGCCCGATGCACCATTCACTAAATAAGCGGGATCATCGCAAGCTGCTTGTCGTGGACGGCGCAACCGCTATTGTCGGGGGTGTCAACTTGAGCAAAACGTATCAGAAGTCCATGCGTGCGAAATCCGAGGCAGAGCAAGCGGGGGGGACCGCTATCTGGCGTGATCTGGACCTGCAAATTGAAGGTCCCGCGGCCGAGCAGCTGCAAAACGTATTTTTCGGGCACTGGCATGAACAAGGCGGGCCGGCGACTTCACCGGCGGAACCGCCAGCGAATGCTTCGACCGAAGGAGATGAGGTCGTCCGCATCATCAGCAGCGCTGCACGCGGACTGGCGGCCAATTACTACGTCACGCTGCTTTCGGCCATGCGTAGCGCGGAGCACAACATCTGGCTGACCGCCGGCTACTTTGTCCCAACCCATCAGGAAACGGAAAGCCTGCTGCACGCGGCACGTCGCGGGGTTGATGTGCGTATTTTGCTGCCGAGCCAGAGTGACTCGGGACCGGCGCTGGCCGTGCAACGCTCGCACTACACGCGGCTGCTCGGCGCTGGGGTACATCTGTATGAGGTCAAAGCCGATGTGTTGCACTCCAAGACGGTAGTGGTGGATGGCGCTTGGTCAGTGATCGGCTCTTCGAATTTCGATAACCGCAGTGCCATGTTCAACGATGAACTGGACGCAGTCGTGCTTGGCGAGCGTACCGGGGAGAAACTGCATCAGATATTTGAAGATGGCCAGGGACGCGCGGAGGAAATCGACCTCAGCACGTGGCGGCGGCAGCGTTCGTTGCGCGAGCGCTTCAGAGAATGGTTCTGGCGCCTCTGGGAAGATCTGCTGTGACCCGTCAATCGCGAACCCAGCGGTACGGCTGTGACTGAGCACACGGGTTCGTTGCTTCAAGCCGAGGAGCCGCCCGCCTGGCGCACGCCGCAGCAGTCGGGCCACTCAGCCTTCCTGTTGATCTGCGACCACGCCGGCAGCCGGATTCCTCGCGTGCTCGGGACGCTGGGTCTTCCCGTGGCGGAGCGGCACCGGCACATCGCCTGGGACATTGGTGCGGCCGGATTGACCACGCTGCTGGCGGCGCGGCTCGACGCATGGGCCATACTGCAGACCTATTCGCGCCTGGTGATCGACTGCAACCGTGCTCCCGGGTCGCCAACCTCCATTGTCGCCCTGAGCGAACGGACCAAAATCCCTGGCAATGAAGCACTAAGCGATGTGGACGCGCGCCGGCGCGCGCAGGAAATCTTTTGGCCCTACCACGAGCGCATCGGTCAGGAACTGGATTTGCGGGCACGGCAAAGTCGGTCCCCAATCCTGGTCAGCGTGCATAGCTTCACACCGACGTACTTGGAAATTGTCAGGCCATGGCATGTCGGGGTTTTGTACCGCGAGCCACGGTTCGCGCGGCTGGTGATGCAAGGGCTTAGGTCGGAAAGCGGGATCGTGGTCGGGGACAACGAGCCCTACGCGCTCAGTGACAGCTCCGATTACAGTGTGCCCATGCATGCCGAGCGGCGCGGCATTGCCCACGTGGAAATTGAAGTTCGTCAGGATCTGATTGCGGACGAATCCGGCCAAGTGGCCTGGGCTGATCGGCTCGAGGGTGTATTGCGGTCCGCTGAAAAATCATTGAATCGCCAATGACCCAGCAGCCTGGCGCAGCGCGATAATCAAAAAGCAATCGGCCTGAGTTTCACGTCACCGGCGAAAGCCGGCCTGAGCCCAAAGCGCTTTGTGCGCTCTCCATCCATTTTTTTACGCGGCTCGCATCAGCCAGCCGGGTGTACTTGCCAAAGGAATCAAGCAAAACCATCACGACCGAGCGACCCGCGATGACCGCCTGCATGACCAGGCATTTGCCTCCGGCCGCAATATACCCGGTCTTTTGGACGATGATTTCCCAGCCCGGATTGCTGACCAACCGGTCCGTGTTATGGAATTCGACCATCTGCCGGCCAACCGGCACGCTGTAAGCTGGATCAGTTGAGAACGCGCGGATGGTCGGATCTTGCGAAGCGGCGAGGACCAGCTTGGAAAGGTCCTGTGGGCTCGCGACGTTATGACTAGACAGGCCGGTTGGTTCGACGAAATGGGCGCTAGTCATACCTAAGCCCTTGGCCTTGTCGTTCATCGCCTGGACAAACGCGCTCATGCCGCCCGGAAAGTTTCGCCCCAGCGCATGGGCCGCCCGGTTCTCCGACGCCATCAGTGCGAGATGCATCAAATCAGCGCGGCTAAGCGATGTGCCCACGGACAGGCGTGACGCCGCGCCCCGTCCCACCGCCACATCATCAGCGGTAATCTCCAGTTGCTCTTCCATGGGTTGGCGGGCATCCAGCACCACCATCGCGGTGAGCAATTTAGAGATCGAGGCGATCGGTACCGGCTGGTCGGAATGGCGCGAGTACAGCACCGAAGAAGTATCGGCATCCAGTACCAACACCGATCCGGACCGCAACGCTGGCAGTGTCGTCGCGTCGTGATGCCGGACGTGCCGCGCGGGATTAGCCTGCGAGGGGGGGCTGGCAAGCAGCAGACCACCCAGAAGCAGCGGGTATACATAAATTGCACGCGGCAAGGAAATCCCAAATATCGTCAAATTGACCCGTCCCGAAATCGGCCTGAAGGCGCCGACCTACAAATTTGCATAATTCGCGCGAAGACCAGCTGTCGGGCACCAAGCCTATCGGTTGCCAGCCTAATCCCTGCCCCGACTACAACACCAAGCGCAACAATACGTTAGCGATGCATGCATGCCAAGTGCCCCGACCCCCGCCTCGGACCGGCGGTTTTGACCCAGCAGCCGACCTATGCTGGATCGGCAGCCGGGCAAATTCCATCGATGGCGACACATTGTGGCCAAAATACCAGCGTGCGGGCGGCCCGGCTTTGGGCGCAGGATTGACGCCGGGGCACGCCCGCTTCTTACCGCGGGCGGGCCAACGAGAGAAACTCGCTTCGGCTTCGCGGGTCATCGATGAGGGTACCCCGCATGGCGGAGGTAATGGTCGCGGCGCCCGGCTGGCGGATGCCCCGAGACTCCATGCACATGTGCCGGCATTCGAGCATTACGGCAACACCGTGGGGCTTAAGCGCGGTTTGCAGCGCATCGGCAATCTGCGTGGTCAACCGCTCCTGCACTTGCAGTCGCCGGGACAGCACGCCGACCAGCCGGTTTAGCTTGGACAGACCGACGATTCGTTCCTTAGGCAGGTAGCCAACGTGCGCCACGCCGAAGAACGGTGCCAGGTGGTGCTCGCACAGTGAATAGACCGGAATATCGCGCACGATCACCAACTCATCGTAATTGGCCGCGCCGTCGTCAAAGCTTTTGAGCACGTCCATCGCTTTTTCATCGTAGCCGGACGTCCATTCCTTCCAGGCGCGCAGGAACCGCTCGGGAGTCTCCCTCAATCCCTCACGGGCCGGATCGTCACCACCCGCTTGGATCAGTAGTCGTACGGCGGCCAACAACTTATCGTGATCGACTGGGTTCATGCTCGGTACTCGCAGCGGGCACGGCGTGGCCCGAAATACAGGTTGGCAGGTTTGTAATTGATAACAGTCTATTTTGGACTAATTCGAATAATACCCACTAGGGCCCGAATCCGTTCGATCCCTGCTAGGGCGGCCCTGAAAGCGTCCGGGATCGGCGACATATGGCGCCGGGACCTACAATAAATGGTAATGGTTGCCGATGGCCAGACAGGCCGGTAATAAGCGTTAATTTGGTCGCCCAACCGGCTAACTGAATTCGATAGCTGCAAAACAGCTTGCCTGAAGGCCGCTCAACTTAAAGCCCCCGTAAAGGAGAGGTTGCCATGGAAACCAAAGATCCGTTTCTTCGTTACGCGTTGATCGGGTCAATAATCCTGGTGGGCGCTTTGGCGATATTCGTCCGACTGCACTCCTGATATTCCGGATAAATGCGGTGGACCGGCTGGTGCCCCGGTATCCGATGAATCGCCCCAAATTGATCAAACTTCAGGCGCGACCCTTGGGCCTACGCAATTGCTCGAGCCCGCGGAACTCCACAAACTGAATAATCGAAGTCCAAAGATGGTCGCCGAAAAGAAATGGCTCGAAGGTTTCGGCCCCGTCAAGATTCAAAGGCGCGATCTGCGCGTCGACCCGGGGCTCGTAAAAAAATGGAATTGAGAACCTTTCGCGCTCATTGCCAATGACACGGTGCTCAGTGGCTTTCACCCGGCCACCAGTCCATCGCTCCATGACCTTGCCGAAATTCACCACCAAATTGCGATCAGTTGGCGGCACATCGACCCACACACTTTGCGGAGACCGGGCCTGCAGTCCGCCGGTTTCATCCTGAGCCACTAAAGTCAGGGACCCCGAATCCACGTGCGGCCGGCCAATTAAATGCCGGCGTTGGTCATGATGCATTACCCAGATTTGCTCGGAGCCCGCGGCCCCGAATGACTCGGGCGTGCGCACCGGATAGCGGATCAGGCGCAAGGTCGAGACGCCCTGGAAGAAGGCGGCGTCGAATGTTGCCTCGGGAAGACCCAGGCCCCGGGCCACAGAACGCATAAGTGCCGCCGCTGTTCGTTCCATAGCCCGATAGTAACTGGCTGCGGCAGTGCGCCAGCCTGGCAATGTCGCCTCCGGCGGCAAGGGCGTCGCCTCGCGAAGCACATCACTAGGGTCAACGACCTGAGCGCCATAAACCAGGTCCGGGCCGATGTCCATGCCCTCCTTGTGCGTGGGATCGCCGTTTTGTGCCGGGAACCAGCCGCGATAGACATTGGGATGCGCCGGATCAAACTTCCGCCGCCATAGAGTTCGTCGTTCGGAGTCGGGCAGCTCAAACAGGCGCAGCAACTCGCGTCGGTTCCGATCGCCGACCGGCACATCATCGGGCAATCCTGTTACTAGCAAAAACCCCATGCCGCAGGCCGCATCGATCAGGGCGCGGTCGGCCTCTGCTCGCGCTGGCGATGCTGTGCCGAACAAGCCAGCGATATCGATTTCCGGAATTTTCATCAAGGCGCGCAATACCGCAGGGGTTGGCAGAACGTCTGCACCGGCCCGAAACGTAGCCTGGCCTTTTTTAGGATCCACCCGGACGGCGCAATTTAATATATATACTGCGCCACGCGCCTTAGCGAGTTTTTTCGCGGCAACCGCATGACCGAACCCACACTGGCAGTCACCCAAAACGCCGATGTCCGCTATCTGGGTCGGCTTCTCGGCGACGTTATCAGGGAGCACGGCGGCCAGGAACTGTTCCGGCGCATCGAATATATTCGCGCTACCTCAGTTGACCGTTACCGGGGTATTGCGAATGCGAGCGCCGTCGATCCCGGCCTGGACGCGCTGACACTCGACGACACAGTCGCGTTTGTGCGCGGCTTCATGCTGTTCTCGATGTTGGCGAACCTCGCAGAGGATCGCCAGGGCATGGCGACCGGACAACACGGGCAGTTGTCGGCCGCATTGCACACGCTTGCATCCGAGGGCGTTTCCACCGCTGACGCCGCCGCATTGCTCGACAACGCCTTGATCGCGCCGGTGTTGACCGCCCATCCAACGGAAGTGATGCGTAAAAGCATCCTTGACCACCGCAATCGCATTGCCGAGCTCATGCGAGGGCGCGATGCGGGGCGGACGGAGACACCGCAGGGCGAATTGATCGAGCAGGCCATCTCCCGACAGATAACCCTACTTTGGCAGACTCGGGCCCTGCGGCGCGAGCGGATCTACGTCGCAGATGAAGTTGACATCGCTTTGGCCTACCTGCGCGACATATTTCTGCCCGTATTGCCGGCTTTGTACGCCCGCTGGGAGCGGCTTCTTGGCCGTCGCGTCGGCAGTTTCTTGCGCCCAGGAAGCTGGATTGGCGGTGATCGCGATGGCAATCCGCACGTCAGCGCCGATTCATTGCAGCTGGCGCTTGGTCGCGCTGCCCAAACGTTGCTGGCAGATTATCTGGAGCAGCTGCATGCGCTGGGCGCGGATTTATCGATCTCCAGCGAGCTGGCTGTTGTCGCCGATGATGTAATAGCTCTGGCGGAAATAAGCGGCGATGATAATAGCGCCCGGCGCGATGAGCCTTATC
>DASWBL010000054.1:0-4941 GCA_036390615.1 Steroidobacteraceae bacterium | reverse complement strand
GCTCGTAGCCGAAGCTTACACGGACGTGGATAGGCTCGCAGGCCCGCGACCGGGGGCCGCGGCGTTAACCGCCGCAGCAACCGCCGGCCGTCAGCTCTCTTTGGCGGCGTCGATCGTGGCCTGCTCGCGCTGCATCCGCCTGCGTCCCTGACGGTAAAAAATTGCCCCTACCAGAAAAATCAGCAAGCAGCCGCCGACACCCTTTAACAGGAACAGTGCCGGATTACTGCTGCCGACCGGCGGAATCAGCGATACGACGACGGCAAAGGATGTGGCCGCGACACCGGTGGCAGAAACCAGCCAGCAGACGACCGACCCACCTGGAATCAGCGCCACGTCCGCATTTTGGCCCGCGGCACGCCACCTTAGCACCGCCAGCGAAGCAAAAATATAAACCCAGACGACGCTGGACAGGGCCGCCGTCATGTCGATCAGCAGCAGAAATGCTTCGTGAATCGCCGAGCCGGAGATGGCGGCCAGCAACACGGCAGACGCGGCGGTTGCCTGCACCAGCAGCGCCATGTGCGGCGTGCCGTATTTGGGATGCACGGCGGCCAGGCGCTCGGGCAGGTAATGACGCAGGCCGATGACAAACGGCAGGCGTGCCGTGCCGGTGACCCAGGCACCGAAACCGCCGATGGTAGAGAGCGTGAGCAGTACCGCCGTCGTTACGCCCATCAGCGGGATGGCTGCCTTTTGACCCACGGCGGCCATGGCTTCGGCGACACCACTGATGGCGCTGATGTGCCCGCTCGGCATGGCCACCAGCAGCGCCAGCGTGCCAGCGACGTAGGTAGCGGCAATCAGCAAGCCGGAGATCAGGATCGCGCGGCGAATACTGCGCGAAGAATCCTTGATCTCATCGCCCATGATTGGTCCGAGCTCGAGACCCTGGTAGGCAAGAATAGTGATTGCCAGCATGCCCAGCGTCGGCAGCGAGTTCAGATGCGGCAGCAGGCTTGACTGGCTGATCGGGGTCGCCGAGCCGAACTGTCGCCACGCGACCAGACCACCGACAAACACCAGCGCCACAATGGCGATGGTCGTAATGCCGCCCATATTCTGCAGCCACTTGGCGCGCCTGAGGCCAAATATATTCAGCGCCGTCGTCGCCCATAGCAGAGCGAGACAGAAAATCCCGTTGTACACGGGACTCTCGGCGAGCATGAGTGCTGAGCCGCCGAAGATATGGAGAAAGATCCCCGAACCAAACAGCAGTAGCGAAGGAAAGTACACTAGGTTCGACAGCCAGTAGGCCCAGCCGGCCAGAAACCCGTGTCGGTCGCCGAAGGCCGCGCGGGTCCAAAGATACAGGCCGCCTTCGTGCGGAATGCGTGAGCTGAGCTCCTGGACCGCCAGCCCCGACGGCACGAAGAACAAAATAAAAGCGATCACCCACAGCGACAAACCGGCCGGGCCCACTGTCGCGGCGGTTGAAAGCCAGCGCAGCCCGAGAATGGCTGCGACATTGAGCAATACCAGATCGACTGTGCCCAGGGCCCGACGCAGCCCCGGAACGCCACCGTTATTGGGTTCGGCTGACATCAATGGGCTACGCGGCGAGGTGGCGGCAGACGGAACGTTGCGCTGGCTGATTGAATCGAAACACTGATTAGGCCGCCGACGACTATGAATTGGTCCGCATCGCGACACTGGCCGCGATGCAGATCCACATGGCCAGCAGTACCAGCCAACTTACGAAGTAGGCGCGAACGCGATGGCCGACCCGATTGCTGCCAAGATGAATATACGTGTGCACCAACCGCGCCGCCACGTAGCACCATGCCAATACATGAATCAATATACCCGGCGTCTGGACAACCATCGCTGCCAGGCACGCCGCGTAAAACAGCGTCGGCGCCTCGAACAGGTTGACGAAATGCCGCGCCGGCTTGATGGCATAGTCGGGCTCGGTGCCACCCCGCCAGATCTGGAAAAAACCCATTGTTAGCTGGCCTTCGCGCACGGCACGGACGCGACTGCGAAACAGGCGAACCAGCACACTGAAGGTCAGCAGCACCATCGCCAACATCGGGTATACCAGGAAAATCGGTCGCATCGTGGCTATTGCCCCCGCGGCGATCGGCCGCCGCGCCGATCAAGTTTAAACTATAGGCGCCGGGATCGCGCGATCGAATTGATTCTCGCCTTCGCCATCCAGCGCATCGCCAGCACGGCAACGGCGACAGGTTTGAGGGTGTGCTCATGAATATTGCAGACATCAGAATTCGTCGGGCCGGTAACGAGCCTGAACTCGTACCGGCGCTGGCAGACGTGCTCATGGACTGTGTCGCAGGCGGCGCATCGGTCAGCTTCATGTCACCGCTGCCGCGCGAGAAGGCACTGGCTTTCTGGCGTGGCGTGACCGCGAGCGCCGGGCGCGGCGAGCGCATATTGCTAATCGCCGAAGACGGCAGCGGCCAGTTGCACGGAACCGTGCAGGTAATACTCGATATGCCTGACAATCAACCGCACCGCGGTGATGTCGCCAAGACCCTGGTGCACCGGCGCGCCCGCGGCATAGGTCTTGGCGCCAAGCTGATCCAAGCCGCGGAGCAGGCAGCGCGTGCCACGGGGCGGACCCTGCTGGTACTTGACACGGTCACCGGTGGTGAAGCGGAGCGTCTCTATGCGCGACTCGGGTGGCAGCGGGTCGGCGTGATTCCCGGTTACGCGCTTTGGCCCGACGGCGGATTGGGCGACACGACCTACTTTTATAAGGCTTTGGCTTGAAGCGGGTCGCACCCGCTGCATTGGGCCAAAATTCAGGTGGCCACGATCGAACTATCGCGGAAGTGCCGTTTGCCCGCCAGGGCTCGGCGATACTCGTCCTTGCTGAGAATATTCTCGTCGAGCTGCATGTCGATCTGCGAGTACTGCTGGAAGAACTCCGCCGTACGCTCGGCCGAAGCCAGCACGTAGTCACTGATGTAATTGACGTCGATGTTGATGCAGATGGCGCCGACGACACCATAATCCTTGCGCATGATCGGGACGGACGTGCATTTGAATCGGCGCGCCCCAATCTTAAGCTCGTAATTTAACTTGTCCTGGTTCTGATTCACCCGGCGCATCAGGTCGACCAGCAGCGTCGTCGTGCCCATCTCCAGTGCCCGGCCGGTGACTTCAGCGCCCTCGATGCTGGTAATGGACTTGGACGGATTAGAAAGATCGTGCAGCAGGATCTCGATGCCCATGTGGGGAAAGGTTCGACCGATGAGCCGGACCAGATTGCGGTAATTCTCCAGAAAAGCCTGGGAGTCGTCGGTTACCGAGCGGCCGTGGTATTTGGTGAATAGGCGTTCGTAAGCGCGCAAATCCTCCGCCCCGAGCTGCTGGCGCACGTTGTTTTGCTCGCCAATGAAAATCAGTTGGCGCGCCGCACGGGCGTCCGCGTTGCGAAGCAGGAAATGAACACCGAGCCGGAAATCCTTCAGGCTGAATTCAGCGAACTTCTCCGGTGTTGAAATGTAGGGATAAAAATCATACTGGTGCAGGTCCTTGCCTTTGGACCGTCGCCGCTCGCGATAGCGGCCTATAAGGAAACCGGCGAACAGTAGCAATGCCGACGCCGTAAACTCGGAGAGCATGGTGCCGAACCATTCAACGTGGGACATGCATTGCCTCCCCGCACGTCGTTGCGCTGCGCTTGGGCCTGATCATAGGCCACGGTGATGACTTTGTGCGAGCGTGCTTCACCGCGGCCGTGCGCGCTGTGAACAGGCGGCAAGCGCGCTTTGACTGCCCCGATTTCGGTGGCAATGCGCTGCTGCGATCAAGGGCGATTGGAGCGGGTGATGGGAATCGAACCCACGTTAGCAGCTTGGGAAGCTGCAGTTCTACCATTGAACTACACCCGCGTTAATCAACAATCTTATTCGTGTCTGCGGCGATTCAGCAACAACTGACGACCCGCAAATGCACCCGACTCTGCCGCGCTCGATCGGCAAGGAAGCAATTTGGGCCACTGCCTTCAAATATGAGGCTATGGGAGAAATCGTCCGCTCATAGTGCTGGCGAACGGCGGTCAACCACCGCAACATGGCGACCAGGCGGTCTGCCGTGAACCCAAGGTGCATTGCGTTCCTGGTCTATTCTGGACGTAGTCATCAACGGTCAGCGTGCCCCGTGAAACACCACGCGAGCGAGGATGCTCGCCGGTGACGGCTTGCGCTCGCAGCGACTTCACGTGCCGCCAAGCTCGCGTATTCGCGAGCTGACGGCCGAGAGCCGACACCGCCACCTATCGCCTTCGTTTCCCCAGACCGGAGAGTGACGCAGGCATGTGCCCAGTGACGGGCGGAGGCGGCCAGAGTATCGTGCCAAGCCATGCGCCCTTTGGCGATCACCGGCAATATAAAATGCGCCGTAGAATGAGACAGTGGTCCGACGCGTTTGCGGCAAGAGAACTTAGGTTAACTTAATGTTTCCGGCTACCTCCACGCTTGGCAACCGCGCGCGCCGCCGCGCTGAGGCGATCGTGGGCGCACTGCTCTGCGGCGCGGTCTGCGCCTGCGGCGGCGGCAGCAGCTACTCCACGTCATCGCCTCCGCCGCCCCCGACGACTGCCACGCTGCTCTACGCCACGAACGCGACGGCCGGGACCATCGACGGCTTTACCATCGATGTCACAACGGGCGTCCCGACACCGATAGCCGGTAGCCCCTTTCCGGATGGGGCGACGGCGGTGGCACTTGCGATCGATCCGCAGAAGCGGTTTCTATACGTTGCGTCCTCGGCGGGGGAGATCCGCGGATACCTGATCGATGGAACGACCGCGAAGCTGACCGCGATCGCCGGCAGCCCGTTCCCCACCGGCGCCCAGTCGGTTGCGATTAGTGTCGATCCCAGCGGCAAGTTTGTGCTCACAGCCAACGGTAGCTCGAACACGGTTTCCGTGTTCAGCATCGCCTCGACGGGTGTCCTCACCCAGGTGAGCGG
>DASWBL010000053.1:0-8212 GCA_036390615.1 Steroidobacteraceae bacterium | reverse complement strand
CGTACGCATCGTGCTGAGCACCGAGGCGATCCTGCAGAAAGTTGCCGCATGGCCGCACGCCGATCTGTGCGATGAACTTGGACCCAGCAAGAGCGCGGCCGCGCTGCTTGCGCGGATCGAGCAGCTCGCGCCGCGACGGCTGGCATTGATCGGCCATGAGCCGCAACTGAGTCAGTTCGTGGCGCTGTGTCTGGCCGGCTCCACACCGGCTCTGGCGATCCAATTGAAAAAGAGCGCCGCCGCGTGCCTCGAGTTTAGCGGCGCCGACTTGGCGGGCCGTGCCATGCTGCTGTGGCTGGCACCGCCGCGGTTACTGCGCGCGAAAGGCTAAATTGGCGTAATGCCGTGGCGATTCGCTCCGGTTCGCGATGCCGGCAAGTGCCTGCCCGGCCGCAACTTGCGCATGACATATGGTAGTTGTAGCCTTTGGGCCGACCGTTCGCGGCAAAATACCAGTGGCGTGGCGATCAAAACGACGGGGCATCGGCCAAGGCGCTGATCGTCGGCAGACGGAAAATTAAATAGACGGGGGCCCCATGCGGAAAATTGCATCAATCGTGGTCTGGCTGGCGATTGCGCTGATCGGCGCGACCGCCTTCGGCGTGCTGGCGCTGCGTCACGGGGAACCGGTGAATGCGGTCTGGCTGGTTACCGCGGCCTTGTGCGTGTTCTTCATCGGCTTCCGCTTCTACAGCAAGTTTATCGCCGACAAAGTGCTGCACCTGGATGCGTCGCGGCCCACGCCGGCCATGCGCCACAACGACGGCATGGACTACGTGCCCACCAATAAGTGGGTCGCCTACGGCCATCATTTCGCGGCCATCGCCGGTGCCGGACCGCTGGTCGGACCGGTTCTCGCTGCACAGATGGGTTACCTGCCTGGCACGCTGTGGATCTTAGTCGGTGTGGTGCTAGGCGGTGCCGTCCAGGATTTTGTGGTGCTGTTCGCCTCGGTCCGGCGCGACGGCAAGTCGCTCGGTCAGATGATCAGAATGGAACTCGGCGCGCTGTCCGGAACGGTCGCGATGGTCGGCGTACTGGCCATCATGATTATTCTGCTGGCGGTGCTGGCGCTGATCGTCGTCAAGGCGCTGGTTTCCAGCCCGTGGGGAGTCTTCACGATTTTCGCCACGATCCCGATCGCTTTATTCATGGGCATTTACATGCGCCAGCTGCGGCCGGGGAAAGTCGCCGAAGCTTCCGCGATTGGCGTCGTGCTGCTGCTGCTCGCCCTCGTGTACGGCCGCAGCGTGGCCGCCGACCCGACCTTCGGCCCAATGTTTACGATGAACGGACCGCAGCTGGCCTGGGCGCTCATCATTTATGGCGGCATCGCCGCGAGCCTGCCGGTGTGGCTGATGCTGGCGCCGCGGGATTATCTGAGCACGTTCATGAAGGTCGGCACAGTTATCGCGCTGGCCATCGGCATCTACCTGGTGGCGCCGCAGCTGGCGATGCCGCGCACGACGCTGTTCATCGACGGCTCCGGACCGGTATTTGCGGGAAAACTGTTTCCGTTCCTGTTCATTACGATCGCCTGCGGTTCGGTGTCGGGATTTCACGCGCTGATTGCCTCCGGCACCACGCCAAAAATGGTGGAAAGCGAAGCGCACCTGCGGCTGGTCGGCTACGGCGGCATGCTGACCGAAGCCTTCGTGGCCATCATGGCGCTCACCGCGGCCTGCGTGATCAGCCCCGGCGTGTACTTTGCGATGAATTCACCCGCGGCGGTGATTGGCAGCAATGCGCCGCACGCCGCTGAGGTTATCTCTAGCTGGGGCTTTACCATCACGCCCGAGATGATCAGCCAGACCGCCACCGACATTGGCGAGAAGACCGTGTTGTCGCGCGCCGGCGGCGCGCCCACCCTGGCGGTCGGCATGGCGCAGATTCTCTCCAGCGCCGTCGGCGGCAAGTCCATTGAGGCGTTTTGGTACCATTTTGCCATCCTGTTCGAGGCGCTGTTCATCCTCACGGCCGTGGATGCCGGCACGCGCGCCGGCCGCTTCATGATCCAGGATCTGCTGGGCCACGCCCAGCCAAGGCTTGGCGACACGAAATACCTGCCCGCTAACGTCCTGGCCACCGTGCTTTGCGTCGGGCTGTGGGGTTACTTCCTGTATCAGGGCGTCGTCGATCCACTGGGCGGCATCAATACGCTTTGGCAGCTGTTCGGCGTAGGCAATCAGATGCTGGCCGCCATTGCGCTGTTATTTTGTACCGGCATGCTGATCAGAATGAAGCGCGAGCGTTATGTGTGGGTGACGCTTGGACCGACATTGTGGTTGCTGGTCATCACGCTGATTGCCGGCTACCAGAAGGTCTTCAGCGCCGACCCCAAGATCGGCTTTCTGGCGCTGGCCCACAAATTTGATGCCGCTGCCGCGCAGGGCGTGGTGCTGGCACCGGCCAAATCCATCGGCGAAATGCAGCGTGTCGCCTTCAACAATTATCTCGACGCGATCGTCTGTGGCCTGTTCGTGCTGCTGGTGCTTGCGATGTGCGTGTTTACGATTAGGGCGTGCATGCAGGGACTACGCAGCGCCAGACCGACCGCCACTGAGATTCCCGCAGCGGCCCAGACGGGCGGAGCCCTATCATGAGCGACGATCCGGCTGCCGCTGATGCGCCAACAGTCGCGGCTGCCGGCGCGCTGCCGCTGGGCCGCGCCCGGACGATCCGCCAGACCTGCCGCCTGCTGTTCGGCATTCCAGATTACGATGGGTATCTGGCCCACCGGCAGCAAAGGCATCCGGGCCAGGCGGTGCTATCGCAACGGGAATTTCATGCGACCGCGATCGATCGAAAATACGGCGCGGCCGGTCCGCGCTGCTGCTGAGCGGCGTTACCTGGTCACCATCGTTGCGACGAAATCATCGACGCGCATCGCATCGAGCTTGGCCGAATCGGCAAACAGCGCCTGAATGCGCGCACTTTGCTCCGGATTGAAGTGCGCGGCGACGCTGCTTTTGAATTTCTTGACCAGCTCGGGCATTCCCTCGGCGCGCCGCCGCCGGTGCCCGATCGGATAATTCACGGCCACGCGCGGCGTCGAGCTGCCATCGCCGAAAAAAACCTGCACCGCGTTGCCAATATAGCGCTTGTCGGCGGCGTAGTACTCCTCGGTGAACTGCGGATTTTCCTGCACCTGCGTACGGCTGCGCAATGCATCCACGCGCGGGTCGCGCGCCACTGCGTCCTCGTAATCGGCTGCCGTCAGGCGACCGAAAATCAACGGAATGGCCACCATGTACTGGATGCAATGATCGCGATCCGCGGCGTTGGCCAGCGGCCCGGTCTTGTCGATGATGCGCACGCCCGGTTCCTGCGTCTCAATCACGATGCGCTCGATCTCGGCCAGCCGGTCCTTGACCTGCAGGTGCAATTGCATCGCGCATTCAACCGCGGTCTGTGCGTGAAACTCCGCCGGGTAACTGATCTTGAACAGCACATTTTCCATGACGTAAGAGCCAAACGGCCGCGCCAGCTGCAGCGGCTTGCCCTTGAACAACACGTCGCAGAAGCCCCAGGTGCGGGCGCTGAGTGCCGACGGATAACCCATCTCCCCGCGCAGGGCAAACAGCGCCAGTCGCACTGCGCGGGCCGTGGCATCCCCGGCCGCCCAGCTCTTGCGTGAGCCGGTATTGGGCGCGTGCCGGTAGGTCCGCAGGGCCCCGCCATCGATCCAGGCGTTGGATACCGCCGCGATGATCTGTTCCTTCGTGCCGCCGAGCATCGCGGTCAGCACCGCCGTGGAGGCGACGCGCACCAGCAGCACGTGGTCGAGGCCGACGCGGTTAAAGCTGTTATCGAGCGCCAGCACTCCCTGGATCTCGTGCGCCTTGATCATGGCCAGCAGCACATCGCCAACCGTCAGCGGCTGGGCGCGGCGGGCCGAATTGCTGCGGGACAGGTAATCGGCCACGGCGAGGATGCCGCCGAGGTTATCCGACGGATGGCCCCATTCGGCGGCGAGCCACGTGTCGTTGAAATCCAGCCAGCGAATCATCGCGCCGATATTAAAGGCCGCCTGTACCGGGTCGAGTTCATGGGTGGTGCCCGGCACGCGCGCGCCGCCGCTCATTTGCGCGCCCGGCACGACCGGGCCGAGCAGCCTGGTGCAGGCCGGGTACTTGAGCGCTAAAAAGCCGCAGGCGAGCGAGTCCATCAGACAGTAGCGCGCCGTCCCAAGGGCATCGGCGCTGTCAATCTTATATTCGGCCGTGTAGCCGGCGATGGCGACCAGCAACGGGTCTGGCGGTGGTCGTTGCGCAGACTTGCTATCGTGGTTCGACATGATCGGGCGGCCGTGCCCTCAGGTACGCTGCTGGATCGGCACGAACGGGCGATAGTCCGGACCGATGTAATTCGCGGCCGGGCGGATGATCTTGCCGTCGCTGCGCTGTTCGATGACATGGGCAGCCCAACCCGCCGTGCGGGAAATCACGAACAGCGGCGTAAACATTTCGGTGGGTACTCCCATCATGTGGTAGCTGACCGCGCTGAACCAATCAAGATTGGGGAAAAGTTTTTTCGCGTCCGCCATGACCGTCTCGAGCCGTTCGGCGATGCGGTACATCAGGTCATCGCCCGCCTCGGTCGACAGCTGGCGGGCGACGAGCTTGATGACCTGATTGCGCGGATCAGCAATCGTGTACACCGGATGACCGAAGCCGATGATGACTTCCTTACGCGCGACGCGCTGGCGCACGTCAGCCTCAGCCTCGTCCGGCGTCGCGTAGCGCTGCTGAATCTCAAAGGCTACCTCATTGGCGCCCCCGTGCTTGGGGCCGCGCAACGCGCCGATGGCCCCGGTCAGGCATGAGTACAAATCCGAGCCGGTGCCGGCAATGACGCGCGCCGTGAAAGTCGAGGCGTTGAATTCGTGCTCGGCATATAAATTGAGCGAGGTGTGCATGGCCCGCACCCAGGAGCGGCTCGGTGTCGTGCCGTGCAGCAGCTGCAGAAAATGGCCGGCGATGGAATCCTCGCTCGATTCGACGGATATGCGGCGCCCGGCGTGACTGAAGTGGTACCAGTAGCACAGCATGCTGCCGAGCGACGCGAGCAGCCGGTCGGCGGCTTCACGGGCGCCGGCTGCCCCGTGGGCGGGCTCTTCCGGTAGCGCGCAGCCCAGCGCCGAGACGCCGGTGCGCAGCACGTCCATCGGGTGCGCCGCTGCCGGCAGCTCTTCGAGCACTTTTCGGACCACTTCCGGCAGCCCTCGCAGGGACTGCAATTTGCTCTTGTAGCTGTCGAGTTCGGCCTGCGTCGGCAGCTTCTCGTGCACCAGCAGGTAGGCGAGCTCCTCGAACTCGCAGCTCGCGGCGATTTCCAGGATATCGTAGCCGCGATAATGCAAGTCGTTGCCGGTTCGCCCGACCGAACACAGTGCGGTATTACCGGCCACTACCCCCGACAGTGCCACGGATTTCTTCGGCGGCGGCGCCGCCGCAACTGCATCGGTGGCAGCGGGAGTCATGGCCGGCCTCGGGATCTCGATGTCATGGCGGCTTCGTTTCGGCAAACAGCCGATCGAGCTTCTGCTCGTAGGCGTAGTAGTCAAGATAGCGGTACAGGTCGGCCCGCGATTGCATCAGCGGCAGCAGGTTCTTTTGCGTGCCATCGCGCCGAATGCCCTCGTACACGGCCAATGCCGCCGCATTCATCGCTCGATACGCCGAGCAGCAGTACAGCACGATATCGACGCCAACCGATCCCAGTTCGGCCGTGGTGTACAGCGGTGTCTGGCCGAATTCAGTGATATTGGCCAGGATCGGAACCGGCACCGCATCGCGGAATTTGCGGTACAGCGCCAGTTCGGTCATGGCCTCTGGAAAAATCATGTCGGCACCGGCGGCCACGCAGGCGGCCGCGCGGTCAATAGCACTTTGCAGCCCTTCGACGGCCAGCGCGTCGGTGCGGGCCATGATGACAAACTGATCATCGGTGCGCGCATCGACCGCTGCTTTGATTCGGTCGACCATCTCAGCCTGGGAGACGATTTCCTTGCCCGGCCGGTGGCCGCAGCGCTTGGCCTGCACCTGATCCTCAATGTGCAGTCCGGCGGCGCCCTGCTTGGCAAAGCTTTTTACGGTGCGCGCGATATTGAATGCGCTGCCCCAGCCGGTATCGGCATCCACCAGCAGCGGCAGGCCACTCGCCTCGGTGATCCGGCGGATATCCGTCAGCACGTCGTCCATCGTGCTGATGCCAAGATCAGGTACGCCGAGGGAATTGGCGGCGACGCCGCCACCGGACAGGTAAAGCGCCCGAAATCCACTGGCCTCAGCCAGGCGTGCGACATAGGCGTTGATCGCACCAACCATCTGCAACGGTCGCTCGGCGTGCACCGCGGCGCGCAGGCGGGCCCCGGGAGAGGCAGTTGGCGGCATGCTTAACCTCATTGGACAGGTTCGCCAAATATGACACGGGCGATGCCCGGAAGGAATGTTTTAAGCACCCGGGATTGCCTGCTCACGGACTGAAATTCTTGTCGCTGACGCGGCCGCAGCGGCACTGGCCGACAGGGCCAAATATCTTGGTCTCAGGGCGCGGTCCGCGCGAGCCACGCGTCTAGCCCTGCGGCGTTTAGCTCGATATCGCCATCGAGCAGCTGGTGGCGCAGGCGCTCATCGCCGCCGTACCCGTGCCGATCCAGCCGCTGTGACAGATACTCGAACATGGCCGCTTTAATACGCGCCACCCGCCCGGCAGCCCGCGCCGCTTCGCGCGCAATGGCCACAAACGCCACAACATCGGCCTTGAGGTCTGCGCCGAGCCGCTCGATGCCGGTGACGCGGCTGTAGTGCGTCAGGTAGGCCGCCCGGGGCCGAAGCTGCAATACCCGATCGATGGAGAGCAAGAGCTGCTCGGGATCAAACTGCGTCGGCGTCGTCGTCGGGAGCACAAATTCTCCCGCGGCGCCGTCAAATTCGCGGTAACTGAGACCAAACGTGTCGCCGGTGAAAACAATGTGGGCATCGCGATCCGCGATGCACACGTGATGCAGCGCGTGCCCGGGCGTGTGGATGAATTCCAGCGTCCGGTCGCCGAAGGTCAGTCGCTGGCCGTCCGCAACCGTGCAGATACGCTCCTTCGCAATCGGTACGAGCTCACCGTACAGCTCGGCATAGCGCTGCGCTCCGTAGACCGCGATAGTGCCGGCAATCAGCTTGGCCGGGTCGGCCAAATGCGCCGCACCGCGCGGGTGCACCCAGACGCGGGCCCGCGGCAGCAGCCGGGCCAGTTGCCCCGCGCCACCGGCGTGGTCCAGATGCACATGCGTCAGGATAATGTGGTCCACGTCGTCCGCGGCCAGCTGGCAGGATTCCAGGGCCGCGAGCAGATTGGGTGCGGAGTGATTCGTACCGACGTCAATGAATGCCGCACGCCGGCCGGCCGTCAGCAGGTGGCTCGCCGCCAGGCGCGGGCGCACATAGTCCGTATCAACGGCGAGGATGCCGTCGCCCACGAATTCAAAGGCTACTGTCATGATACGGCGTGCTCTCGGGCCGCAGGTCCCGGCGAATCAACCGCTGCGCCGCTGCCTCGTCATCGCCACGAGATAGTGCGCGCCGTCAGGCCAGGCATTGCTTCTGCCCGCATCGCGCAGCACGCTGCCGGCACGCCCGTGGGTCGTGCTGCGCACGGCCCACGGGCTATCCCAAGCTTAGTGTGCCGTGGGTTTCGACACCAGAAGGCCGGTATTCTGGCGAGCGTACACCTCGTTCCACATGCTCTCGGCGCGCTTGTCGCGGAACAGCAGCGAACCGAGGATCACCGAGAGGAATCCCAGCGGAATCGAGATGATGCCGGGGTTCTTAAGGTCGAACGCCGGCTTCTCCAGTCCCATAAACGAGGTGGTCTCATCACCCCACTTTTCAATGTCCGCCTTGGCCTTGGTCACAGCCTTATCGAGCGCCGCCAAATCCTTCTTGGCCTTGGCTGCAACCGCGGCGTCGGTTGAATTGAGCGCATCGGTAGCCGCGGCGCGTTTGGCGGCTTCGCCATCCAGCACCTTGTGCGCGGCTGCTTTCACCGCCAGCGGGTAGGTCAGGTTCGGCGATACCAACGTCAGGCCCACCGCTGCAATGGTGCCGACCAGCATGCCGGTCACGATGCCGCCAGTGCTGCATCGTTTCCAATAAAGGGTCAGCAATACGCAGGGGAAGTTGGCGCTGGCCGCGACGGCGAACGCGAGACCGACCAG
>DASWBL010000052.1:0-6729 GCA_036390615.1 Steroidobacteraceae bacterium | reverse complement strand
CTGCATTACCACGATCAGGTCGGCATGCTCGATCGTCGAGAGCCGGTGGGCAATCACCAGCGTGGTGCGGTTTTTTACCAGCTGCTCGACCGCGCTTTGGATGTAGCGTTCCGACTCGGTATCAAGCGATGAATACGCCTCATCGAGAATCAGCACCGGCGTATTGCGCAGCAGTGCGCGCGCGATCGCGACGCGCTGGCGCTGGCCGCCCGAGAGCAATGTGCCACGGTCCCCGACCATGGTCTCAAGTCCCTGCGGCAACTCGGTCGCGAATTCATCGACGTGCGCGGCGTGCACGGCCTCGGCCAGCGCCGCGTCGCTGACCTGCTCCTGGCCGAAGACAATGTTGTTGCGGATCGAGTCGTTGAACAGCACCACGTCCTGCGTGACCAGGCTGATCTGCGAGCGCAGGTCGCGCAGCGCAAACTCGCGGATGTCGATGCCGTCGAGCAGTACCGTGCCGCCGGTCGGATCGTAAAGCCGCGGCAGCAGCGAGACCAGCGTGGTCTTGCCGCTGCCGGAGCGGCCGACGAAAGCAATCGTGGCGCCGGCCGGGATGCTGAGGTTGATCCCGCGCAACACTTCGCCCTTATCGGCCGCATAGGTGAAATCGACCTGCCGGTACTCGACCGCGCCGCGCGCGCGCGTCAGGCGCCGCGCGCCGCCGCTCGGCTCCGGCGGCGCATCAAGCACCGCGAACAATCCGGCGCCGGCCGAGAGGCTTTGCTGCAACGGGCCGCTCACCGCCACCAGCCGGCGCAGCGGCTCCGGCACCATCAGCAGACCGCCGATGAAGGTAAAAAAATCGCCGACCTGCAGTTGCCCGGCGGTTACCTCGCGGGCCGCAACCGCCAGCACGATCGCCAGGCCGCAGGCGGCAATCAGTTGCACCACCGGGTTGCTGCTCGCGCGCGCATTGATCAGCCGCATGTTGGAGCGTCGGTTCAGTTCATTGGCGCTCTCAAACAACTGCTCCATGTGTGCCTGGGCATTGAAGACCTTGACGACGCGGTTCGCATCGATGGCTTCCTTGGCCACGCGGGTGACATCGCCCATGGAGTTCTGGATGCGGGTCGCGTAGCGGCGAAAGCGCAGGTTGACGCTGCGCATTAGTCCGCCGATGACCGGTGCGGCCAGCAGCGCCACCACCGCCAGCAGGGCGTTCATGTAAAACAGGTAGCCAAGCAGCAGCACGATGGTCAGGCTGTCGCGCACCAGCACGGTGACAGTGTTGGTCGCCGCGTCGGCCACCAGCTCGGCGTTGTAGGTCAGGCGCGAGAGCATGGGCCCG
Organism: Steroidobacteraceae bacterium; assembly: GCA_036390615.1. GTDB lineage: Bacteria > Pseudomonadota > Gammaproteobacteria > Steroidobacterales > Steroidobacteraceae > FEN-1191. The sequence goes on along the minus strand of DASWBL010000052.1, from coordinate 5,438 downwards.
GCTGAGTCGTGCTCGTAATAGGCCGTTGGCAGGCGCAGGTACTGGGCAAACAGCTCGGTGCGCATCGTCTTGACCATTTTTCGGCTGACCCAGCCGGGAAAATAGTTGCTGAGGTAATCGCCGGCGCCGCGCAGGATGAACATGCCGATCACGCCGAGCGGCAGCCAGCCGAGCATCTGCGGATGGCCGCCGACAAAGGCCGCATTCAGCATTGTGCGCACGATCCACAGCATCGCCGTGCTGACCGCCGCATACAGCAGCATGCCAAAGATGCCGATGCTGAACATGCGCCAGTGCGGGCGCGCGTAGCGCAGCAGCCGCCGGTACACCGCGGCAGCCGACAGCGCGGGCGCGGCCGGGTTCAAGGCGTATCGGCTCCGGCCGCGTTCGTAGTCAGCACGTTCAGCTGCACGAAGCCGAGCTTGGCGAGCACGTCCATCGCCGTGACCACCGACTGATGCGAAGCGCGGCCGTCGGCGCGGACCGAAACCGGTGCGCCGCGATTTTCCCCGGCGACCTTGAGGATGGCAGCACGCAGCGTATCGGGGCCGGAATTGACGAGCTCGCGGTCATTGACCAGATAGGCACCGCTTGCGGTGACGCTGACGATCAGCTTCTCGCTGCCCGGGCGTTCGACCGGCACCGAGCCCGCCTGCGGCAAGCGAATACGCAACCGCCCTTCGCCGACGAACGAGGACGACAGCATGAAAAACACGACCAGCATCAACACCACATCGATCAGCGACACGACGTTGATCTCCGGCTCCTCCATCCGCCGCGGCCTGAAGTTCACGGCGACGGTCCCGTCGCTGCCGCCTCGGGCAGCAATTCGGCCACCGCTGCCGCTGCGCGCTGCTGATCGGCCTGCTCGACCGCATCGGCGAGCCTGACGGAATCTTTTTCCATCTCCACCACGATGCGCTCGACGCGGCCGCGCAGGTAGCGGTAGGCGAACAGCGCCGGGATGGCCACGCACAGGCCCGCGGCGGTGGCGACCAGCGCTTCGGCAATGCCGCCGGACAGCGCCCGCGGGTCACCGGCCCCGCCGGCCTGGATGGCGTTGAAGGACTTGATGATACCCATGACGGTGCCGAGCAGCCCGAGCAGCGGCGAGACGCCGGCGATCGTGCCGAGGGTATTTAAGAACCGCTCCAGCTCATGCACCACGTGGCGGCCGGCATCCTCGAGCCGCTCCATCAGCATCGCCCGCGGCCGGTGGCGATTGGTAAGGCCGACGGCCAGCAGCTTGCCCAGCGGCGAGTTCTGTTCGAGGGCCACAATGATCTTGTCATTGATCTGGTCGGCCGCGATCAGCTCTCTTACACGGCGGGTCAGATCCGGCGGCAGCACGCGCCGCTCCTGCAGCGTCCACAGCCGCTCGAGAATGATGGCCGCCGCGACAATGGAGCAGGTGATGATGGGCCACATCATCAGCCCGCCAGCCCGCACAATTTCCCACATCGGCTCGTCAACCCCCGCCCGCCACGGACCGCACATAATACCGTGCGCAGCGCGTCGAATTAAGGCTTTCGCCGGTCGCCGCGACGCTCACCGGCCGGCCGCCTCACTTGGCGCGGCGCGGAACTCGCGCGGCGAGCCGGGCGGCGCTTGCGTGAGCTGCAAACTTTAAGCTGCTACAGTCGCGGCGCGATGCCCCGAAAAACCATCAAGCGCCTGGTCCTGTGGAGCACCAGCAAGCCCCACAGCTGGTACATGCGCCTGTTCGGCAAACGCATCGCCGACGCTCACTTGTTCACCATGAACCGGCACGCGATCACCGCGGCGTTTGGCACTGGACTGGCGATCAGTTTCATACCACTGCCGGTGCACACGCTGCTGGCGATCATCGTCTCGGTCAGCCGGCGGTTGAATCTGCCGGTGGCAATCGCGGCCACCTGGGTGGTCAATCCGCTGACGGCGGTGCCAATTTATTACGGTGCCTATCGGGTCGGCGCACTGCTGATCAACCATCCGGTGCGGCACTTCGCTTTTCAGCTGAGCTGGCGCTGGATGGAGCACGGGCTCGGGCCGGTGTGGAAGCCGTTCCTGCTCGGCTGCCTCGTCAGTGCCGTAATCGCCGGCCTGCTCGGCCGCTGGGTGTTGGAGCTGGTGTGGCGCTGGGTGGCCCGCCGCCGTTACCGGCTGCGGCATCAGCGGCGCTCATGCCCCAGCCCGCGGCCCGGGACTTAAGCGTCCGTCGTCGAGCTCGAGCACCCGATCCATCCGCGCCGCAAGCTGCCGATCGTGCGTGACCACGACCAGGCTGGTGGACAGTTCGCGGTTTAACTCAAGCATCAGACTGAAGACCTGCTCGGCATTGCGCCCATCGAGGTTGCCGGTCGGCTCATCCGCCAAAACCAAGTGTGGACTGGTGACCAGCGCGCGGGCGACCGCCGCGCGCTGCCGCTCGCCGCCGGAGAGCTGGTGGGGCCGGTGATCGAGTCGCGCACCGAGGCCCACGCGCCCGAGCAGTGCCCGGGCCTGCTCGAGCGCCTGCGCGGTAGCCAGGCGCCTGACCAGCAATGGCATCGCGACGTTTTCCAGCGCGGAGAATTCGGGCAGCAGATGATGGAACTGGTAGACGAAGCCAATAAAGCGGTTGCGCAGCTCGCCACGCTCGCGCTCGCCGAGCGCGTGGATATCACTGCCGTTGATCCGCACCTGGCCGGCGTCGGGGCGGTCGAGGCCGCCCAGGATCTGCAGCAGCGTGGTCGTGCCGGAGCCCGAGGCGCCGATGATGGCGAGCCGCTCACCGCGCACAACGGCAAGGTCAAGGCCGGCCAGGACTTCTAGCGTGACCGAGCCCTGCACAAAGCGGCGCGCGATCGCCTGCGCGGCAAGCACCGGCTGGCCGGCGGTGGGCGCTGGGAAATCAGTCATGGCGCAGCGCCTCGGCTGGCTGCGTGAGCGAGGCCCGCCAGGCCGGATACAGCGTCGCCAGCGCGCAAAGCAAAAATGCCAGCGCGCTGACATGCAGCACGTCGCGCCACTCCACATAGGCGGGCAGATCGCTCATCAGATATACCTTGGCATCCAGAAACTGCGTCCTCATTAGCCGCTCGAGTGCGTGCACCAGCCACGCCAGATTGTCCGAGATCAGCCAGCCGAGCGCCACGCCGCCGGCGGTGCCAATCAACCCGATCAGCGTGCCCTGCACGGTAAAGGCCCCGAGGATATTGGCCGGCGCGGCCCCGAGCGTGCGCAAAATTGCGATGTCGGCGCGTTTATTCTTGACCACCACCACCAGCGTCGCCACGACATTGAATGCTGCCACCGCCACCACCAGCAGCAAAATGACGAACAGCATCGACTTGGTGGACTGGATCGAACTGAAAAACGTCGCGTTCTTTCGCGTCCAGTCGCTGTAATACTCGACCCCAGGGATGGTCGGCGCCAGCGCCCGCGTGAGCCGCGGCGCCGCGAATGCATCGGCCAGCGCGAGGCGCAAACCGCTGACTTCATCGCCCATCCGGTAGAGCAGCTGCGCATCTTTCAAGTTCAGCAGCGCCAGGCTCCGGTCGTACTCGTAGACGCCGGAATGAAACAAGCCGGCGACCCGCAGCCGGCGCATGCGCGGCGCGAGGCCCGCGGGCGTCGCATTGGCAACCGGCGTAATCAGGATCAGTGAATCCCCGACCTTGACGCCGAGAGCCTCGGCGAGCGTATCACCGAGCACGATCTGAAAGCTGCCTGGCTTAAGATCCAGCACCGAACCACCGCGGATGCGCTGCGCCAGCCCCACGGCCTTGAGCTCCTGCAGCGGATCGACGCCGCGCACGACGGTGCCGCTGACCACGTTGCCGTGCGCCAGCATCGCCTGCGCCTCGACATAGGGCGCCGCCGCCACCACGCCCGGATAGGCGTTCGCGCGGCGCTCGGCGTCCTGCCAGTTGGGCAGCGTGCCGTTCAGACCCATCAGTGTCGCGTGACTCGTGACGCTCAGGATCCGGCTCTTCAGTTCGCGCTCGAAGCCATTCATGACCGACAACACGACCAGCAGCACCGCGACGCCGACCGCGAGGCCCAGCACCGAGACAATCGAGGTAAACGACAATAAGCCGCGCCGCTCGGTTGAGCGCAGGTAGCGCGTGCCGAGGATCCATTCGTACGGAGCTGACATCGGCACGGCCTATTCGTAGCGCAGCGCGTCGGCCGGCGACGTGCGCGAGGCCCTGAGCGCCGGATACAGCGTCGCCACCAGCGTCAGCAGCAATGCCGCCACACCGATCCACACGATGTCGCGCGGGTGCGGGTCCGAGGGCAGCTGCGTGATGTAGTAGACATCCGAGTCCAGGAACTGGAAGCGAAACAGGCGCTCGAGAAACGGTACGATGCGGGTTACATTGACAGCCAGCACGACGCCCAGGGCGACGCCTGAGAGCACGCCTGCCCAGCCGATCACCAGTCCCTGGATCACGAATACCGCCAGCACCCGCGGCGGCGAGGCGCCGAGCGTGCGCAGGATGGCGATATCGGTGCGCTTGTCGTTGACGACCATCATCAGCATCGCGACGATGTTGGACGCGGCCACGCCGACGATCAGCAGCAGGATCAGTGCCATCATGGTCTTTTCAATGCGGATGGCGCGAAAGTAGCTGGCATTATCCTGGGTCCAGTCGCGGATCAGGAAGCCCGGGCCGGCGAGCGCACGCACCGCGGGCATGATCAGCGGTGCGGCCAGCGGATCGGCGAAGCGCAGCCGCAGGCCGCTCACGCCTTCGGCTTGCGGCGCCAGCGCGCGCACGTCGGCGAGGTCCGCGAGTGCCAGGGTCCCGTCAAGATCCTGGATGCCCGCTTCGAAAATGCCGGCAACGACGAACTCGCGCTCTTGTGGCTCGGGAATGCCGTTGGCGTCGACCACCGGCACCATGATCGTCAGTGGCGCGCCAACCTGGGCGCCAAGTTGATCGGCGATTACCCGGCCGAGGAGCAGCGCATTGCTGCCGGGCTGCACTGTCGAGAGCGTCCCCTCTTCGACCAGGGTCGCAAGATCACTGAGCTTCGCTTCAGTCGCCGGCTCGATGCCGCGCAGCGTCAGCGGCACCATTTCCGGGGTCCGCACGGCGAGCGCCTGCAGCTCGGTGTAGGGGGCAACGCCGACGATGCCGGGCAGTGCCCGAAGTTTCACGGCCAGCGCCGCATTGTCGGCCTGTGCGGCCGGCCCGCTTTGCACGATGCGCGCATGATCGCCGAGTGACAAAAGCCGGGTGCGCAGTTCACCGCCCAGCCCGTTCATCACCGACAGCACGACGATCAGCGCGGCAACTCCGGTGCTGACGCCAGCCAGCGACACCCAGGTGATCAGCGAGACAAAGAATTTGTGCTGTCGGGAGCGCACATAGCGCAGGCCGACAAATACCGACAGGGGCTGGAACATGGTCGGGGATTTAAACACACCCGGCCGGCAGCGCGAAAAACACGAACCGGATCACAGAATA
>DASWBL010000051.1:0-2702 GCA_036390615.1 Steroidobacteraceae bacterium | reverse complement strand
TTGCGCGGATTGACGAACTGTTTTTCGCCGGCGGCCATGGCCGCCGCATTCAGCCGGGCAAATCCGGCCACCGGCATGAATACTTCACCGCGCACCTCCACTTCCTCGGGTACTTCGCCGTGCAGGCGCAGCGGCACGGAGCGGATGGTGCGAAGGTTGGCAGTGACATCTTCGCCGGTGGCACCGTCCCCACGGGTGGCAGCCTGCAGCAGCAGGCCCTGCCGGTAGCGAAGCGAGACGGCCAGGCCATCGAGCTTGGGTTCCGCGCAGTAGGCTATTGGCCCCGCTCCGCCCAGGCGTTCGCGCACGCGCTGATCGAAGCCGGCCACATCCTCGGCATTGAATGCGTTATCGAGCGACAGCATGGGCACGCCGTGCGCAACGGGCTCAAAGCCTGCCGCGGGGCTGCCGCTGACACGTTGCGTCGGGGATTCAGGCCTGATCAGATCGGGGTGCTGCGCCTCGAGGGCACGCAGTTGCAGCAGCAACTGGTCGTACTCGGCATCGGAGATCTGTGGCTCATCAAGCACGTAGTAGCGCCGATCATGCTCGGCGAGCAACGCCCGAAGCTTGCTCACGTTCTCGGCCGGACCACCGCTCAATGGGGCTTCTCCGCTCCTCCGCCGAGCCGCTGCGTCTGGCCCAGCAATCGCTCCTGCAGTATGGCAATTTCAGCCAGTTCGACCGCCTGGCCGCGCTCATCCTGCACCTGACCGTCAATGCGGCCGGCCAGCGTGGTAGCCACCTCGAGCAAGCGTTTCAGCGCCGCCGACGGTTCGAGCGGGCCGGGCACGACGGTGAACAGATTCAATCCGAACAAGCGCTGGCCGTCGATTCGCTGCGGATCGAGCACGCCTGGCTGCGAGAGGTTGGCGGCGCTGATGAGCACCCGCCCGTCCGGGCCGGGCAGATGATAGATGCTGAAGGGCCCGTGCCGGAAGCCGCTGGCCGACAGCGCCAGCCGCACGGCGCGCCCTGCCAGCCGGTCCATCCGTGCTGGCACGACTCGCAGCGACAGAATCCGTCGGGTCGCTTCCGGCGGCCAGTCAATGCGCAGCGCTGGCTGATCGATGATTACCGCCGAGCTGCTGTAAACCGGGGTCGGTTCGAAATCGCGTCGTTGCCTGGCATCGGGCGCGTTGGCCGGCGACGCTGGATCTGCCGACTCATCATCGGTCGCCGTCGACCAGTCGACCACTGGCAGACGGCGCCCGCCATCCGGTATCTGCGCCTGGCCGCTGCGCGCCGCCGGCACCGCGGTCAGGCCAGGGAGGTCGTCGATGACCGGGTCAGTGCGCGTGCCGGGCAGCTGGGCGGCGCGCGTCGCCTGATGCGAGCGGCGCCACTCGCGCAAGCTCAGCCCGACAAAAAACAACACACCAAGGGCCAGCAAGATCCAGCGCAAGGCGCTCATGGCCATGCTCACACCGCCGCGAGGCGCACCGCCTCGTCGACGTCCACCGTGACCAGCCGGGAAACTCCCGGCTCATGCATGGTCACGCCCACGAGCTGCGAGGCTAATTCCATCGTGGACTTGTTGTGGGTAATGAAGATGAACTGTACGCGTGCCGCCATATCGCGGACGATCTCGCAGTAACGCCCAACGTTCTGCTCATCGAGCGGCGCGTCCACTTCGTCGAGCAGACAAAACGGCGCCGGATTCAGATCGAAGATCGAAAACACCAGCGCCACGGCCGTCAGCGCCTTCTCACCGCCGGAGAGCTGGGAAATCGTACTGTTGCGCTTGCCAGGGGGCCGGGCCATGACGGCGACTCCGGCGCTGAGCGGATCGTCGCCGACCAGTTCGAGGTATGCGTGCCCGCCGCCGAATAGCCGCGGGAATTTGTCCTTCAACCCCTGGTTGATCTGGTTGAAGGTGTCCTCGAAGCGCACGCGGGTCTCACGATCCATCTTGCGCATCGCCTGGTCCAGCGTGTTGAGCGCATCGTTGACGTCGTTGTATTGCCGGTCGAGGTAAGTTTTGCGCTCGGACTGCTCCTTGAGTTCATCGATTGCCGCCAGGTTCACCTGGCCGAGCTTTTCGATATCGGCGCGCACCTCAGTCAGCCTAAGCTCCCACGGCTCGGTCTGCGCCTCGGCGCTGAGGTTGGTGGTAATCTCTTCGAGCTTGCAGTGCGTGGCCGCAAACTGTTCAAGTACCGATTCACGCCGTAGCCGCGATTCCTGTGCCGCGAGCCGCGCCTGCTCGGAATCGGCCCGCGCCACACCGACACGCCCCTCGGCCTCCAGCCGCCGCTGTTCGAGCGCGCGCAGTTCGCGCTCGGCTTCCTCGGCCGCACGCCGCGACTGGGTTAGTTCGGCCTCCAGATCCAGTCGCCGCGTAAGCGCTTCCTGCAAGGCCCCCAGCTGTTCACGGGCCGGCGCTTCGGCCGCCTGCAAGGCAGCAGTCAATTCGGTGCGCCGTTGATCTAACTCGGCCTGCTGCTCGAGCATGCGCGCCAGCGCGTTGCCCATGGACTGGTGCGTAGAGCGGTGGCTCTCGTGCCGGATCAGCGCATCGCGCAAGGCCAGCTGTTCGCGTTGGGCCTCGCCGCGGCAGTGGTTGCCATGCTCGCGGGCTAGTTCCCGCTCCTCTTCCAGCTCCGGGCGCTGTGCATCCAGCCGCTGCAGCAACTGGGCGGCCGCGTCACGCGCCGCGCGTGCCACCGCGATGCTGGCGCGCGTGCGGTTGACCTCGCTCT
>DASWBL010000050.1:0-4135 GCA_036390615.1 Steroidobacteraceae bacterium | reverse complement strand
TGCGCCAGCCGGTTGCGCAGGTACACCATGCGCCGCAGCGCGTCGTGGGCGTAGATGCTTTTCGGGTACTGGCTCACCACGGTGCTGAAGGCAGCGATCGATTTCAGCGCGGTAGTCGGCGGGCGCTTGGCCATGTCGACGCCGAACCATCTCTCCAGCCAGTTCGGAATCCGCTCGTAGTCGATCATGCCTTTCATGTACCAGGCGTAGTCGACGCGCGGGTGCGTGGGATTTTCCCGCAAGAACTGATCGGCCGCGTCTTCGGCCGACTCGGTCTCGCCTTTGCGGTAGTACACGTAAATCATATCGAGCCGCGCCTGGCGGGCCTGGTCGGTGAACGGAAAGCGCGCGGCCAGCGCCTCGTAATTTTTGATGGCGAACTGGTAATCGCCGTTGTCCATCGCCTTGTGCGCGTTGCCATACAGCTTTTCGGCCGTGGCCCGGTTCAGATCGCGGTCAGTGGTGTGGCAGCCGGCCAGCAGCACGCTGCCGGCGACGGCAATGCATAGCGCGCGGATCACGGTCACGGAGACGGCGGAGTGGGGCATCGCATTGAGACCTGGCAGGACAATGGAGCAGTATAACCAATATGAATGTTCCGACTCCGACCGCCTGATGTCCGCCAAGTTCCAGACCCATGCGATCGAGCTGCCGGCCTCGGCCAGGGGCTTAAGGCTCGACCAGGCGCTCGCGGCACAGTGGCCGCAGTACTCGCGCGCGCGGATTCAGCGCTGGATTCGCGCCGGCGCGGTTACCGTGGGCGGCGCCACCGCGCGCCCGCGCGATGCCGTGTTCGGGGGCGAGCAAGTAAAGCTGCAGGCCGAATTCGCACCCGCGGGGGCGGTGCTGCCCCAGAAGCTGCCGCTTTCGATTCTTTACGAGGATCCGGCCATCATCGTGATCAACAAGCCAGCGGGCCTGACGGTGCATCCCGGCGCCGGTCAACCCGACGGCACGTTGCAAAATGCACTGCTCGCCCATGATCCGGCACTCGCGCAGGTGCCGCGCGCCGGGCTTGTGCACCGGCTCGACAAGGATACAAGCGGCGTGCTGGTGGTCGCGCGCACGCCGCAGGCGCACACGGCGCTGGTGGCGGCGCTGCAGCAGCGGCAGGTCGGACGCGAGTATCTCGCCGTTTGCGTCGGCGCGCCGACGGCCGGCGGCAGGATCGAGGCGCCGATCGGCCGGCATCGCACCGCCCGCACCCGGATGGCCGTGCGTGGTGACGGGCGCCGCGCCATTACCCATTTTCGCGTACAGGAGCGGTTCGGCGCTCACACGCTGCTTAAGATCGAGCTTGAGACCGGCCGCACGCACCAGATCCGCGTGCATCTCGCGCATGTCGGCCTGCCGATCGCCGGTGACCCGGTCTACGGCGGCCGGCGCCAGAGCGGCAGCGGCGCGCGGGCAGGCTTTGCGCGCCAGGCGCTGCATGCGCGCCGCCTGACGCTAATCCATCCGACGACACACCGGCGCCGCGTATTTGTGGCACCGCTCCCCGAGGATCTGCGCCGCATGATCGCGAAACTGCGTGCGGCGCACCGGAGTACGGCGTGAGCAGCGGGGCGCTCGAGGTCTGCTGGCCGGTGGCCGCGCCCGTGCGGGCGGTCTGTACCCAGCGCCAAGGTGGTGTCAGCGAAGGGAAGTACCGCTCGTTGAACCTTGCCACGCACGTTGGCGATGAGCCTGCGCGGGTGGCCGAGAACCGGCGCCGGTTGCGCCGGCAATACGCTTTGCCGGCGGAGCCTGCGTGGCTCGAGCAGGTGCATGGCGTGCAGGTGGCGAGCGCCGATCAAACCGGCGCGCCCATGATGGCGGACGCCGCAGTCACGCACCGTCCGGGGCGGGTACTGGCCGTGCAGGTGGCCGACTGTTTACCGGTGCTTTTTGCCAGTCGCAATGGCGATGCCGTGGGCGTTGCCCACGCCGGCTGGCGCGGCCTGGCTGGCGGAGTGCTTGAGGCCACGGTGGCGGCAACAGGCGTGCAGCCTGCGCTGTTGTGCGCGTGGCTCGGACCGGTGATCTGTGCGGCGCATTTTGAGGTTGGCGACGAAGTGCGGGCTGCATTCGCGTCGCATGATCCTGAGGCAGTACGGGCCTTCACGCTCAATGCCCGGGGCCGTTGGCAGTGCGACCTGCAGGCGCTCGCCCGGCAGCGTCTGGCGGCACTCGGCGTGCACACGGTGGCGGGCTGCCCGCCTTGCACCTATGCGGAAGAAGAACAATTTTTCTCTTACCGGCGCGACGGTCAGACGGGACGCATGGCGGCCCTGATCTGGATCGATCCGCAGCTTGCGTAAATATTCGGTGTTGATAGCGATGATAATTGATGGGACCGGATTACAGGCCGTCGCGGGTCGATGGCGATGAGTGCGCTGTCGTGGATCGTGACCGCAACGCTCTTGGGTGGTGTGCTCAGCGCGGCGCTCGCGAGCGCGTTTTTGCTGCTGCCGGCCGCGCGTCGCAACGCGGCGCTGCCGCAACTGATCAGTTTTGCCACTGGCGCAATGCTGGCGGCAGCGTTGCTGGATCTGCTGCCCGACGCGCTGGCTGCGGCGGGCGCCGCACACGTGCAGCTGGTCGGCGCCTGCGTGCTGGCCGGCATCGGGTTGTTTTTCGTGCTCGAGAAGCTGGTGCTCTGGCGGCACAGTCACAGCGAGGACCTGGATGAGATCGACCAGCTGCGCCGGCAGGCGGCCGGCTGGATCGTGCTGTTCGGCGACGGCATGCACAACGCCTTTGACGGCGTGTTGATTGCGGCAGCCTTTCTGACCGATGTGCGGCTCGGGCTGGTGACGACGCTCGCCATCACCGCGCACGAGATTCCACAGGAACTGGGCGATCTAGCCGTACTGCTGCATGCCGGCATGAGCCCGGTGCGCGCGATGGTGTTCAATCTGGCCAGCAGCCTGACCTCGATCATCGGCGGCCTGATCGGCTACTTTGCGCTGCGCCACACGCTCGGGGTGTTGCCGTATGCGGTGGCGGTCGCGGCCGCCTCGCTGATCTACGTTGCCGTTGCCGACCTGATTCCGGGACTGCACCGGCGCGTCGACGTCCGCGGCGGGATCTGGCAGGTGCTATTGATCGGCGCCGGGGTCGCGGTGATCGTCGCGGCACAACGGCTCCTCGGTTGATTTGAAGCTAGATGCGGGCGATGCGTCCCGGTCTTGAATTTGGCCCATGCAGACCCCAAAAACGGAGCCGCTAGGCTTGATTTTCAAGGAAAAACTAGATGCGGATGGATAAGCTGACAAGCCGCTTCCAGGGTGCGCTGGCCGATGCCCAGTCCCTGGCCGTTGGCCGGGACAATCAGTTCATCGAGCCGGCGCACGTACTGCTGGCTATGCTCGATGCGAACGGCGGCAACATCCGGCCGCTGCTGGCCAAGACCGGCGCCGACGTGGCCTAGCTCCGTACACTGCTGATCCAGGCACTGGACCGGCTGCCCACGGTCGAAGGCCGTGCCGGCGAAGTGCATGTCTCCAATGACCTGACGCGACTGCTCAACGTCACCGACAAGCTCGCGCAGCAGCGCGGCGATCAGTTCATTGCGAGCGAACTGTTCGTGCTGGCCGCCTTTGAGGATCGCGCCACGCTCGCGAAGCTCCTGAAGGAGTGCCGCGTGCAGCGCGCCGCGGTGGAAAAAGCCATCGAGGAAGTGCGTGGCGGCGAGCAAGTCAAGGACGCCGGTGCCGAGGAGCAGCGCCAGGCGCTGGAAAAATATACCGTCGACCTGACCGAACGGGCGCGCGCCGGCAAGCTCGACCCGGTCATTGGCCGCGACGATGAGATCCGGCGCACGATCCAGGTGCTGCAGCGGCGCACCAAGAACAACCCGGTGCTCATCGGCGAGCCGGGCGTGGGCAAGACCGCCATCGTGGAGGGCCTGGCCCAGCGCATCGTAAACGGCGAAGTGCCCGAGGGCCTCAAGGACAAGCGGGTGCTGACGCTGGACATGGGCGCGCTCATCGCCGGCACCAAGTTCCGCGGCGAGTTCGAAGAGCGGCTGAAGGCCGTGCTCTCCGAGCTCGCCAAGCAGGAAGGGCAGGTCATCCTGTTCATCGATGAGCTGCACACCGTGGTCGGCGCCGGCCGCGCCGAGGGCTCGATGGACGCCGGCAACCTGCTCAAG
>DASWBL010000049.1:0-5099 GCA_036390615.1 Steroidobacteraceae bacterium | reverse complement strand
GATCACGTGCTGGTGATGAGCAACGGCGGATTCGGCGGCATTCACGGCCGGCTGCTCGAGCGGCTGCGCAACCGGGAGCACTGAGGGCTTGATATAAGATGCGCACCGGGAGCGCTGAGCCGATGAACCCACTGCCGCTGTTCCCGCTGCGCACGGTATTGTTTCCGGGCGGACTGCTGCCGCTGCGCATCTTCGAGCCGCGCTACGTCGACATGGTGGGGCGCTGCCTGCGCACCGAATCCGAGTTCGGCGTCGTGCAGATACTGGGCGGCACCGAAACTGGCGCCATCGATCAACTCGCCACGGTCGGTACCAGCGCGCGCATCGTGGATTTCAACACCGCCGATGACGGCCTGCTCGGGCTGCTGTGTCGCGGCGAACGGCGCTTTCGCATCGAGCAGCGCTCGCTGCAGCCCGACGGGCTGCACCTGGCCCAGGTGTCATGGCTGCCCGAAGGCGCAACGGTGCCGCTGACGGCGGCACAGCAGCCGCTGGTCGCAGTGCTGCAGCGCGTGCTCGAGGAGCTGGGCACGACGGCGCAGTTCCTGCAGCCGCGGTTCGATGAGGCCGGTTGGGTCAGCAATCGCTTTGCGGAGCTGCTGCCACTCGATCGGGCGGCGCAGCAGCGGCTGCTGGAGACGGACGACGCGCAAGCGCGGCTCGAGATTCTCGCGCCGCTGGTGCGCACTGACCGATAAAGCTCAGCGGCTGCGGTGCCCCGCGACCAGCGGTGGTTCCCCGTGCCCGTGCCCGTGGCCGGCCGCAGCTATACGCAGCACCTCGGTGCTGAATGTCCCATCCGCGGCAAGCGTCAGGCGCCGGTAGCCAGGTGGACTCGGGTCAACGGCAAAACTGTCCGTATGCGGCAGGAACTGGGCGCAGGTCGCGGGCGTGGCCAGCAGCCGTACGCCTTTGCGGCGACTATCGAAATTCTGGTGCACGTGGCCCCAGACGATGGTCCGCAGCGCCGGGTAGCGATCGGTCACGGCAATGAATTCATCGGCGTTTTGCAGGCCGATCGAATCAATCCAGCGGCTGCCGAGCGGCACTGGGTGATGGTGCAGGCAAATGAGGCTCGGCCGGTCCTGCGCGCTGCGCAGGCTCTCATCGAGCCGTTGCAGCGCGCCGGCGCCGATGCGCCCCAGCACGTGGCCGGGCCAGCAGCTGTCGACCAGGATGATCCGCCAGGCGCCGAGGTCGAGGTGACCGTCGGTTTGAAATGGCGGCACAGCGAGCGCCTCGCGCATGGCCTCCGGATCATCGTGATTGCCCGGCACGCAAAGCACCGGCTTGCCGAGGGCGCCAAACAGCTGGCGGACGTGGCGGTAGCCGCCGACCTCGTCGTTGACCAGATCGCCGCTTAGCAGCACGGCATCCGCGGCGGCCAGGTGAGTGCCCGCATGCGCAAGCACCGCGCGCAGCGATTCATAGCTGCACACGCCGCGCAAGGCGTCCGCCACACTGTCAAACAGGTGCGGATCGGAGAACTGCAGCAGGCGGATATCGGCGCTCATAAAGTGTGATGTTACACAGTGGCCAAAAATGGCCCGGTGAACTGGGTCAAACTCCGTGGACAGCTATTTACTTGGACTGCGGATGCAGCACTCAGTTCTGAAAATCTGCCGCCAATGATGTTAAACGCGCATTTAACCAAGTGCGCGGCGGCAGCGGATCCGCGCCGCCATTGGGCACCGCGCGGCACGCCGGGGCAAGGGTTTTTCTGTCGCTCGTGGCCGACGGCGGCGGATGGCGACACGAGCTAAGTTGCCGGGAAAATTCGCGTGATAGACAATGCGCGCCCTTTGCTGCGCGCAACCCAACTACCACCGCACCGAGCAAGTCATGCCAACACGACGCGAATTAGCCAATTGTATTAGGGCTTTGGCGATGGATGCTGTGCAGCAGGCGAACTCCGGCCACCCCGGCGCGCCGATGGGCATGGCCGATTTTGCGACGGTGCTGTGGCACGAGGTGCTCAAGCACAATCCGGCCAATCCGCGCTGGTGGAACCGGGACCGGTTCGTGCTCTCGAACGGCCACGCCTCGATGCTGCTGTACGCGGTGCTGTACCTGACCGGTTATCCGCTCGCGCTCGATGAACTGCGCCAGTTCCGCCAGCTCGGCTCGCGCACCGCGGGGCATCCCGAGCACGACCTCGACATCGGCATCGAGACGACCACCGGCCCGCTGGGCCAGGGGCTGGCCAACGCGGTTGGGTTTGCGCTGGCCGAAAAATTGCTGGCGGCCGAATTCAACCGCCCGGGGCTCGAAGTCATTGATCATTACACGTGGGCATTTTGCGGCGACGGCTGCCTGATGGAAGGCATTTCGCACGAGGCCTGCTCGCTCGCCGGCACGCTGGGGCTCGGCAAACTGATCTGCTTTTATGACGACAACGGCATCTCGATCGATGGCAAGGTCGTTGGCTGGTTCACGGACAATACGCCAGAGCGTTTCCGCGCTTACGGCTGGCAGGTGATCGCCGCCGTCGACGGGCTGGATGGCGAGGCGGTGGCCGAGGCGATCCGCGCGGCGCGTGCCGACACGACGCGGCCGACGCTGATCTGCTGCCGCACGATCATCGGCTACGGCGCTCCGACTCGCGCCGGCACGGCCAAAGCGCACGGCGAGGCGCTCGGGGCCGATGAGGTGGCGGCCGCACGCGTGCAGCTTGGCTGGCCGTATCCGGCCTTTGTCATTCCCGATGAGCTGCGCGCAGCATGGGATCGGCGCGCAGCCGGAGCCGCGGCCGAGGCGCAGTGGCAGACGCTGTACCAGCGCTATCAGGCGGCCTTTCCGCAGCTTGCCGCAGAGCTCGACCGGCGCATGAACGGACGACTGCCCGAATCCTGGCCGCAGGTGCGCGCCACCGTGCTGCAGGCCGCCGGCGCCGCCACTGCCACCGCGGCGACCCGCGTTTCCTCGCAAAATACGCTGAACAACCTCGGCCCGGCGCTGCCGGAATTATTTGGTGGATCGGCCGACCTGACCGGCTCGAACAACACCTGGCGCAAGGATTCACGCGTCATGACGCGTGAGGATCCCACTGGCAACTACCTGCACTATGGCGTGCGCGAGTTTGGCATGACCGCGATCCTGAACGGGCTGGCGCTGCACGGCGGCTTCAAGCCCTATTCGGGCACGTTCCTGACTTTCTCCGATTACGCGCGCAATGCCGTGCGGCTCGCGGCGTTGATGCGCCAGCGCGTGCTGCTGGTGTACTCGCACGACTCGATTGGCTTAGGCGAGGACGGCCCGACTCATCAGCCGATCGAGCATCTCGGCAGCCTGCGGCTGATGCCGCACCTGAGTCTGTGGCGTCCCGCCGACGCGGTGGAGACGGCGGTGGCCTGGCTGCACGCCATCGAACGCAGCGATGGACCGACCTGCCTGGTCACCACACGCCAAGGCCTGCCGCCAGTGGCGCGCGCCGAGCAGGCCGCGGCGATTGCACGCGGCGGCTACGTGCTGCTCGACTGCGCGGGCGAGCCGGAGGCGCTGGTGATCGCCACCGGTTCGGAAGTCGCCATCGGTCTTGAGGCGGTCAAGGCCGCTCAGGCGCAAGGCCGGCGCGTGCGATTAGTGTCGATGCCGAGCACCGATGTTTTTGATGCGCAGGATGCCACCTGGCGCGAGCAGGTGCTGCCGGCACGGGTCAGCCGGCGACTGGTCATCGAGGCCGGCACCACCGGGCTGTGGTGGCGCTACGCCGGCAACGGCGGGCGGGTGCTCGGCATCGACACCTTTGGGGCATCCGGCAAGGGCGCGGCGCTGTTCAATAAATTTGGCTTTACCAGCGCTAATGCGCTGCAGTTGATACTAGAATTGCTCGCCTGACGGGGCGCGTCACCACGCGCCGGCCGCGGCATTCAAACACAGGGGATTCGCAATGTCTGTCAAGGTTGGCATTAATGGTTACGGCCGCATCGGTCGCAACGTGTTGCGCGCGCTGTACGAAAGCGGCCGACAGAAGGAGCTGCAGATCGTGGCGATCAACGATCTGTGCGATCCGAATTCCAACGCATACCTGACGCGGCAGGACACGACGCACGGCAAATTCCCGGGCACCGTCAGCGTCGACGGCGATGCAATGGTGGTCAATGGCGATCGCATCAAGGTGATCGCCCAGCGCGATCCGTCCAAGATTCCCTGGGGCGAACTCGGCGCTGAAATCGTGCTTGAATGCACCGGATTTTTCACCACCAAGACCGACGCCGGTCGGCACCTGGCCGGTGGCGCGAAAAAAGTGGTGATCTCGGCACCGGGCGGCAAGGACGTGGACGCCACCATCGTCTACGGCGTCAACCACCAGTCGCTCAAAGCGAGCCACACGGTTATGTCCAACGCCTCGTGCACGACCAACTGCCTGGCGCCGGTCGCCAAGGTACTCAATGACGGCATCGGCATCGAGCGCGGCCTGATGACTACGGTGCATGCCTACACCAACGATCAACGCCTGATCGACGTCTACCATGAAGATATGCGCCGAGCGCGCTCGGCCACTATGTCGATGATCCCCACGAAGACGGGCGCCGCCGCTGCGGTCGGCCTGGTGCTGCCGGAGCTCAAAGGCAAGCTCGACGGCTTTGCCGTGCGCATACCCACAATCAACGTGTCGCTGGTCGACCTGACCTTCACGCCGAAGCGGCCGACGACGATCGAGGAAATCAACGCCTTGCTGAAGGCGGCGGCCACGGCCGGCCCGCTGAAAGGGATCCTGGCGTGGACCGATGCGCCGCTGGTGTCGGTCGATTACAACCACGATGCGCATTCGGCTACCTACGATGCCACGATGACCAGGATCATCGACGGCCACCTGGTCAAGGTCTGTGCCTGGTACGACAACGAGTGGGGCTTTTCCAACCGCATGATAGACACGACGCTGGCCTGGTCCAAGGCGGGCTGAACGCGATGCCAGTGTTGCGCATGGCGGACCTGGATCTGGCCGGCAAGCGGGTACTGATCCGCGAGGACCTGACCGTGCCGGTGCAGGACGGGGCCGTGTCGAGCGACGCGCGCATCCGAGCGGCGCTGCCGACCATCCGGCTGGCGCTGGAAAAAGGCGCGCGCGTGCTGCTGCTGTCGCATCTCGGCCGGCC
>DASWBL010000048.1:0-7714 GCA_036390615.1 Steroidobacteraceae bacterium | reverse complement strand
CTGGTCGGTGGTCGTGTCGCGCACGGCGTTGAAAAATTGCCCGCAGCCGCGCGCATGGCGCCAGCGTTCGGCGTGCAGGCCACGGGTGTTGGTGCGCCCGTACTGGAAATCGGCCCATTGTTCATCGGTCAGTGACTCTGCCGGTGACGGGCGCGTCAGGTGCGCCTCGCCGCCGTAACTGAATTCCAGTTCCGGACGCACGCCGCAGTAGGGGCATTTGATCAGCAACATGGTGGCAACTTAGTGCGAGACCGCGGCGGCCGCGGCCTCATCGATCAGCAGCCCTGCGGCGAAGCGCTCGAGCGTGAACGGTGCATTGATCGGATGCGGCGCATCGTGCGCCACAGTCCACGCCAGCAGGTGGCCAGCGCCCGGCGTTGCCTTGAAGCCACCGGTCCCCCAGCCACAATTCACATACAGGCCCGGGACCGGCGTCTTGGCGATGATGGGCGAGCGGTCCGGCGTCACATCGACGATGCCGCCCCAGTTACGCAGCATCCGCAGGCGCCTGAAGATCGGGAACAGCTCGCAGACGGCCTCCAGCGTATGCATGCTCACGTGCAGTGCGCCGCGCTGCGTATAAGAGGTGTAGGCATCGGTGCTCGCGCCGATCACCAGTTCGCCCTTGTCGGACTGGCTGACGTAGGCGTGGATGGTGTTGGACATCGCCACGCAGGGAAAAATGGGCTTGATCGGCTCGGATACCAGTGCCTGCAGCGGAAAACTCTCGATCGGCAAGCGCACGCCGGCCATGCCCATCACCACGGAGCTGTGGCCGGCCGCCGATACGGCGACGCGCCGGCTGCTGATCAGGCCGCGGCTGGTTTCCACCGCCGCGATGGCGCCGTTGGCGTCACGCCGCACGCCGGTGACTTCGCAGTTTTCAATGATATCGACGCCGAGCGCGTTCGCCGCACGGGCATAGCCCCAGGCGACTGCATCGTGGCGTGCGGTGCCGCCGCGCCGCTGCAGCGCGCCGCCGATGACCGGGTAGCGCAGCTCGGTGCCGATGTTGAGCGGCGGACAGAAGGCCTTGGCCTCTGCGGCGCTCAACCATTCGTTGTCGACGCCGTTAGCGAAGTTGGCGTGGATGTGGCGTTTGGCGACCTGCTCATCGTGCACCGTGTGCGCCAGCATCAGCACGCCGCGTTGCGAGAACATGACGTTGTAATTGAGTTCCTGCGACAGCGTCTCCCACAGCTTGACGGCATGATCGTAGAGCGCTGAGCTCTCGCTAAAGAGGTAGTTGGAGCGGATGACCGTGGTTTTGCGCCCGGTATTGCCGCCGCCGATCCAGCCTTTCTCGAGCACCGCGACATTGCGCAGGCCATGCTCGCTCGCAAGGTAATAAGCCGCCGCCAGCCCGTGGCCGCCGCCACCGACAATGATGGCGTCATAGCCGCTTTTCGGCTCCGGCGAGCGCCACTGCTCGGCCCAGCGGCGCTGGCCCGACAGGCCGCCGAGCAGTAGGGAGAGGCCGGAAAATCTTCGCATCATCTTTGCTCGACTATCCCAGGGCGCCCATCATGGGCTGCCGCTTCCTGCGGCAACGAGCACTTAGCCGTCGCCGAGATTGTACCTATTCGACATAATGCGGCATTCGTCAAATATCATCTGCGGCCGCAAGCCGCATCGACCGGACCGCCGCCGCTGGCGGCCGGGCCTAGATCATGCCCGCAGCTGCACGTTCTCCGGGTCGTAGGGCGATTCGCGGACCACGGTCGCCTTGTGCCGCTTGCCCAGGATCTCGATCTGCAGCTCGGTGCCGAGCGCCGAGAACGCCGGCTTGACGTAACCGATGGCGATGCTCTGGCCAATGGTGTGGCCGTAGCCGCCGGCGGTCGCCCGGCCGATCATCTTGCCCTTGGGGTCAAATAGCGGCTCGTTACCGGCCGGATCGGCGTCGCTGACGCCATCCACGGTCAGCGTCACGAAGTGGTTGGGCACGCCGGCCTGCTGCTGCTTGAGCAGCGCCGCGCGCCCAATGAACTCGCCTTTATTCATGCGCACGAACCGGTCGAGTCCGGTCTCGAACGGCGTGTAATCACGCGTCATGTCGCTGCCCCACATGCGATAGGACTTCTCCAGGCGCAGCGATTCCATGGCCCGCATGCCGACCATGCCAATGCCGTATTCCTTGCCGGCTGCGAACAGCGCATCGAACAAGTGGTGGGCGTACTCGATCGGGAAGTGCAGCTCCCAGCCTAAGGAGCCGACGAAGTTGACGCGCAGAGTGTAGACATCGACCGCGAGGCCCACTTCCAGCACCTGGCTCGACAGCCACGGGAACGAGGCGTTGTCGAGTGGTGCGTCGGTCAACTTGGCCAGCACCTCGCGCGAGCGCGGTCCGGCCAGCACAAAGCATCCCCGGCTCGTGGTGATATTGCGCAGGGTCACCGAGCCGTCGGCCGGCAGGCGCTTTTGCAGGTAGTCAGCGTCGTAGCGTTCCGCAGCACCGGCGCTGACAACATAGAAACTGCCGTCCGGCAGTTTGGTGAGCGTAAATTCGGAGCGGATGCCGCCGCGCGCTGTCAGCGCATGGCTGAGCGCAATGCGGCCGGTCTTGACCGGCACCTTGTTGGCCACCAGCGAATCAAGCCACGCTTCGGCGCCCGGACCGCCGACCAGGTGCTTGGTGAAGGGGGTCAGGTCGATGATGCCGACGCGCTCGCGCATCAGGCGGCACTCATTGCCGACGTGCGGGAAATAATTGGAGCGCCTGAAACTCCATTGATCCTTGCGCTCCACGCCCGGCGGCGCGAACCAGTTGGCACGCTCCCAGCCATAGCGCTGACCCCAGACCGCGCCAAGCCGGTCGAGCTTGTCATACACCGGGCTGGTCTTGGCCGGCCTTCCTGCGGGCCGCTCCTCGTCCGGAAAATGGATCGTGAACACCTCGTGGTAGGTCTCTTCGTTTTTCTTCACCACGTAGCGCTTGCTGGTGTAGGGGCCGAAGCGGCGCGGATCGACCGCCAGCATGTCGATGCCGGGCTCTTTCTCGACGATCCATTCAGCCAGCTGCCAGCCAGAGCCGCCGGCGGCCGTGATGCCGAAGCTGTGACCCTCGTTGAGCCACACATTGGGCAAGCCCCAGGCCGGACCGACCAAGGGGCTCCCGTCCGGCGTGTAGGAGATCGGACCGTTGACAACGTCCTTGATGCCGCAGCCATCGAGCGCCGGCACGCGACGTACGGCCGCCTCGACATGCGGCACCAGCCGGTCCAGATCGCCTTCGAACAGGCTCTTGCCGAACCACTCCGGCACGCCGTCGGCGAAGCGGGCGGGCGCGCCGTGCTCATAGGGCCCGAGAATCCAGCCGAGCCGCTCCTCGCGCAGGTAATAAGACTTGTCCGACTCGCGCAGCACCGCGAGCTCCTTACCGCCGGCGGCGCGATAAGCCTTGAGCTTAGGGGATTCGTCAAACACGATGTACTGGTGCTCAACCGGGATCGCCGGGACGTTGAGGCCGAACATCCTTCCGGTCTGCCGCGCATAGTTGCCAGTGGCGCAGACGACATGCTCGGCGACGATGTCACCCTTGTTGGTGTGGATCTGCCACTCACCGGAAGGCGTACGGGTGACGCCCGTGACCTCGGTTTGCTCATTGATTTCGGCGCCGCCCTGGCGGGCGCCCTTGCGCAGCGCCATGGTCAGGTCAGCCGGCGCGATATGACCGTCGTCGGGGTGATGCAGCGCGCCGACGATCTTCGGCGTGTCGCGCCCATTGCCAAGATCGATCAGCGGCCACAGCTTCGCGACCTGCTCGGGCGTGATGATTTCAAATGGCACGCCGATGGTGTTGGCCGTGCCGCAATACTTGTAGTACTCGTCCATGCGCTCAGGATTCGTGGCCAGGCGCAGATTGCCGGTCACGTGAAAGCTCACGTCCTGACCGGTCTCCGCCGGCAGCCGCTTGTACAGATCCACCGAGTACTTGTGCAGCTGGCCAACCGTGTAGCTCATGTTAAAGAGCGGCAGCAGCCCGGCCGCATGCCAGGTGGAGCCTGCGGTCAGTTCCGAGCGCTCCAGCAGCACGACATCCGACCAGCCTTTCTTGGTCAGGTGATACAGCGTGCTGACGCCGACAACGCCGCCACCGATGACGACAACTCGAGCATGAGATTTCACGGCATGGTTCCCCTGGATGTGGCAGCGCGCGACGTCGAATTTCGCGTGGCGGGCGACCCGGCGCCGCGTTCAGCGGCTTCCGTTAACGCCAGCAGCGGGTAAGTCTAGCGACCGGCCCGCACAGCTGGGCCTCCAATTGCGACAACACCTTGTGCAAATGCGTCAGGCGCAGCGGTATGTCGCTACGACCGGGAGCGGCGCGACCGCGGCATTAGTGGAAAATGACGGTGCGCTCGCCGTTCAGCAATATCCGGTGCTCAAGGATCAGTTTGACCGCCGTGGTCAGTGCCCGGCGCTCGGATTCGCGGCCCCAGGCAGCCAGCATGTCAGGCGTGAAGCTGTGGTCCACGCGCTCGACGATCTGCTCGATGATCGGCCCCTCGTCCAGATCCGGCGTGACAAAGTGCGCGGTCGCGCCAATCAGCTTGACGCCGCGTGCGTGGGCCTGGTGGTAGGGTTTGGCGCCGACAAAGCTCGGCAGAAACGAGTGGTGGATATTGATGACGCGGCCGTGCAGCTTTCTACAGGCCGCGTCTGAGAAAATCTGCATGTAGCGGGCCAGCACCACCAGCTCGGTCTGCGTGCTCTCGATCAGCTCGATCAGGCGCGCTTCCTGCGCCGCCTTGGTTTCCGTGCTGATCGGCAGGTGATGGAACGGAATCGCGTTGGCGTCGGCGACTCGTTTGAGCGTCGGGTGATTCGAGACGATGGCCGGAATGTCCATCTTCAGTTCGCCGGTGCGCTGGCGATAGACCAGGTCCTCGAGGCAATGATCCAGGTGCGAGACCATGATCATGACTTTGGGGCGCACGGCGGTATCGTGGATGGCCCAGTTCATGCCTTCAGCGCTCGCCAGCGCGACGAACGCATTGCGCAGCCGCCCGAGGTCGAAGTTCTCGTCCTGCACCGGGCAAAACATCACCCGCACGAAGAACCGGCCGCTGAGCGTGTCGTCGAACTGGTGCATCTCCATGATGTACAGGCGCTGCGCGGCCAGAAAATTGCAGACCGCGGCGGTTGTGCCAAGGCGGCTCGCGCAGCTGGCGGTCAGTACGTAAGGGTGGTCGGTTGCGAACTGCATCAATGGTCATCCTGTAGGCGATCGCTGCGGCCGGGCGATATGCGGCAGCGGTTCCGTCGTAGTTTAGGGCCGGGCCAGATCGATACTTGTCGCCAGGCGACGGCGTCCGGCGCGCCTGCGACCGGCGCACCATGCGGCGGCGGATCCTGCGGGCCAACGGCTGTCCGTGTAAGCTTTGGCGGTAGCCGCCCGGCATGCGGCTCCGATGGAGCTACTAATATGAGTGCGGCCAAGCTTCGCGACACGCTCGCTGCCTTGCAGGAGCAGTTGCGTCGCGCGCCGGCGCTGGATGATGACGCTCGCCTCGCACTGAGAAGCATTACGGCCGATATAACGCGCCTGCTCGACAATCCACCCGGCAGAACCGCGGTTGACCCCACGCAAGCACACCGGCTCGAGAGCTTTGCCGTGAGATTCGAGGCCGGGCACCCCGGGCTCGCAGCGAGCCTGCGCGAGATCGTCGACCTATTGGGTAAAGCCGGGGTTTAACTCGATGGCGCGGCGATTGGCTGCCGCGCATTGATCACGCGGGCGCGACCGTTAGCCGCGGATCAATGGTTTCGGCCCACGACAGTAAGCCGCCTTCGAGACTTGCCGCGTGCTGGAATCCGGCCCGCAGCGCCATCGTGCCGGCGGCGGCGCTGCGCCTGCCGCTGCGGCAGATAAACACAACGCTTTGTTCGGTGGCCAGCTCCGGCAGGCGCTGCGCCAGTTCGCCGAGCGGAATGTTGCGGGCATTGTCCAGGTGCCCGG
The DNA here is from genome assembly GCA_036390615.1 of Steroidobacteraceae bacterium. Lineage (GTDB taxonomy): Bacteria > Pseudomonadota > Gammaproteobacteria > Steroidobacterales > Steroidobacteraceae > FEN-1191. The sequence continues at coordinate 1,752 of DASWBL010000048.1, read as the reverse complement.
CAACGAATTCCCGCGGTTCGCGCACATCGATGAGCAACGGTCCGGGTTCGCCGGCAGCCGCGGCCTGGCGAAGCAGTTCCCGAAGCTGCACCGCCGTAACCGGCGCCGCCGATGGGGCGTCCTCGCCGGGGCGAGTGATCGACGGCCGGTCGCCGCACACTGCGCAGTCGCTGCGGCGTGCAAAGCTAAATTCCTGCCAGCGCATCTCGAGGGCATCGTAAGTCAGCAGGCGTCCAAGCAGCGGTTCGCCGATCCCGAGCAGCAGCTTGACCGCCTCGGTCGCCTGGATGGTGCCGAGCACGCCCGGCAATACGCCGAGCACGCCGGCCTCGGCGCAATTGGGGATCAGATCCTCCGGTGCGGTCGGAAACAGGCAGCGATAACACGGGCTCCTGCCAGGCGCGTAGCTCATTGCCTGGCCTTCGAAGCGATGAATCGCGGCCGTGACCAGCATCTTGCCAAAAATGACGCAACTGTCGTTAACCAGGTAGCGGGTCGCCAACCGATCGCTCCCGTCAAGCACCAGATCGTAAGGGCCGATCAGTTCACTGGCGTTGGCCGCAGTCAGTTCGACTGCGTGGCTGGTGACCTCGATCAGTGGATTCAGCGCGAGCAGCCGCGCGCGACCGACGTCGGTCTTCAGTTCGCCGATCTGGCTGCTGTCGAACAACACCTGCCGCTGCAGGTTCGAGAGCTCGACGTGATCAAAATCCAGAATTCCGAGCGTGCCGACGCCCGCCGCCGCCAGATACAGCGCTGCCGGCGAGCCGAGCCCGCCAGCGCCGACGATCAGCACGCGCGCGGCGCGCAGTTTCTCCTGACCCGCAGTGCCGATCTGCTCGAGCAGCAGGTGCCGGCTATAGCGGGACTGCTCGTCAGCTGAGAGCGGCATCTCAGCCTCCGCTCAGTGCGCACAGCACGTGCACCTGATCTTGGTCGCGCAACCTCAGATCGAGTCGGCGCGCCTCGTCGTGGTTGACGAAAATGCGCATGTGCGGGCGGATGCGCTGCTGCTCATCAATGAAGCGGAACCGGATACCCGGATACTGGCGATTCAAATCGTCGAGTAGGTCGGCGAGCGTGGCGCCGGCCGCCAGGACTGTAGCGGCGCCGCCCGTATAGGAGCGCAGCGGGCCCGGTATCTTCACCGAAAGTGCCATGTCGGCTGCGCCGCCTCAGCCTGCGTAAGAAACCGAGTAAATCTCGGGCAACTGCCGGGCGAGGCACCGCCAGCGTTGGCCTTCATCGGTGCTGCCCCACACTTCGCCGCCGGTCGTGCCGAAATACACGCCGACGCGTTCGCTCTGGTCCGCGCACATGGCCTGGCGCAGCACGGTGAACCAGGCCTGCGTTCTTGGCAGCCCGCTATCCTGCCGTCGCCAGCTGCGGCCCGCGCTTTGCGTACGGTATACCGCAGGGCGACCGCCGATGCAGGTGCGGGGCCAGACCTTGGAGCCGTCCATGGGGAATACCCACACCGTCTCCGGATCGCGCGGATGCACGACGACAGGAAACCCGATGTCGCCAATCCGCCGCGGCATTGCGTCGCCGATACGCAGCCAGCGCCGTGCGGGGCGAACGAGCCGATACAGCCCGCAGTGATTTTGCTGGTAAAGCCGATCTGGCTGGGTCGGGTGAATCGCCAAGCAGTGCGGGTCATGGCCAAAGGGTGCGTCCGAGCTGGGAAGAAAATCGGCAGCCACACCTTCATTGAGCGGCGCCCAGCTGCGACCGGCGTCGGTAGACTCGAAC